>JBFLZR010000003.1:0-107159 GCA_040756055.1 Candidatus Zixiibacteriota bacterium
AGAATTCAATGGCCTGGCAAATATGACTGGTGAAAGCAGAAAATAAACAGTTTCAGGAGGTTTTGAGATGGTATACGAACTGAAGTTGGAAGAGCTGGAAGCCCGCGTCGCTCCGTCCAAGTACGGCGCCGACGGCTAAGTTGCCGGCGGTCTTAAGGACCGGCGAATGAAAGCTTCAAGGCAGGATTATCATCCTGCCTTTTTTTGTGGCAGGGAGTCGGTGAAAAAGCCTGATGAGTGCAACAAACTCTGTAAGAAAGCGGCTCGAAGTCAAATAGGCTAAGTGAAAAGAGCAAATCGGCTACGCAGCCGCTCGACGTTCACGCTAGTAAACATTACTAGGAGGTTTTGGAATGGTTTACGAACTGACTTTGGAAGAGTTGGAAGCTCGTATCATCCCGTCCAAGTACGGCGCTGGTTGAGATACCGGGCACAGAGGCACCTTAGCCTTTACTGTAAATTCCAAGGGCAGGATCATCACTCTTGCCCTTTTTCTTTTCTCGTCGAAAACATCTCTCCCGGTAAGAAATCCGACTGTGAACAAATAGGGTAGTCGGACGAAGTTAATTAAGGTTCCCGGATAACCACGGCAATAAACACTTTCCGGAGGTTTAAGATGGTCTACGAATTGACACTGGAAGAGCTTGAAGCTCGTATCATTCCGTCAAAGTACGGAACCGGATAAGTTTTTTGCACAACAGGGGCGTTGAGCCCTGAGCCCTATCGGATGCAAAAAAGAGAGGCAGCCTCAATGGCTGCCTTTTCTTATTTCATTACGAGAACTCGTTTCTATTTCTTCTTCGGCTGGAAACGTGGAAGAGTAAGGGCTATCGTGGTTCCTTCAGAGTATACCGAGCTGGCGACAAGGTCGCCGCGATGCTGCTTGACTATCCTTTTGGCGTGATACAGACCCAGACCGTGACCGCTCTTCTTGGTCGAGAAATGCATATTGAAAATCTTGCCCATTGTCTCCTCGGTCATACCCACCCCGTTGTCGGATATTTCGACTGTCACCTTTTCTCTAAGCTTATCGTAAGATGCTCTTATCTCTATTTCCCTCTTAAGCTCCTGTCCTTCGGCCTGATACTCGACTGCCTTTTCTTCGATCGCATCGGCGCAGTTGTTCAAAATGTTGAGTAGAACCCGTTGAATCTGACCCACATCCATTTCGAGGTTGGGAATCTCCTGGCTCATTTCGATAGTGAAATGTGTTTTCTTAAACCCCGGCTGCATCCTCAGCGAGAATAACAGGTCTTCTATCAAGTGTTTGATATCATAGCTGATATAATCCGGACCGGGCTCGGAGAAATCAATAAGACTGTCCACGAACTGCCTGATTCTGACGATGTTCTCGGTAACCTTTTGAATGCTGTCTTTGGCCTTAGCGTATTTCTTGCCTTCGATTTCCCGTTCGGCGTCTTCACTCCCGCGGCTGGCCCCGCGAAGGTACTCCTCGAGTTCTCGGGCTACCGAAGATGCTACCTCTCCTTTGGCCGCGAGTTTTTCCGAAAGTACAAGATATTTCTCCATGAGGACTTTATCCGTGATGTCCTCGACTGTTATAACCAGCCCGCCGCAATCGACGCCCTTGAGCGGCGACATCCTGATGGATATCACTTTTTCCACGTAGCCGGTGTTGTGGTAATACCTGTCATGAGAATAATCCTCCTGCGTGGACAGGGCGATATTGATCATGTACTGCCAGCGAGACTGCTCTTTCTCAGGCAGAAGGTCACAGAAAATTGTCGGCGTGGTTCCCCGTGATACCAGGCTCACGCGGTCCCGGTTGATATCAAGTACTTCCAACGCGGCGGAATTAATCGCCACAACCTGACAATGACTGTCTATCGCGATGATGCCGACCGGAGTCCTGCTGATAATATCGCTCAGAAGACCGGCTTCCGCATGATCCGCGGCCGGTAGAGTGTCGTCTTGCCGAGAATGAGCGACTGTTGCCTTTTTCGCCGCCCCGCTTTTTTCCTCAGTTTTGCGCATAGCTGTGCTCTTCTCCCGGAAAATGCCTTAGTTATATATCGGTAGAAAAGCCGGCTAGATTTAACCAAACTGTCTCGCAGTGGTCGAGTTGTTACTGGCGGGGTGTGATTTCAGACAACAAGAAGTCGCGCGACTTGACTTTCCAGTCTTCGCGGCCGAAATCGGTCAGGTCGAGAAAACCCCTGAAAAGCCACCTGATGGGGGACTCACCGGTCGTATCAGCCCGCTCGATATCAGCAAGATTCAGCCCGGTCAGCGAGATACACGTCACAGCGATCTCGACAAAATAGCTTTTGCCCCGCTCGAGTGAGTCAATGACCGCAAGTCCTATGTTTATGGAATCAACCATGAACTGGTGCAGCCTCGCCAGGGAAAGAAAATTGCGCTCAACAACGCTGTCTGTGGAAAGGTCAGAAAAGAAGTAATCTTCGGTAACGATACGATAGCCGAACTTGTTAACACCTGTGACCTCGGAAATTTCCCTGGACCCCCAGAACTTTTTGGGACGATGCAGCGAGATTGTATACTCAATGGCGTGATCAACGCCCTCCCGCATCAAATCAATCCTTCGAGATGATATCAGCGGAGACAGATTAAGCCAGACTGTCATCCCGCCGTTGTTGTCGAAAATATCAAAGTTAATGACATCCGGCTCCGATGTCTGCGTCCGTGCCACGGAAGCAAGCATAAGAACCAGAGCGATTGCCAATAAACAAAACCTGCTGCTCATCGCCGCCCTTACCGGTGGCCGCGCGGATCAGAAAACATGATCCAGGCGCACATAAAATATCGGGTTGTCATCGTACGAACGATCCAGTCTTTTGGCCAGACTGATCCGGAAGTCATCCTCGAAATAAACGGCCACCCCCAGATCGTGCTTTACGTCGATTTCACCGCTTAGCTTCGTTTCATTGGCGATCTGGCCGGCATCCCAGAACAAGGCCAGCGCTGTCTCGACCCGTGGGAACCTGAGTCGATACTCGAGATTGGCCATCCAGAATCGCGTGCCCATGAATCCCTTGTGATCATACCCCTGCAGGGTTCCCAGGCCACCCAGGAAAAATCTCTTGTACATGGGAAGATATCCATCGCTGCCGCCGTACATGACGCGTGATATGACCATCGCGTACCGGTTAATTTTCTGATAACGTCGCAACCCCAAAGTGTACCGGCGATAATCAAAATCGGAATTGAAATTGTCGGATGACCATTCCAGGTCCGCGGTAGCGTACCACGCGGAGTGGTCAAAAGGTTCTTCGTCATCGCGCGTGTCCCAGATCACGGAAGAATACCAACTGCCGTTTGAAGTGGAGTCTATTTCACTAATGCCCGCCGTTCGAAATGGTTCAGATACGGTGGAGAAGTTCTCCGGGAAAAGTTTGCTGCCGCCGAACAGCGACCAAAGATGGCGCCGGGCGTCGAGCCATTTGGTGTCCTCAAAGCGGTATCCGGTAAGGAGCGTGAGATGTTTAACCGGATGCGATTTCAAATATAACGTGCCGCCCTCAGCTTCATAATAGTCGCGGAAGTCTTCGGTGGCCAGAAGCGCGAAGGTGGTGTTCTCGAGGGTGCCCAGCAGCCACGAATCATCTGTAGCCAGCCGCCGATACAGAGAGCCGCCGACCATGATTGCCGGGTCGCGAAGAAGCGCCTGCTCGGCATCAAAACGATAACGCCATCTTTCCGAGTTGAATCCATAGCCGATCTCGGCGGTAACGCTGGGGAGAAGGGAATCAGGATCTTTGTATGAGACTCCGCCGTAAAGCCCCAGGCCGTCAACACGGTCATATGAAATATTAACGAGGGGATTGAAGTCGCTTGCGTCACGTTCGAAACGCCAGATGCGCTTTATACCGCGCCGGTCGACCTCAAAGGTCTCACCATACACCGAAGCCTCTCCGGCAACATCGATACGACCCTTGACAGTGGCGATATCCCCACGGGCCGTCGCTTTCGGGCCGACATAAATATCCCCGAGAATCGAAACGATATCTTTGTTGACCTCACCGTAAATTTCAATATTACCAGCGAGCGAAAATATGATGCCCCTGATAAAGTCGCCTTCTTCCACGGTAACCGATCCGCTAATCGCGATAAGATTTCCGCTACGGAACTCTGTTACCCTGGTCGAATCAGACCTGCGAGAATAAAATGTCACCGTTACCGTGTTGCCGTCCTCGGTGATTCGGCAGTCGGAAATCTTCTCATACAGGTAGCGCTTGCCGCCCAGCACCAGGCTTGCTTCATCGAACAATACGGTCTTCTCAGACACAATAGTGTTCTTATCAGACTTCAGGCTGCCGCGAGAGACTGCCAGCGTAGTCAACTCGTCTCCATCAAACGCCCGGATTGTGACATTCTCTTTGTCATAACTGATCTCAAAGTACTCTTCAGAAAGCCGGGTTATCTTATAGTCCTTGTAGTCAACGGCAAACATTGGCGAAGCTGCCAGAAGAATCAGAGCCGACATTAACGCAATCACCACGAATGTATTTCTCATTTTATCCTCCGTTTTACAATGGTAGAAAACAAATACCGTGCCGCAAAGTCAAGTTGTGAATTATCAATTGGTTACCAATTCCGTCGGCAGTTGACCGTGTTAGAAATACACACCCTGACACAAAAACGGTTCAATCCTTTTTGAGGCCGAGTTCTTTAATCTTGCGCGAAAGATTGGCCCTATCCACGCCCAATCTGCGAGCGGCAGCCGAGATATTCCAGTTCTGCTCACGAAGCGTCTGTTCTATCAACTGCCTCTCGAAGCGTCCGAGACTGTCTGCAAGCGACAACTCATCGTCAAACCTGACCGGTGGACGTCTTAATGATGAGCGGGTTATCACATCCTCCAGAGCGATCTCCGGTCCGGTGCACAGTATGGTCAGTCGCTCGATTATGTTTTTCAACTGGCGAATATTGCCCGGGTATTCCAGTGTCGTGAGAAATGCTATCGCCTCAGTCGAAAGTCGCTTTGTGCCACCGGGATCAAACCGCCGAAGGAACTCTCCCACAAGAGCCGGAATATCGTCCACCCGCTCGCGCAAGGCCGGCACTTCAATTATTAGGACCGATATTCGGTAATAAAGGTCTTCGCGAAACATCCCTTTCGCGATCAGCTCAGCGAGATTGCGGTTGGTGGCGCAGATGACGCGCACGTTCACCTTTTTTCTATCCGTTGAACCAAGTGTTTCCACCTCGCCTGTTTCAAGTACTCTAAGTAACTTTGCCTGACATTCCAGGGGAAGATCCCCGATTTCGTCAAGGAACAGCGTGCCGCCATCAGCCATGACGAATTTGCCCGGATAGTCTCTGACCGCGCCCGTGAACGACCCCTTTTTGTGCCCGAAGAGCTCCGACTCGAAGAGAGTCGCCGGAACTCCGGGACAGTTAACCTTCACGTATGGCTTATCGCGGCGAACGCTTTCGAGAAATATCCTGGCGGCCACGAGTTCCTTGCCGGTTCCGTTCTCGCCGGTGACAAGGACGGTGGCGTCGGACGAGGCCACTCGCGAGATCAAGTCCCGCAGTTTTTTTACTATCCGGGAATCCCCGACAATTCTCGTGTGAGCATCGAGGTCATCAACCATGATATTGCGCTGCCGTTGAGCGGCTGCCAGCATCAATAGAGATCGAACCGATGAAACAAGCCGCTCCGGTGAAACCGGTTTCTCCAGATAATCAATGGCGCCCAGTTTTACCGCTTTCAGCGCGGTTGGAATGTCGGTCTGCCCGGAAATTACGAGCACCAGCGGACAATGAGGGTTATCTTTGATGTCACGCAGCAAATCGATGCCTGACTTACCCGGCAGATTCAAATCGAGCAGCACCAGAGCGTACGAGTCTTTTCCTATGGCACTGAACGCTTCTTCGGCTGTGGCTGCGGTATCACAAGCATAACCCTCATCGCGCAAAAGTGAGCTGAATGAAAGGGTTATATTGGGCTCGTCATCGACGATTAGAATCCTGTCAGCCATCGCTCCTCCCGAGCGGTATGCTCACCCTTACGGTGGTACCGGCACCGACGATCGATTCTATTGACAGATCGCCCGACATTTCGCTGACTACTTTCTCGACAATGGCCAGCCCAAGACCGCTGCCCTTTTCTTTTGTCGTGAAATAAGGTATGCGTGCCGATGCCATTATCTCCGCCGACATGCCCTTGCCGCAATCACGAACCTCGACTATTGCCTTGTCACCGGACACCGATAATTTCAGAACAATGGTTGCCCCTTCTGTCGAGGCATCCACCGAGTTTTGCAGCAAGTTATTCATGACTTCGCGGAAATAGGTCGTGTCAACCTTGGCGACGATATCTTCAGTGGGGAGTTCGAGCCGGAAGTTAAAACCCGAAAGCATTTCTTCATATAATTTGGCTGTCGTGCTCAGCAGTGAATTGAGACTCGCTCGTTCCAGATTGGGGGGCGGAAGCTTCGCCAGTTGTGAGAATCGATCAGCGAGTTGCGAGAGATGCTTTATCTCTTCGGAGGCGGCCTTTAGGGGTTCCCGAAGCCTTTCGTAGTGCTCGGAACCCTCCATGATTTTTTCGATGCGATATAATGACACCATTATGGGTTGAAGCGGGTTTTTCAGTTCGTGCGCGAACCGTCGGGCAATGTTTCTCCAGGCCGCCACGCGTTCCGTTTGAGCCAGGCGCGCGGTGGTGGTTTTCAACTGCCGGGCCATCGCGTTGAAGTTTTCCACCAGCATCGCTATTTCGCCAGCACCGGTGGTAGTAATGCTCTGGTCGAAATCACCGGCCGCGATCTTCTTCGATGCTTCACTGAGCCTGATCAGGGGAGAAGCCAGATTCTGAGACATCCTCGCCGAGAAATAATAGGCCGCGACGGCGGTAATGATGCCTATCACCACAAGGACTAATGCGGCGAACAGGATATAGTTGGAGATAAGGTCTTGTTCGATAGCTACCGAAGACTGGCTCGTTTGCACCTGCCGAAGAAGTTCGGCGTACCCCGGACCGTGTATGATTCCGCCGAGAACACTGAAAGTATCACCCTCATCAAAACGACAAAACTGGACATATGTCTGTCCGTCAGAAACTATTCCGCTGGAAACGTCGCGCGACGACGCTACCAGTTTTTCGATAAGCGTATCTGACAACGGAGTGCGGGAGAAGAGCATTTTGTGCCCCGGATCGTCAAAACGCAGCAGAAAATCAAGCCCCCCGACCGTGTCCCGGGCCGTCCACATTGATTTCTCCAGTTGAAGCTTGATCCGCGCATAAAGAAAGTCGTTGTAATATCCGGCCAGATCGGTGACCCTGGCGGCTTTGGCGCCGCCGGATGCCAGACGTGATTCTGAAGAGAGAAAATAGCCGGTCAGAGCCAGAACTGTGGCCGGAATGAGCGCGAAAAGAAGAAAGAGACGAAATAACTTTTTGCCGAAAGATGAGTTCATATGACTATCGACGAAACCGGGCGGTATAGTCGGCGAGAGCCTGAATGTGCGACTCGAAGGCGATCTTTTCCGGAAGGTCATTGAAGCTGAAGAATCGTACCTCAGAGGCGTCATCGGAGGCACGCATCTCACCGCCGATAACTTCCCCGAGATACAGCATCAATACCGCGTTGTTTCTGGGGTCGTCATTACCGGAATAAACCTCGAAAAATGACTTCAGCCTGACTTTTAATCCCGTTTCTTCCTCCACCTCTCTTACGGCCGTTTCCGCCGGGTGTTCGTTCCACTCCATAAATCCGGCCGGAATGCACCACCAGTCTACTCTGGGTGGATGCGCTCGTCGCACCAGAAGGATCTTGTCGTCTTCGACTATCATGACGCCTGCCGCCGGGATCGGGTTGTGATAAAAAACAAAATCGCAGTCGTTATCGGAACACACCAGACGCTGGCGACCATCGAGCATTTCAGGTCTCAATTTGAAGGCACAGAGGGGACAGAATGTGTAGCCGGACATCTGCTCTTTGCGTCTGAAAAGTCTTTCAGCATCGAAATTGTCATATTTGTCGGGCATAGCCTTGAAATCCATTGTTGACTTTGAGAGCGATTATGGTCGTGTCGTCTTTCGGCGGATAAGTGGGATCAAACGACCGGACATCTTTCAGTATACCGTCGATCAGGGTCTGCGGGTCGTCGCCTCGGTGCTCCACCACGTACTTACGAATCCTATCCTCGGTGTATTCTTCCTCTTTTTCGTTCATGGCTTCCGATAGCCCGTCAGTGAAGAAGAAAAGCACGTCATCTGAGTCGAGTTGAACCGAGTCCGACTGATAGCGCATCATGGGAAGAGCGCCGATTACCGGTCCGCCCGACTTAAGAAGCTGCATCTGGCCGTCGGATTTCACGAGTATGGGATAATTGTGGCCCGCGTTGGCATAGCAGAAGCTGCCGCTCGCCGTATCGAGCTCGCCGTAGAAGAGAGTGACGTATTTTTCGGCCGACGACGAATCGACGATTTGCTGGTTCATATTCCTTAATACAAGATCAATGGCGTTTCCGTTGCAGACTTCGCTTCGAAGAATCGCCTGCGTTTGGGCGATCATCAACGCCGCCGGCATCCCTTTGCCGGAAGCATCGGCGATGACTATGCCGATACGGTTCTCATCGATCTTAACGAAATCGAAAAAGTCTCCTCCCACGGTTCTGGATGGCGTTGAGTGGGCCGAAATGCGGGCGCACTTCAATTCCGGCGGTCGCGAAGGCAACAGATCGAGCTGAATCTGACGCGCCATGGTGACTTCTTCTTGAAGTCGAATGCGCTCCAGGGACTCAACATAGAGGCGCGCGTTTGTCAACGCGGTCACCATCTGATTGGACAGCACACCGAGAAGATTGATATCCTCGGATGAATAAGTATAACCCGCCGCCTTGTCAGTCAGCGCCACGAAACCGAGCAGGTGATCAGCGTCTTTCATCGGCAAAATGAGCTTGGTCGAACGCTCCTCGAGCAGGGTCGCCAGAGTTGACCCCTCCGCATAATCACTGAGCGAATGGAAATATGTGGGCGTGTCCAAAAGATTTATACCACGCAACATCAAATCATCGCGAGCCACAACTACCCGCTTGGCGTTGTCCTCGCTCTGGAGCATCACGTATTCGCTGACGTGGTCGTCATACAGGACGAAATAAACCTTCTCAACCAGAAGAGTCGTCTTAAGGGTTTCCTCAATTATGTTGCGCAGGCGCACGGGGTCAAACAGCGAAATCACCTGACGCGAAAAGCGTTCAATTACATTACGATGGTCGGTGCGAGTGCGAATGAAGAGTGAACGGATAAACTCGTCTATCCAGTTGTTTATCGGCTGGAAGAATAGAAGCACCAGGATGATAAAAGCATAGCTGATTACCTGTGCCTGTTCGCCGAATATGGGTTCGAGCATCTGCTTCGACTTGACAACGAGCAATACGTACAACCCGACGAGAATGGCCGAGGTGATTGAATATATGAATGACTGGCGGAATATCAGGCGGACGTCGAGGAACTGGTATCGTATCGTGGCAAAAATCAATATCCCCGCACCGGCGGCCACGGCAAGAATCATCAGGACCGATTTAGCGGTGTCCGGAATCGAATATGGCAGGAAAGTCGGGCCGAGGTGAGCTACCAGCAGAAGCCCCAGACCGGCACGGGTTCCCCACAACACAACTTTGGTTTGGGTGAGCAGCCGCGGGTTGTTAACATATCTTTTCCCCGTTTCGAGAAAATAAATCGCGGCCAAAACATATATGGTGCTCACCACCCCGAAAATATTGGTGTCAAAAGACCTGACGTAACTAACCAGCAGATACAACCACGAGACCACCTTCGCGAACGGCTGCAGCACAAGACTGGAGAAACCCTCGGTGGTCGTGTCGATTCTGATGTTGCCGAGGAAATCAATCAGATCGTTGAAAAATAGAACGATCAGGACGTGAAGTAGCTGCGGGACGAATATGATATAACGCAGGCGAGGATGCCTGAAATCTCTCAGGCGGTCGACCGGGAAAATCCATGAGAACAGCAGAAGCGACGGGAAGAAAAATTCCCATATGTAGTGAAGCCCGTAAGTAACGCTGTCTTCAAAACTGGCCTGGGATGTGATGGAAATATCGACCATTTTGCCCAGAGCGATGAAGATTGGTCCAAGACCGGCAAACAGCAACATGGCTCCCGTAACACGGTTGAGCCGGTTGGAGAAATTGTCACGGGTGATCGTTATGGCCAGAAAGACCAAAAACGCTCCGGTCAAAAAGAACAGAAGAGTTTGAAGCAGCTCGACACTCATCTCTGAATCGATTGCCTTTTCACTTTCTAGTTAAGGCTCTTGGTGATTGTAACGGCAGTACCGCCGGCAACATCACCGAATTCAACGCTGTCCATCAGGTTTCGGACAATAAATATCCCGCGGCCGGCCTCCTTTAGTAAATTCTCGTCCGCAAGGGGATCTTCGATATTATGGGGGTCAAAACCACCTCCCTGATCGGTAATGGTGATCGATACCTTACCGCCATTGCGTCCGATCGATACCTGAACCGTCTTTTCGCCCGAGGATTTATTTCCGTGGCAGATGGCGTTATTGACGAGTTCGGATACCGATATGGCGATGTCGGCTATCACCGACTCGTCAGCGCCGTATCCCCGCAGAATACCCTCAATAAAAACATCTACGTCGGTGAGGTATTCCTGGCTTGACGGTATGGTGATGGTGTCCCCAGATATGATTGGTCTTTTCATTGGGGCAAGCTCTCCTAAAAAAACAGGCAGGACTCTGCGAGGCCTACCTGCCAAAATGTGATGTTTCTTCTCAGCTAAACAACATGGTTACTTGAATGACCTTACAGCTTCGTCAACGGACTCGTAGGCCTCAAAAACGGTAACCAGTTTGGTAATTGTGAGCAGCGATTGGATCTTGTCGGTTACATTGGCCAGTTTGAGCTCGCCGTCAGTGTTGCGAAGAGTGGTGTAGCCGGAGATAAGAATGCCCAGCCCGGTCGAGTTCATCCAATCCACCTGAGATAGGTCGATTACGACCCGCTTTTTGTTCTGCTCTATAAATTCGTAAAGCTTATCGTGCAGTAGACTCGCATCTGGCCCCCCCATGATCTTTCCCTTTGGTTCCAAAATCACCACGCCGTCTTGTTCGCGGTCACTGAGTCTCATATATCTGCCTCCGATTGCGAGATATTTTAAATACGTTTCGTTCGAATTCTGAGTTCCAACCCGACGGAATTTGGCTGTTTCCGCGGATCAGGACCGTTGCCCGTAACGCGAAAGCTAAGTCTTTAATTAGCTTATTATTGCCAACAGTGTCAAGACTAATTTAAAGGGCTTCGGTTCCCTCGACAACAAGAACCGTCGCCACCATAAGGACGAACGAGAACCGTTTATCCGGCAACCCTTTTTTGAGTCGGCAAGACCGCCTTCCACTCGAGAGCCTTGGTGGGGCAGAAGTGGGCGCAGGCCGGATCACCACTGCACAGGTCACATTTGACAACGATGTTGTGCTGTTCATCGAGAATCGCGCAACCAAACGGGCAGGCCGCCACACAGGCCATACACCTTACGCACACCTCCTGGTTAAGCTCGATAGCTCCGGTCTGTGGGTTGCGGCGCAAAGCATCAACCAGACACGACTTCACGCAGGAGGCGTCGTCGCACTGAAGGCATACCACCGGGACCCACAGGTCTTTATGCCCACCGGCGAGAGGATATATTCGAGTCTGGCCGCGTAAACCATCGACGGCATGCGTGAACGAGCAGGCTAATTCACAGGTACGGCATCCGGTGCACAAATTCGGTGTTACCATAAACCGGTATTTCATGATTGTGCCTCCCGTTCCCAGACAGCGATTCGGCCCATTGTCGTTGCCAGATCCTTGCGGTGACAATCATCACAGAGCGAGAAATACTCGACCGGGATATTCCGCTCCGCGCTCAACCGCTCGGCGAATTCCTTCGTTATGGTCGGCTTCCCGCACTGGCCACAGGTCATAAGCTCAAAGGTGCGATCCCAGATGGTAAGTTTTGTACCCTTAATCTTGTATTCTATGAAATTCGTCGGGCAGTTCTTGGCGCACGATAAACACCCGACACAATCCACCGGGGCCTGACGAAGGGGAGGAGCCACCTCCTTGCCGTGTCCGCGCCCGACGGTAGATATCGCCTTGAAGCCCATACGATCACATATCCGGGTACAGAGAGCGCACAGGATGCAGTTATTGCCGTCTTTAACCGTTTCATAGCTGGTTTTGATTACCCCGTATTCGCCGGCCAATTGAATAATCTCCGGACACTTCGGGTGTCGAGCCAGAAACAGGTCCAGTATCGTTTTGCGAAGTTCGTTTACTTTCGGCGCGTGCGTATTTACAATCAGACCGGCCGAAACAGGGTAGAGGCACGAAGTCACATAGTCGCACCATCCGTCCCAGGATTCACGGGTAATTTCCACAACGCACAGGCGACAGGCTCCGAAAGGCTCAACCGCCTCATGGTGACACAGCGCGGGAATGTCTATCTTCTCGCGCCGCAGCACCGACAAAAGCATCTCGCCTTCCTCGGCCTGAACGATCTTTCCGTTTATTGTCAAACTGACCATTCTATCTCCTAACTAACCTCTATAGCGTCGAAGCGACAGATGGCAAAGCAAGCTCCGCACTTGGTGCACTTCTTCTGGTCAAGTATGTGTACTTTGTCTTTCTTTCCCGTGATGGCGCCGGTGGGGCAGACCGCCACGCAGGCGGTACAACCCGTGCAGCTGTCCAAAATTTCATATTTTATGAGATCGCGACATACGCCGGCGGGACAGCGTTTGTCCCGAATATGCGCCAGGTATTCGTCTCTGAAAAACTTCAGCGTACTCAGCACCGGATTCGGACCTGATTTCCCCAGCCCGCAAAGCGAACCGATAATCACCATCTCCGAGAGTTTCTCGATCTTGTCGAGATCCGACTCTTTACCCTTCCCCTGGCAAATCTTATCCGTCAGAGCATGAAGCTGGTACAGACCCTCACGGCAGGGAACGCACTTGCCGCACGATTCGGCTACAAGAAAAGACAGGAAATAACGGGCGACATCAACCATGCACGTCTTATCATCCATGACAATCATGCCACCCGAACCCATCATCGAACCGGCCTCGGTGAGCGAATCGAAATCTACGGGAAGGTCGAGCTGTGAATCGGGAAGACAACCGCCCGATGGTCCGCCGGTCTGAACTGCCTTGAACGGGCGATTATCGATTATGCCCCCGCCGATATCGTAAATAATCTCGCGCAGGGTGGTGCCCATGGCAACCTCAATCAAACCGGTGTTGCGGACTTTCCCGACGAGGGAGAAGACTTTCGTTCCCGAGCTTTTCCTGGTGCCGATACTCTTGAACCAGTCCGCGCCTCTATTTATGATCAGCGGAACATTGACAAAGGTCTCAACGTTGTTCAACACGGTCGGCTGATCATACAGCCCCTTTATGACCGACCGGATATACTTGGCTCGCGGCTCACCGACTTCGCCGGCGACAGATTTCATGAGAGCCGATGATTCGCCGCATACGAAAGCGCCCGCCCCCCGGGCAATATGAATCTCGAACGAAAATCCGGTCCCCAGAATATCGTCTCCGAGCAGACCGGTTTCTTCGCAATCCTTAATAGCCTTGGAAAGATGCGTCACCGCCAGCGGGTATTCCTCGCGAACATAGATATATCCCTGCCTCGCGCCAACTGCGAAAGCCGCAATCATCATCCCTTCCAGCACGGCGTGAGGATCACCCTCCATTATGGAACGATCCATGAACGCGCCGGGATCACCCTCGTCGCCATTACAGATTACATACCGGACATCCGACTCGACATCGCGGCAGGTACGCCATTTTTTGCCGGCCGGGAATCCACCGCCCCCTCGTCCGCGCAAACCCGACTTCGTGATCTCGTCTATTATCTCATCGGGCGTCATACCGGTCAGGGCCTTGGCCAGCGCCTGATACCCACCAACGCTGATATATTCCCTGATATCGTTGGCGGCTATCTTGCCGAGATTTCTCAGGGCCAGGCGACGCTGGTGCGAGAAGAATCCGACATCGTCGTATTTCTCAATCTTTTTGCCGCTCTTCGGCTCGGTGAACAGAAGTGATTCCACTACGTTCTTATTTTCAATCGACTGCTCAATAATCGCGTCTACATCTTTGGGCTTGACCCTGGTGTAGAAGATTCCCTCGGGTTCGATAATTACCAGCGGACCCTGCTCGCAAAAGCCGTGACAGCCTGTCTCCTTGATGGCTTCAACCGCGAAATTCTTTATTTCACGTTTATCGAGAGCGCTTTTAAAGGCCTCAACAATCTTCCCGGCTCCGTTGGCAAGACATCCCGTACCGCAGCAGACCATCACCTTGCGGGGGTATTTTTTCTGTCCGGCAAGGTACTTATCTCTGACTTTCGCTAATTGCTGTGGGTCTTTTACCTGCATATCACTTTACCTTCAGAAGTTTCTTGACGTTGGATACCTTGAGAGAACCATGGTACTTGTCATTCACAATCGCGACCGGCGCCATGGCGCACGCGCCGACACAGGCGACCACCTCGATGGTGAACTTGCCGTCCGACGTGGTTTCGCCCGCTTTGATTCCCAGCGAACTCTCAATCTGATCCTGAATCAAACGCGCCCCGCGAATATGACAGGCCGTGCCAACGCAAATCCGAATAACCGTCTCACCGCGGGGATTCAGGCTGAAGGCGTTGTAAAACGTTGATACCGAGAAGACTTTGCTCAACGGCACGTTCAGAACCCTCGAAGTCTCCTCGAGCGCTTCACACGGAAGAAATTGAAATTCCTTTTGAATATCCTGCAGCACGGCAATAAGCGATTCCTGTGACTTGGAATATCGCTCGAATATTTCCGGTAGTTTGCTCATGTCGTGATTCATACTTTTTCCTTCTGAGCCATCAATTCCAGAGCCAGGTCATACCCCTGTTTGAGCACAGCGAGATTGATTTTAAGCAGGTCCTTCTTGGCGCCCATCTTATCAACTACGATCTTGTTGACGGTGTCGTATTTTATCACTTTCGAAGCACCGACAAAAGCTCCGAGCATCACGATATTGGCCGCTTTGGCATTACCCGCCTTCATGGCGATGTCGTTAGCCGGGACCAAAAGCTCGGTGATATCCTTGCGGTCGGAGGTGAGGTTTATCAAAGAACTGTTGACAACCAGCAGCCCACCGGACTTTATCCGCGGAGCGAATTTCTCAAACGATGGCCGATTAAACACGCACAGCGCCATCGGGTTGTTTATAATCGGAGAGCCGATACGTTCGTCCGAAATGACCACCGTACAATAAGCAGTGCCGCCGCGCATCTCGGGGCCGTACGATGGCAACCAGATCACTTTTTTCCCCTCCGCCATGCCGGCGTACGCCAGAAGCTGCCCGGCCGTCATAATCCCCTGACCTCCGAATCCGGCAAAAGTAACTTCAAATTGCTGCATTCTATGTCTCCGAACTGCCGGGGTCCTTTTTGCAGCCCAGCGGATAGTAAGTCATCATCTTGTCGGCAAGCCAGGCCGTCGCTTCAGTCGGGGTCATACCCCAGTTGGTGGGACAGGTGGAAAGCACCTCGACCATCGAGAAACATCTGCCTTCAACCTGATAGGTAAACGCCTTCTTTATCGCGCGCTTGGCCTGAATAATATGCTGCGGGGTATGTACGGCCACGCGCTCAAGATATGCCGGTGTGGCCAGCGAAGAAAGCAGTTCCACCATCCGAATCGGCTGACCCGTGAGTTCCACATCTCTTCCCGCCGGACTGGTTGTCGTGATCTGCCCCTCAAGAGTGGTGGGAGCCATCTGACCGCCGGTCATCCCATACACCGCGTTATTGACGAATATCGTCGTGAATTTTTCACCGCGGTTGGCCGAGTGAATTATCTCACTCATGCCTATCGAAGCCAGATCCCCGTCACCCTGATACGTGAACACTATCATGTCCGGCCGAAGTCTTTTAAAGCCGGTGGCCAGTGCCGGAGCACGACCATGGGGAGCCTCGAGAAAGTCGCAGTTGAAATAGTTGTAAGCCAGCACGGAACATCCAACCGGCGCCACACCAAGCGACCTCTCTCGCACTCCCAGGCTGTCGAGAGCCTCGGCGACCAGACGGTGTATCACGCCGTGTGTGCATCCCGGACAGTAGTGGGTAATGGTATCTTGAAGAGCTTCCGGTCTGGCAAAAATCGTATTTTCCGTAATTTCCATGGCAGACCTCAAGCTTTCTTTTTGGTTTTCGGTTTTCTCTTATCGATCAGCTTCTTTACCTGATCGATAACCTCCTCCGGCGACGGTACAATGCCGCCGGTGCGGCCGTAAAAACTGATCGGCTTTCTGCCTAGCACCGCTCGCTCGACATCCTCGCACATCTGAGCCGTGCTCATCTCCACCACGAGAACATCGTCGATATTCTTCTTCGCCGCTTCGTCGCCGATTTGCTTGAGAGGGAAGGGGAAGAGGCTGATGGGTCGGAACAACCCCACGGAGATGCCTTCTTTTTCGAGCTCATCGATAGCGGTCTGACAAATTCTTGCCATGGTGCCGTAGGCGACAATGATAATTTTGTTTTTGGCCGATATCTTATATTGCTCGAAACGAATCTCTTCCTTTTTCATCTGCTCGTATTTCGCGTGCAGAAGCCAGCTGTTTTTCTCAAGCCCGACCGGATCGAGAAAGAGCGATTTTATGATTACCGGTTTGCGCCCTTTCGCCCCGGTAGCCGCCCAGTCCTTGGGGGGAAGCTCCGGTTCTTCGTACTTGTCCGGAAATTCCACCGGTTCCATCATCTGGCCGATCATTCCATCGCCTATCAACATTACCGGATTACGATACTTGTCAGCCAGGTAAAACGACAGCATCATAAGGTCAACCGCCTCCTGTATGGTCGATGGAGCCAGCACGAGCACCCGATAGTCCCCGTGCCCACCGGCCTTGGTGGCCTGAAAATAGTCTGATTGCGCCGGAAGGATGCCGCCGAGTCCCGGGCCACCGCGCATGATATTAACTATCACCACCGGCAGTTGCGCCCCGGCCATGTATGAAATCGCCTCCTGCATAAGGCTGATACCAGGGCTGGATGATGTCGTGAAGACCCTCTTGCCGGTCGAAGAAGCTCCGAAGAGCATGTTGGCCACCGCCAGTTCGCTCTCGCCCTGCAAGAAGACGCCACCCACCTGGGGCATACGACGGGATAAATACTCGGCTACCTCTGTCTGCGGCGTGATCGGATAACAGAAGTAGTTGGTCGCACCCGCCTTCAACGCCGCTTCAGCGATCGCCTCATTACCTTTCATCAGTACTTTCGCCATTGGTTCTTCCTTCAATCCCGGTTAATCAGTAATCAAACAGCGCAAATGAGGTCCCGTGGGTGTGAACCTCGATCGCCACATCAGGGCAGGTGATGGCGCAAATCTTGCAGCCGATACAGCGGGAGCTGTCTGCCATTTCCGCGTAGAAGTATCCCTTGATACCGATCTGTTTGGACATTCTCAGTATCTGCTGAGGACACGCCTTCACGCACAGCTCACAACCTTTACAATGATTCTTATCTATGGTAACGCCGGGCATTAACAAGTCCTTTATTCTTACTTGGTCCCGCTTTGTTTCTTTCTTTCCCAGGGCTTCAAAAGCGACCGGTTGAGCGCGAGCACCGGCACGTCAATCCTGGCCGGGTCTATTCGCTCGAGCACTTCATCGGTGGCGCTCAAAAACACAATCGGCAAGCCCGTCTTTTTACTCACCCGGTGAGCCAACTCAAGGCCCGCCAGAATCGTCGCTTCGTCCGTATCATCCATCAAATGGGTGTTGGAAATTATACCCGTGAATTTCAGACGCGACGAAGTCTCAATCTCTTTTATCATCTTCAAACAGCCATCGACAGTCGATGTAAACGGGCGATTCAGGTTGAGCACCATCAACAGCTCATATTCGTCGGGCGTAAAAGCATCCGCCAGGGAACTGAGCACCCTCGCGCCCGCATCATCACCACCCACATCGACGACAGTCGTACCACGGTGTTCTTTTAGTCTCGATTTTATCTGGGGGAGTATTATCGGAAGGTCGGCATAGAATTGTCCGCCTTTGGGATTGATGGCGTCAATACCCAACTTCTCGAGTTCCGCCGCCGCTTCTCTGGACCGGAAGTACGGATTGACAATATCGAGGTCCACTATCGCAATCGATTCATCAGGCGTGGCCCGATTAGCGACCAGATAGCGGGCGAGATTAACCGAGACCTCGGATTTGCCACTACCATAACCGCCGACTATTATGATAATGCCGGTGGAAACATCTGGAGATCGAAACGCTATCACTAATTCATCCGACAACACTGTTTGATAACCTGTCTATTAACCAAAGCAGGATAAGCAATTTAGCGTGCTTTATCAAGGTGCCCCGCCATCATATCCCGACAAAACACCCTAAAATTATCCTATTTCATTTCAATATCGATAATATCACGTCTTGGGTCAACAGTCTTTGTGAAAAAAATAACTATGCCATTCAATTTGACACATCTCGAACTGACCCGTATATTCGTCAAATATCATAGATTGTAATAAATTAACCGAACACCGAAAAATCAAGCCATTTTAGGGTTTTTATGAAAATGCGCATATCTTGGTCTGACATCCTGAACACTGTCGTGACAATCGTGCTCTGTCTTACTCTCAACTCCTGTGGAAAGAATGAAGTAGCCGATAAGCAGACAGTAAATGACTTGAAAACCGACTCCACGGAGAGTGCCTCCCAGTCAATCAGGGTAGGAGCCGATCTCGATCCCGGCGCTGAGCCAATAGAGGCGGACTATAGCGAATGGCAGGAGACGACGGTTGGCATGGTGAAAGTCTTTTACCCGCCGGATCATGCCCATCGAAACAGCATCAGCGGACTGGCGCAGACTTATGGTGGTGCTCTGCGAAGCGCCTGCCGGTTTCTCGGCATAAACACACTGCCGGATACTCTCTTTGTCTTTTATTATACCGGCCCGGGGCAGGGCAGGGGCATGACGGGTCAACAATATCCCTTCTACGTTGGTGATACTCTGCATCAATGGCCTCCCTTCGCTCTTGGCACACCGCTTGTAAAATACCTTTTACCGAAATGGCAGTCGGAGCCGACAAAACACATTTTCCTCGAACACGGGTTGAAGGCCTTGCTCGATAACTCGGGAACCGATTATCACGCCCGGACTCTTGAAAAGCTCGAAAACGGAACTTTCATGCCCCTGCGGGAGATGGCTACGGACACCACTTTCAACAGCAATGTAGAAAGAGCCCAGTCGGCGGTCGCCGCCTCGTTTGTCGACTTCGTTGTCTACGTCTACGGAATGGATAAATTCAAAGAGCTGTGGACCTCGAAAGGAAACTTCGAGGCTGATGTCAAGGCCGTTCTCGGCATCGATATCGATTCGCTGCAGGAGCAATGGCTGACTACAATAAAACAGGCGGTTGCTCAATCAAAGCAAAGCAATGGGTAAAATATAACCTGCCCGGCGGGGGAATGGATATGGCCGATAACAAATGGAAAACAGCTATTACCGATGCCACCAGGGAAAACATACGGGTACGCGGTTACTCCGTCACGGCTATGATGGAGAAACTGTCCTTTGCCGAAGCAGTATTTCTGGTTCTCAGGGGTGAGTTACCGTCGAAAGCCGAAGCTGTGATGATGAATGCTATCCTGGTCGCCACCGTAGATCACGGCCCCACGCCCCCATCGGTGCTGGCCGCTCGCACCTCCATGTCGGGCGGCAACCCTCTGAACGCCGCGATTGCTGCCGGTGTACTTGCGATAGGCGACACTCACGGTGGCGCTATCGAACAGGCTGCCCGGATTTTGCAGGAGTGGGCGCAAAAAGGGTTGGAAAGCATTGAAGCCGCGAATCAGCTTGTCTCATGGCTCGAGGAAAACAAAAAGCGCATGCCCGGCTTTGGGCATCAACTCCATGAGCGCGACCCTCGCACAACGAAGTTATTCGAACTGGCGACAACACAGGGCGTAAAAGGCAATCACGTTGAACTATGCCTTGCTGTCGAAAAGGTTCTGGCGGAGAGGACCGGCCGCGCTTTACCGATAAATATCAACGGTGCCGTTGCGGCGGTTATCTCCGATATGGGCTTCGACTGGCGTCTGGGAAAGGGGCTGTTCGTCATCTCCAGAGTCCCCGGGCTTGTCGCGCACGCCTACGAGGAGATGACGCGCGAAAAACCGATGCGCAAACTCGGCCCCACCCCTTTCGAATACGATGGTCCCAAAGAGAGAGATATCTGAAAAGGGTTTTCGTCCGCCCGGTCGTTGCCGGAAAATCCTTGTTATATCTTCAAGCCCGTCGTATTTTGCCCACCATGGATATAGTCAAAGGCAAAATCGATCAAGCAATCAAGATCCTTGGTGAACTTGAGCTTGACTGCTGGCTGGTTTTCGTCAGAGAAACCGAAATGGCCTCCGATCCGGTCATGCCTCTGGTGGTCGATCACAGCGTCGTGTGGGAGTCGTTTTTTATCTATACCCGCCACGGCGACGCCATAGCGCTGGTAGGTAATTTCGACGAAGAGGATTTCAAAAAGTCCGGTCATTTCACCGAAGTTCTCTCCTATACCGAAGGCGTCAGCCAGGATTTTCGAAAAATTCTCAACCGGCTCGATCCCGCCCAGATCGCCATCAACTACTCCGTCAACGACTGCGCCGCCGATGGTCTCTCTCACGGTATGTATCTGCAACTCGAGGGCTATCTCAACAAAACCCCATATATCGAGCGGCTGATATCCGCCGAGCCAATCATCGCGCGCCTGCGTAGCCGTAAACTACCGTCGGAAATAAAACTTCTGAAAAAGGCCGCCGAGGTGGCCGACGAAGTCTGGCATAATGCCGTGAAGAAGATCCATTCCGGCATGAGCGAAATCGAAATCGCGGCGCTGATCGATGACTTGATTGACAAAACAGGCAATGCCCGTTCGTTTGTGACCATCGTGAACGCCGGTGACAAAACTCGCCCCGGTCACTCCAGGCCCACCGGAGCCAAACTGGCGGGCGGTGATTTGCTGCACGTCGATTTCGGAGTTAAGCACCAGGACTACTGCTCTGATATACAACGCCTGCTTTATGTTAAACGTCCCGGAGAATCCACACCACCGGCGGAACTGCTCGAAGCGTTCCAGATGGTCAATGAAATCATCACCGAGACGGCAACAATGTGCAGGCCGGGTGCAAAGGGTTTTGAGATCGATGCCCGCGCCAGAGAGATGCTCGAGCAGAACGGCTATGCCGTCTACGAACACGCCCTTGGACATCAACTCGGGCGCAGTGTTCACGATGGTGGAGCGATAATCGGGCCGAAATGGGAGCGATACGGCCTTACACCGACAATCCCTCTTGAAGAGAACAATGTTTTTACACTGGAACTCGAAATAATCCTGCCCGGTATCGGCTGTGTCGGTCTGGAAGAAGACGTAAAAGTTACGGAGAACGGCGCTGTATTCCTCAGCCCCAGACAAATGGAGCTTGCTGTCAAATGAGACGAAAACTTCTCTTGATCATCTGCATCGTGATTGTCGGTTGCTTGGCGTTCGGTTGCGCCCCTAAGCCAATAGTGGAAGAACAACCGACCGTTTGTCTGGCCCGCGACCTCGGTGTCGATGTTAACACTCAGACAATGGATGTCCACTGGAAGACAGACTGCGCCAGCTTGATAAGCGGATTTAATATTTATATCAGTGACACCCCCCTCAATGACAAATACCCCGGCGCCGATCTCCCGGCAATGGTAAAGCCCTTCAATCCGGCTCCATATCCCGGTGATACTAATCCCGATGACGCTGTTGAACACTTTATCGCCGATGGGCTTCAGGACGGCAAGAAATACTATGTTTCGGTTCGAGTGGTTATGCCAGATGGAACGGTGTCCAAACCATCCAACGAGGTTGTGGCTGTCTGCGGCCCAAGCGGTGAGATGGAACTGAGCATCAGATACAAATCCGACCACGATGGTTTTGCGTTCAGTCTCAACGATTATGTGCGCGCCGATGACCTCAATAACGACCTGTATTACTTTTCCAAAGACGGCAAAGACTACCTTAACTCACCGGTTAAGCTTGATGGTTTTCTGAAGGCTAATCGCCTTCGCAGACTACCCTTCAGGGGAGACTTCAACGATGTCAGGGAGATGCTCAACGGTATAACATCAGAGTCGAATGAAGATCGCCTGGAGGTGAGCAAAGGGGATTGGATTCATTTGCAGACGCCGACCGGGGAGAACGCCGTTATCCGGGTTTTAGGGTTTAGCGGTGAGGGTTCAGACCGTAAAATTAGACTATTTTACGCTTTTAGTCCATATTCGCAGGAAATTCTATTCTGATCAACCGGATCACGCGCCACCTGTAACGTTTTGCTCAACAAGCGATTATAGCTTGACAAAAAGGGGTTTGGTATTATCTTGAGGACAGCACTTTGAACGAAAATACTTCCTCAACGTCTGTATTTCGGGAAATAGATAACCGCCTCCGAATTTGTAGGGTTAAAACCGCCGGTGTTATTTTGTAAAAACGTAAGAATCAAAGGACTCTTGATGAGAACAGTTGGATGGTCTCTGTTCTGTCTCGCTACTGTTTTTGTCCTGGCGGCTTCAACTTTTGCTTCTGGAATAAATGACCAACCCGAAGGTCCGGTTCCGGGTCGATTTATTGTAAAACTTGCTGAGGGCAGGATCCCGGCAGCTATCGCTGCGGCGCAGGATGATCACGGGAAATTCCGTAAGGCGTTCAGGATGATACCGGATCAGAAACTTGTCGATGGAAACAAGTGGGACAGGTATTACGTTTTTCAATCGGACGACCCCGGCACTACCGCCGACGAGGTGCTAAAGAAGTTCGGCAGGGACAACGTTGAATACATAGAGCCGGACTATTACGTTCAGTTTCTTGAATTCCCTCAGGACTCACTTTTTTCCAATCAGTGGTATCTATATAACACCGGGCAGGAGTATCTCGGCATCGAGAGAGTGATTGGCGACGCCAACGATCTGCTGGTCTACAAAACCGGGACTCCTGATGTGGATGTCAGGCTCGTTGAATACTACACCAATACCCCGACCGACAAAACCGAGGTGGTCGTCGCCATAGTTGATACCGGGGTTGATTCAAAGCATCCGGAGCTTCAAGGGAAATTCTGGCAAAATCCTGACGAGATCCCCGATAATGGCATCGACGATGACCACAACGGGTATGTCGATGACGTGATTGGTTTCGATATCACCGGAGACTACGAGACTCCCCTTGAGCCCATTGGCGACAACGACCCCAACGACCTTATCGGCCATGGCACGCACATCGCTGGCATCGTAGCCGCCAGCGCCGACACCAGGGGCATTGCCGGAATTGCTCCCAACGCCAGGATAATGGCAATAAGTATTAACCCCAACACCACGACGAGTGCCGCTACCGAAGGTATTCTCTATGCGGTCAATTCGGGCGCGAGAATTATTAACGCGAGCTGGGGCACGATCTTCGAGTCATCCATGCTCCGCGAGGCCCTCGAATTTGCCCGCCTCAATAACGTTTTTGTCAGCATCGCCGCCGGCAATAGCGGCGACAACACTCGCGATTATCCGGCGGCGTATGACTCGTCGTTCGTGGTTACCGCGGGTGATTCCGATGGCTTCCTTACCCCATTCGCCACCTGGGGAGCGCACATCGATATCGTAGCCCCCGGATTGGATATTCTCTCGCTTCGCGCCGACGGTACGGATATGTATAGCTCCGTTGAACCGGGTGTGCGAATAATCGGTGATGACTCCCTGTATTATCTCTCCGATGGTTCATCCATGTCCGCTCCTATGGCCTGTGGAGCGGCCGCGCTGGTGCTCGCGAAAAGCCCCGGTCTTACGGTCGCCGAATTGGAAAATATTCTCCTTGAATCAGCAACGGACATGCTCGACCCCTTCAATACTGGCGATAATCTGGTCGGCCCGGACACGTTTTCGGGGCACGGCTATCTGAATATCGATGCTGCCCTGGCGTCGCTTGTCCCCGGTACTATCGCAATAACGCAACCCGAGCGTTGGCAGAGATATACCACGGCGCTGGAAATCAAAGGAGCCGCCGTCAACAGTTATTCTGGCCCCTGGTATCTGGAGTATTCGGTGGGGTTCGACGAATATGATTGGCAACCCCTCGCCGACGGGTCCACACTACCGGCGGATTCGGTCCTGTACGTTTTTGACAATCCCGCCGTTGAAGGACCGGTTTACCTGCGCCTGACCGATTTCTGGGGCAACCAGTATGTCACGGGGTTCTATAACGTTCGTGCCAACACCGTGCGGCTCGATCACCCGACCTCTGGTGAAGACGTTCAATACAATGTGGAAGTCAGGGGCTCGATGTTCGGCCCGACATATGATTCACTGAGATTGTATTATGTAAATGGATCGTCTCCGGTGCTGCTTTTGTCTTCGACCGCTGAGTACTTTGATTCACTGATCTACAACTGGGCGCTTTCCGGAACTGATACCGGTCAGTTCACGCTTTATTTGCAGGGTTTCTTTGACGGCGAAGAGATAACAGAATCCGCTGATATCCACGTATCCTCGGCCTTTGCCGAAGGCTGGCCTCGAACTCTGGGCGACGTGCCTGCCCGGTCTCCCGTTAGCGCTGATCTGGACCACGACGGTAGCTGCGAAATTATCCTTGGCACCGCCAGTGGACTGTACGTGTTCCATCCTGACGGAAGCATTGTCGACGGTTTTCCGGTGCGTTGCGACGCGGATATGCGCAGTATTCCGGCAGTCTACGATGTCGATCGCGATGGGTACGACGAGATTATATGTACCGGCGATAGCGGCATCCATGTCTTCAATGGCGATGGGACCTATGCTGAAGGTTGGCCGCGAGACTGCTTCACCGGTGGCATCCCCTATGGATATGGCTACCCCAACCCGATTGTCGCAAAACTCGGTCTGGCGGAAGACTCGGCGATAGTGATCATCAACACTCTGGGCGAGATTCTTGCCTACGAGTTCAACGGCGATTCTTATTTCTATGCCATGGACGGCTTCTTTGCTACTTTTAATCCGCGTATATCGGATTCGTATTCCAAAGGCGGAAGTACATCACCGCTTGTGACAACGGCGGATTTGAACGCAGATGGACTGCAGGAGGTTGTCGGTTCCTACTCTGCTTCCGCCCCCTATTGCGGTGTCGGCATATTCGATGGTCGTACCGGACAGCCGGCTTTCGATCTCGAAGATCCTGTTGTAACCAGAGTGAGGATGGTTTACGGCACGGAATTGGCCGATCTTGACGGCGATTACATCCCGGAAGTCATTACGGCCGGATACGATGCCGATGTAATCCCTCACATCTGGATAAAGACCCGCGTGTTCGATGACTTTCCGGGTTTTCCCATCGCTCTGCCAGAGATGCAGGGTTGGGTAGGGTTGTATCCGATATTGGGTGATCTCGACCTCGATGGTATTCCCGAAATTCTCATCTCGTTTCACGAGTATGACATATCGCGCCTGTATATCTTCCGGGCCGATGGTACGGCCTACGCGCAGATGTCCGGTATGCCTTTCGGTGTCGCGTTCGCCGACTTCAACGTCTTCGGCGAGCCGATAGTTGCCAATGTCACCGGCGATGAATACCCCGAAATCATATTCAGGTCCGGTTACCTGCTTCCCAGCACTGGACGTGAACGCCTGTATATTCTCGACCACAATGCCGACCCTGTGCCTGGCTGGCCCGTCACAACACCGGCTCTGCCTTCTCAGGTCTTTTCGACCAGATTTATTCCGCTTGTCGATGATATCGACGCCGATGGGCTCGTAGATATACTTCTGGTCAGCGACAATAACGATTTACTCGTGTGGAATTTCGATGCTCCAAGCGAAGATGGCGCCAATCGAGGTCGCTTTCTGGTCGATAATCTGAATTCGAACTACTATCGATCGCTCGATATACCGACTTCAACAGACGATCTTCGAACGCTGCTGCCGAACCGGGTGTCTCTGGCGCAGAATTATCCGAACCCGTTTAACCCGGCCACATCCATTCGCTTTCAATTGCCGGCGAGGTCTCGGGTCGCTCTCGAGGTGTTCAATATCCTGGGGCAGAGGGTAAGCATCCTGCTCGACGAAGAACTGCCCGCCGGAACTCATATTGTTGACTTTGACGGCGCGACCCATGCCTCTGGAGTTTACCTCTATCGTCTGAAAACAGATAGTGCCACCCTGACTAAAAAGATGGTGATGCTGAAATGAAGTATGTTATTTTGACAATCTGCGTTCTCTTGTTGATAAGCGCGACGGTTCAGGCGCAATATGATACTATCCCGGATCAGACCATACTGATAAGCAATCTGCAGGATATCGTATTTGTCGATACTTACGCTGTTGCGGTTACCGACCAGGGCGTCGCCAGCTACTTTTACGACGCGCGATTGGGCCAATTCGTCTTCGAAGAAATAATCTTCATGAATGTCTCCCAGTCTTCGATAAAACTTTATGGGGATATGGTCGCTGTTCAGACAGATTACAGTCGCCTTCATCTTATCGATATCTCGGCGCTGCCACATCTTGAATACCTGGGCGAAATTGACTTCGGGGTCTATTTCGCCGACTTCGCTATCAGCGAAGAAGACATTTATATCTCGATGTGGTTCGACGGTGTCTGGCGCTACCGACTCGATGATTTGAACAACGCCGAATTTATCGATTCCAGCATGATCGGTATTCTCGCGACACAACTCGAAGTATATGATCAGGACCTTTATGTCCTCGACGAATACAACGGATTGCTTCGCTATGATATTTCCGCCGACGGCTTCGGTGAGTTCATCGACTACCTTTATGTTCCCCGCCGGCCATCGTCATTTATCAAGCATGACCCGGGCTTCGTGCTGACGCTTTACGACGGTGGAGCGTATATCGGTGAGTTCTTCCCCGATGGCGCCGAAATAACCGATTCTGTTTATGGAATACCGGCAACTCAGGCCGTATATGCTACCGACTCGCTGCTGGCTTTTGTCTGTGGTCGAGAACTCGTTTTAACTGAATGTGACGACCTGACCAATTCGAGCTATATAGAGGCGCCCCTCATCCGACCCTACGGTGATCTCTTTCGGGTCGGCAATCATGACTGGTTGATTTTACCCGAAATAGACGGTGGCGCCACCATGTTTGACCTCTCCGATTCGGCCAGGCAGGAGCATGCTCTGTATCGCGAAGGACAGATAACCTCGATGGAGATATTCGACGGTCGGCTGTTCTTGGGCGGCGTGTCCTCGCCGGTTGATGTTTACCAAATTGGCGCCGATAGCAGGGTCTCATGGGAATACACGATATATGACGAACTCGACAGCGTCGCTCTGATGACTCACAACGGCGATACGCTTCTTCCACTGTACGCCAACATGAACATGGTGGGGTTTGTCTCTCAGGCTTCAAGTCCGGATTCGTTTTTCCTTGACTATGCCGTCTACGCCAAAGCAGCCGGAGCGAACGACGTCTTTTACATGACAGAGAAGATCAACGACCTCCGTGTCCTGCTTGTTTTTCGCGATTATGAGATAATTGTCTGCGGTATCTCGGACTCAGCCACACTGGAAGTCTACAGAACCTGGAACCCGAGCCGCGAACTGATTCGCTCGGTTGCGGTGAACGGCGACGCAGTTTTTATCGATATGGGCAAGGTCGACCAGGTCAAGTCCTATAAGTTTGATTCCAATTTCGATCTGCAGGAGATAGCGGGTATAGGTCTTCCGACAGCTTCAGTCAAACTCCTGACCGCGTCTGACCGGTTATTCGTCGTTCAGGCCAATACCTTACAGGTACATGATATATCCAACCCCTATGACCTTGACTACCTCGCGACAGTGAACCTGCCATCGGCTATCTATGACCTGGCGGTCGATGGTAACCGGCTCTATTGTGTAGGCGACGCCGGCATTCTCGTCTATGATATCTCGGAGAACATTCCCGTTCTGGTTCAAACAGGGGGGAGAGGGGCTCAACGGGTGGTGGCGGGTGAAGGCATTGTGGCCACCGCGGGTGTCGATGGCGTTTTTATCTATTCTACGGGCTATAATCCGAACGCTTTCACGTCGGTACCGGACAAAAGCGATATGCCGACTGATTTCGTGCTCGGACAAAACTACCCCAACCCGTTTAATATGGAAACCGTAATCGCCTACAATCTGCGTCGCGCCGCGAACGTGGAATTGACCGTCTACAACGTGCTGGGTCAGAAGGTGATTACACTGGTTGACGGGCCGCAATCCGCAGGTCATTATGTCGTCTCGTGGGACGGCACTACTACCGCCAATACGGTTGTCTCAAGCGGCGTCTATTTCTACCGCCTCACCGCGGACGACTACATTGGCACGAAGAAGATGATGTTGGTCAAGTAGGCTGCTATAGCGGCTGCAAAGTTCACGGAAAAAGTGACTCAGTTGTCAGTGTCCAGTCGTTCCAGTTGCCGAAGATCCACTTCATAATTCAATTCATCACTTCGAAACCCCGAGTCTCCCGTCGGCTCTATCGGCACCGCTCCGGGGATCCATGAGGCATCGGGAAGAACCGCCCCGACACCCCAATAACTGGTGGGGAAATAAACGGCGGTCAGCACATGGTCCCATGTCCGGGCTGTCGCAGGCAGATCATTATTTGCGCGCCCCTCCAATCTGAAAGTGTACGTACCCGCCGACTTGTAGTAAACACGACTAACGAAAGCCGGGAAATAGTTGACACCTGTATTAACATAACCGGATAGTCCGGCTACGGTGAAATAGGGGTACTGTGTCCCGCCACCCTCGTTTTCGTCAATCTGCACTATCGCCGTATTGGGCCCAACAGTCCCGCTGAGCATTATGTAACACTTCCCGTAGAGCACGATATAGCCCTTGTCGGGTGTCGTGATTGTGACCGTGGCCAGGTCCGTCATCGAACCGGTTGTCAATGTCATCAGGTAGATATTCACACTGCCGGCGATACCCGGCTCGGACGCCAGTTCAGTGGCGCTTATGGACGACCCTGGCAAAACCACCGCGCCATCACCATCGGCGTCGCGAAGTACAATGCGCTCCGTACCCGATGTGTCGACGATCGCCAGCTTTCGTTGGTCGGATGACGTGACGATCATTTGGCGGCCACTGGTGTCAGAAACATTCAGGCCCCCGGCCGCCAGCGCGAATGGAGTCGCTAGCAGACGGCTGCGAGGAGCCGCAACAGCGCCGTCTATTTCGGTCTCAAGGAACAGATTTTCGTTGTCCGTGAACATTCCGGCTGGAAACTCGGTTGTCGAACCGAGTCGGTGCTCGAACAGGCCGGATACCGCAGTGACTGTCGCCGCTTCAGTCCAGATTGGCTGCCCGCCAACTGAGTCCGCGTATATTCTGAATATTGCGGAGTACTCGCCGTCGTTAACCGGTGTTCCGTCAGGGCCGGTAATTCGCCCCTGATAGGAAATCAGTGGCTGAATCGCGATGGCAATACCTGACAGCAAAACCAAGCAGGATAACAGTATAAAGCTTCCCGGACCAATGGATTGTAGCCTAAACAAACTGTGACTCCATCAAATAATTGACAGCAACTGCAGTACCTTGACTTGTCCCTGTAATATCGTAGAATCTCCGCTTTTGCGCAAATGGTATCCTGCAGGCTGTCTTTACCTTGCGCCGGCACCAAAATCGCCGCCGATTGCCCCAGCGCGATGTTGACATATCTATCTAAATTATATATGCTCCGGCGACAAAAAAACTGAAACTGGCGGTTTCGGCCGCTTAATTGTCAAGGTATTAAAAATGGCTCACGAAATAAATTTCGACTCGGATGGCAACATCGTCCTGAGGATCAACTGGAAAGCCACACTCAAGGTTTTCATTATCCTGGCCCTCGCTGTTGGCGCCGGGTTTCTGCCCTTGGAGGGTATGACCCTCGGGGCGAGAATCTGTCTGATGATTTTTGTAGGTGCCGCCGGCCTCTGGGTGACTGAAGCTATTCCGCCCTTCGCTACGGCTATCATGGTTATCGTTCTTTCTGTGTATCTGCTCGGCACGCCCGGCGGACCTCTTGGCTTGGAACCATCAGGGGTGGAACGCAGCTACCAGATTTTTCTCAACCCCATCGCCAGTCCGGTCCTGGTCTTGTTTTTTGGTGGTTTCATTCTCGCTGTTGCGGCCACCAAGCATGGCCTCGACGTAAGGCTCGCTAGAGCCTTCGTAAAACCATTCGGAACACATCCCAAAATGGTGTTATTGGGCGTGATCTGCATTACAGCCCTGTTCTCCATGTTCATGTCGAACACTGCCACGGCGGCGATGATGATCGCTATCCTGACTCCGCTATTCAAGCACTTTGAAGGAAGAGACCCTTTTAAGAAGGCGCTTGTCTTGGCCGTTCCGTTCGCGGCCAACATCGGCGGAATGGGTACACTGATCGGCACGCCACCCAACGCTGTGGCCGCCTCGGTATTGGGGCAACTCGGCCATCCTGTCTCCTTTTTGAAGTGGATGGTTATAGCTATGCCAATCGTTATCATCATGCTGCTGGTTCTGTGGTACCTCCTGATCAAGATTTTCAAGCCGCGGACCGACCACTTCGAAATGCTCTTCCCGGAAAATCTCAAAATCACATGGGATCTCGTAATCGTTGTTGCCACTTTTTCTGTCACCGTATTTCTGTGGCTCACCGAACCTCTGCTCAAGATACCGTCTGCCGTTGTCGCTCTCTTGCCAATTATGGTCTTTACCATGTTCGGCATAATCAATCGCGAGGACCTCAGGAAAATAGAATGGCATGTCCTGATACTGGTGGCCGGCGGACTGGCGTTGGGAGTCGCCATGAAACAATCCGGCCTGTCCGATCTGATTGTCGGATACATCAAATTCATGAAACTGCCTCCATCCGGATTGCTGGTAACGGTCGCTATTTTTGCCGTTTTTGTCTCGAACTTCATGAGCAACACGGCCGCAGCCAACCTGATGATACCAATCGTCACCTCGCTGGCGGTGGTTTCCCCGGGACTCGGAGCGGTGGTTGTGGCGCTGGCCTGCTCTCTGTCGATGAGCCTGCCAATCAGCACACCCCCCAACGCCATCGCCTTCGCGACCCAGGCCATCGAAACGAAAGATATGGCCCGCTATGGAACGCTCGTCTCGGCCTTTGGTATCGTCGTCATGCTGGGGATTCTCTATCTTTTTAGGGGGCTGCTGGATTAGCAATACCAAAAAGACTATAGGGCGGATAACTGATTAAAAGCGGCGCGTCCGAAAAGCTTCCGGGCGCGCCACGCCATTATTCTGCCAAAAGAATTGCTAAAACCCCGGTTGTTGATTATGTTCCCACAATTGATTGAAAAAATTAAGGAATTCAGTTGATGAGCGAGCAATTTGACCCGATTCGAAATAACGAAAATACCAAAAAGAGAATCGGTTACATAGAATTCGGCCACGCCAATCCATCCGATTATGAAGCTATCGGCTTTAAGTGCGGCCTCGAGATTCACCAGCAGCTTCTAACTCAGAAGAAACTCTTCTGCCGCTGTCCGGCCGGGTTGTACCAGAAGGACGGACAATACGATGCCGAGCTTATACGCCATATGCGTCCCACCCTCAGCGAGTTGGGTGAATATGACGGTACCGCTCTGATGGAGTTCAGAACTCGCAAGAACATTATCTACCACATCAAAGACGAAACGGCCTGCACCTACGATATCGATGACACCCCGCCCTTTCCCGTGGACCGCGAGGCTCTGGATATTGCCATCGAGGTGGCTTTGCTCGGGAAGTTGAATATAGTCGGTGAACTTCACATCACCCGAAAACAGTATCTTGATGGAAGTATCCCTACGGGGTTTCAGCGCACCGCGATTGTAGGAATCGAGGGAGAATTCCCGCTATCAAACAAGAAGATAAGACTCATTCAGCTCAGTATCGAAGAAGACTCGTGTCGCGAGGTCTCCGACATCGGCCACGAGCGTGTCTATACCACCGACCGCCTGGGAATGCCGCTCATAGAGACCGTTACCTACCCGGATATGACTACACCGTTCGAAGCTGCCGAGGCGGGACACTATCTGCGTTTTCTGGCCAGAAGTACCGGTAAGGTTCGTGTCGGTATTGGCGCGGCCAGGCAGGATGTGAATGTCAGCGTCACCGGCGGGCAGCGCGTGGAGATCAAAGGTGTCGCTCACATAAGCTGGATCCCCCGGTTGACCCACAATGAGGCGTTCCGCCAGAGAGCGCTTATTGAAATCAAGAACGAATTGAGCAGCAGGGTCGGCAACCGGGAAAAGTGGCAGACAAACCACCAGTTGATCGATTATGACCTGCTTGATTCCGGCTTCGAACCTCTGCGCGACGCCCGCACGAGAAACTACAAACTGGTCGCCGTGAACTTGCCGTCCTTTAAGGGGCTTCTATCGTTTTTCCTGCAGCCCGGCAAGGATTTCGCCGACGAAATCAGTGGACGCCTGAAAGTCATCGCTTGCCTCGAACGCCCCAATATGATCCACTCGGAGCAAGCCGATTTACCCGACAAGGTGAGAGGTAAATTCGGCAGGATCGCCGACCTGCTCGGTGCTGATAAGAACGACGCCCAGATAGTCTTGTGGACATCGCACGAAGACCTCAAGACCGCAATTGAAACCGTCGAGGAACGCTGCCGGCTGGCTTTTGATGGCGTCCTCAATGAAACCCGAAAATCCCTCAGCGACGGCACTACCGTTTTTGAACGGGTACTCCCGGGGCCGGACCGCATGTATCCCGACACCGATTCGGCTCCCATCCCGATCACCGAGGAGATGATCGAGCGTAATCGAAAACTGTTGCCCCCCGATGTTCACACTCAGCTGGGGCAACTGTGCACCTGGAACGTCCCCTCGGATACCTATCACTATATTCTGAGAAATAACCTCATGCCGGTCATAAGGCGGATTGTCGACGAGTGCGGCTACCAACCGGTCTTTGTGGCGACAACCTTCGGACATACTCTGAAAAACATCAGCGGAAAACTTGTATCGGCCGATGGTTTTTCGTTCAACAAGGTATACGGTCTGTTCAAATACGTCCGGGATAATAAACTCGAGAAAGAGATAGTAAGGGAGATGCTTCCGGTAGTCTACGAACATCCGAACATCCTGTTCGATTCTGTCCTTTCATCGATTGACTACACGAAAAACAGTCGCGACAAAATCCTTTCCCATATCCCGATTTTGAAACAGAAATTCACCGGGCATCGGCAAGAAAGAGCCCGTGAGGCGGAAATCCGTTGGATTATGGGTTATTTGAGGAAGTGGGCCCTCGGCAATGTTCCGCTCAGAGAACTGCGGTCGATAGTGGAAAAGGAGCTGTCTAATGACTGATATATTTAAAGGATACAAGGGCAAAGCTCTTGACCTGCTGAAACAGTATAATATCCGCGTCTGGAGCGATACCACTGTCAAGACCACACGGGGTGATTTCAACGGAATCGTATTGCCGCGAAGTGAAAACGATGATGACTGGCACATTGTCCTTAAAGTCGCCACCGGCTACAATGTCGGTATCGCTGTGGATACGGTCCTCGACATGAAAGAGAAGGGGTACAAGGAAGCCCATTACAAAATACCCGAAAAGGAATTCCCGTTCTCCGAGAAGTTGCCGAATGTAAAACTGTTCGGAACCGGCGGAACCATTGCCTCGCGTCTCGACTACCGCACCGGCGCGGTTATTCCGGCCTTCTCGCCGGGTGAGCTCTATGGCGCTGTTCCGGAACTGGCGGATATCTGCAATTTAACTACCGAAAAACTCTTTGCTGTTTTCAGCGAAAACATGGGGCCGCAACAGTACATGAAACTTGCGGTTTCTATCGGCAAGGAAATTGAGAAGGGCATCGATGGCATCGTGATTGGGCACGGTACCGATACCATGCACCACACGGCCTCGGCATTGGCCTTCATGGTTCAAAACCCACCGGTGCCGATAGTTATGGTTGGCTCACAGCGCTCCTCCGACCGACCGTCGTCCGATGCGGCCCTGAACCTGATGCACGCCACCAAAACCGCCGCCGAGTCGGATATAGCCGAAGTTATGGTGTGTATGTTCGGCCCGACCTCGGACGAGTACGGACTGCTTCACAGCGGATGTCGCGTGCGCAAAATGCACTCCTCCTATCGGTCTACCTTCAGAACGTTGGGAGATATCCCGCTGGCAATGGTCGACCGAAAGAAAATCACCCCGCTGAGACACAACTACAACAAACGTCGAACCGACAAAAACGTCAAAGTTCAGCCATATTTCGAAGAAAAAGTCGCTCTTGTTTACTATTACCCCAACATGATGCCCGATATCATAGATGCTCTCGTCGACAATGGTTACAAGGGTATTGTGATTGCGGGTACCGGGCTGGGTCATATAAACAAACCGGTTTATCCGGCGATAGAGCGAGCCACCAAAGCCGGCGTGGCCATCTATATGACCGTGCAGACACTCTGGGGTTATGTCCACATGTTCGTCTATGATACCGGCCGCGACCTGATGGCCAAGGGTATCATTCCTGCCGCAAATATGCTCCCCGAGGTTGCCTATATCAAGCTGGGCTGGGCTTTCGGGCAGACAAACGATCTGCAGAAAGTCAAAGAGATTATGCTCACGCCGGTTTGCGATGAGATAACCGAGCGGGAGCCTTACAACGGCTACCTGGTCTACCAGGGCGGAATTCCCGAGGTAGAAGACTTCCTCAAACGAGTTCACAAGTGATACAGCAAAAGCAGAGGCCGGATAGCCTCTGCTTTGCTAAAACTTATCAACAGCTGTGACTGTTACGGGCCGCAGTATCCGTTGCCGTTACCACCCGGTTCTTCGATCATCTCGCTATGGCCATATCGCTCAGCGCCTGCCCAGGGGTCCATATAGCGCTCACGATGCGGGTCGTCATTTGATGATCTCAACTGGGGACCCGGAGGCGGCGGGTCACATGGGGCCAAGCTCTGGTGCGAATCCACCGTGGTACCGGGTCCAACAATGCTGTCGCCTGGACCACTGCAGCCGACTAAGGCGGCCAGAAGTATTGGTACGGATAAGTAAAAGAGCTTCTTCATCAATGCCATCCCCCAAAAATAACGGTGACGCGGTCTGAAAGACGATTATTCCTATCTGTCTTAAAACTAAGACATTACGCGACAATTGTCAAGAAACTTATCAACCCTTCACCCTCTTCGGGGTTATGACATGAAAGGCAAGATTCCGGGTAATAAAAAAGGGCCAAGCCTGCGGGGAGGGGAAACAGACTCGGCCCGTTCGAAGCTGTCGGCCGGAGCCGACAGACTTCTGTATTTATATTATAATGCGAAAAGCATACTTTCTCAATAGTAATATACGAATTTTTTACACTTCTGCGAGTCTTTTTTTTTCATGTTTCACCCCCTCTGCGAACGCCAAAAAAGCGGCCAGGCCTGCGGGGAGGGAAACAGACCTGGCCAAACCAGAGTGTCAATCATTATAGATGATCAAGCAAACTTAATAACCTTAACTTGCGCGAATAGGTTCCCCGCCACCAACAATTTTTTTCTGCGCACGGACTACTTTTTCCCCTTGTCCTTACTGCTCTTGGTTTCAGCCTTCCTTGACTCATCGGACTTCTTTTGAGCTTTAGACTTCTTAATTTTATCGTTGATGGCTATAAAACTCTGTCCTTCCGCTCTCATCTTTGCTACTTCGTCGGCCCTAAGCCCATGATAATCACTGACAAACCTCAGATTGACGAAGTTCACTACATCAACATCGGAGAGCGATATTGAACCCCATTCGTTGCGGTGCCGGTGTCTGAAATGGCCATAAGCCTTGCCATACGGCGGTCCAGGGTCCTTTTCAAACGACACATAGAAGATTTCGGCCGTAAGCCCAAAATGGCGAGTGATTTCCATCCATGTCTTGCCGCTGAGCCGCAAATCCACAACCACTGTTGGACTTACCCTGGCTTGCCGGGCGAGGTAAAAAACGACCACAAGATCGTCATCGGAAATCTGTCGCTTTTTGACCACCACCAGGTCTTTTTCAGGAACATTGTAGTGGCTTCCCACAGCCAGATAGAAATCGGCTATTCTACCATCCTCAATGGAAAGAGCTGCGCTGACGTCAGCGTAAGCCCTGGAACCCAAAGCAACTAATACCAATGCTACGAATGTGCAAACGATACGAACAAGTTTCATCATCAACCTCCGTGCGCTTTAGCCGCTCAGTCTGTGCTGGATGAGCAGCCAATTAATCTTTTCTCTTATGTTTTTCGGAATATTCCGAGCCCGAGTTGAGCACTTTGTTGATAGACTTGATTGGGTACTACCTCTCAATACCGGAATAATTCTCCCCCAAAAATCTGACAAATTGACAGCGTATGATAGTCAGACATCAGGGAAAGGCACCCGATGCTGCTTTAGGGGCGGTCACGCGGCATCGCCGCTTTTCCAACACAGGGCAAAACGCAAATTCCGGGAATAAACAAAAATGGCGAATGGTGCAGAAGCCGGGCACTGATCTATTCGTGCGGTAACAATCCGTAAAAAGGGGGCCAAACAAGCCACCAGGGAACAGGAGAGTAATAATGAAAAATCGACTATTTGGTATCCTGCCGGTCGCCACAGTTGTGGCTCTGGCCACCATGGTCTGGGCGTTTCCCAGTGGAAGCAATTTCACGGGTTCCACCGGTGCGCCAGGCGAGAGCGCATGTTCATGCCACGGGAATCTGAATACCGGCCCCGGCTCAGCGTTCATCTCGGCTCCGGACGGTTATGCGCCGGGGGAGACAATCGACATAACCGTATCGGTGGAAGAAAACGGAAAATCCAGGTGGGGATTTGCTGTAACCGTACTTGACGGTTCCGATCAGCCGGTGGGACAGATGATGGTTACGGACGGTGCGCGGACGCTGATGACCACCGAAGGCAGCGGGCGGGAATACATCAAACAAACGTCGACGGGAACCGACGCGGGAACGGCCGACAACACGAGTTGGAGTTTTCAGTGGATGGCGCCGGCTTCAGATGCCGGTCAGGTCACGTTCTATCTGGCGGGACTTGCAAGCAACAACGGGGATAACCTGAGTGGCGATAACACCTACACGACCTCGAGGTCGATGCTGGTGACCGATGTGCGTGAGGTCGCGGTCGGGCAGTTGCCGACTGAAGTGTCCTTGTCCCAGAATTATCCTAACCCCTTCAACCCGACCACAACCATAGAATTCAGCCTCCCGAAGAGAGTAGAGGTTGAACTGGCCGTTTACAATGTTCTCGGGCAAAAAATCAAGGTTCTGCATAGCGGGGCGCTTGCTGCCGGCACCTACGCTACCGAATGGGACGGCACTAGAGCAGATGGAGCTGCGATGGCTAGCGGGGTGTATTATTATCGTTTACAGGCCGGCGCTTTTGATGAATCCCGCAAAATGACGCTTGTAAAATGATGCACCCGCTGGGGCCTGATCAGCGTTGAACAAAGTCTGCATGTGAGCAAAGTGTGATCCGGGACGAACCACGAGCTATTTGAGCAAGAGCATCTTTCTCGAATCCGCGAAATCGCCGGCCTTTAGACGATAGAGATAAACACCGCTCGCGAATCCGGAAGCGTCCCATGATATCTTATGTTTACCCGCCGACATCGGTTCGTCAGTGAAGGTAGTCACCTTCTGCCCGGCCATGTTGAAGATCTCCAGTTTGACTCTGGCCGCCGCCGGAAGCTCAAATACTATTTCTGTGGTCGGGTTAAATGGGTTCGGGTAATTCTGCCCGAGCGAGAATGTCGATGGTACCGGTTCGTCTGCCTGACCCGGTAGATCAGTGTAAGTACAGGAATCGCCGAATGCTCCGACCAGCAGTCCACACGGACTGTTCGCGGGGGCGCATGGTGAATAGGTACTTATCGTGAAGTCACCGGCATCCATATCACAGAACATTGGATCGGCCGAGAAATTGTCAAAATCGTCGTCAGGCCCAAATCCTTCGTAGTGAAAGTCCTCAACCCCATTACCATAAGCATCGCTGCAACGCACCATCACCGGGTCTGCCCAGACATAGCACAGCGTTCCGTACACATCGTTGAACGCCATGATGCAATTTTCTACCGTAGAAGTATCGACTGAGACGGAAGCCGCGGTTGCCGACTCTGCTTTCGGGAAATTCCACTCGTGGTAAAACCCGGTCTCGTTGCCCACCATAGTGCAATTCTGCACGTGAAACTGGCCCGACCCGATAAACAAGTACACCCCGACGCTCCCATTGCCGACAACCAGACAATCCATGACCTCGGCCCTAAAGCCATACCATTGGGCATTCCAGTAGAAACCGCACTGACCATTGTATGATATTTCGCAGTCGCGTATGTCGATCGCTCCCTCATTAGAAGTGATCCCATGACCAGTGTTGTAGGAGACTACACAGTTGTCAATCCGCAACGTGTCATTGGCATACATCACGCCATGACAATTATTCTCCGTGATAAGGCAGTACCTGAGGCGCGGCGAGGCGTTCTCGCAACGAACAGCAGCGTCAAAATAGGATCCATCGCCATAAGCCCCAGAGATCGTAAATCCCTCAATTACCGAAAACTCAGATTCCCCGGAGTGGAGATAAAACGCCCGACGAGGTTGATACTCTGTGGCCGCACAATCGATCGTAGTCTGTTCCGCTCCATTGACAGACATCAGATAGACATCCTTGCCGCCAAAATCGATATCCCTGTTACCGTCACCGACATAGTAACCGTCGGTCACCAGTACCGTATCATAGCGCGAAGCGGCATTAATACCAGCCTGGATTGTCGGTTGTTCAGAAGGCACCTCTATAATCGACGCTATAGTCGTTGAGGCCAGGACCAGCCCTATCAGGCCGCCAAGTGTGGTGAGGTTCTTCATAACTCCCCTGAAATTCAACTTTGCTTTCTAATTAACGGCAATATAACCCTATGCCACTAAATGTCAAACATATGTCATAAGACTCTAATCCCTTAAATGTCAATAGCTAAAGAACGCGGCGTTCCTGACGAAACATATATTATCCGGTTTGCGATCTACCAGCGGGCCGGAAATTAACTGCAAATGGCAGGAGATTTACCATGTTTAAAAGACAAGTTTTGATCGCGGCGGTCGTAGCCGCTCAGATAATGGCCGATTTCGCCCCGGCCCGTGGACAAACCCAACAGCCGCAAATGGCGCCCCTCAAACCAAAAATCGAGAGAGAATTGCCTCCCGGCAGAGGTTTCATCCCGCCGTTGAGAGACCTATCTCATCTCGATGGAGCCAGCGCTCAGCTGACGGCGCTACCGACAGCCCTGCCGACCAGTTTCGATTGGCGCACTTCAGGCATGATCACCTCGGTCAAAAACCAGAGCAGCTGCGGTTCCTGTTATGCTTTCGCGGGGCTCGGTAATCTCGAAGCCTTGATGCTGATTGACGGCGCCGGCACATACGACTTCTCCGAAAACTACGCCAAGGAATGCAATTTCTATCAGTCCAGTTGTGGCGGTGGCACCTACGAGTATGTCGTCAATCTGTTTTCCCAGCAAGGCGCCGTTTTGGAGGCGTGCAATCCGTATGTTGCGGCCGATGTCGCCTGCAACAGCAGTTGTCCGAAAATTAAGACCATTCTCGACTGGTGCATCATTTCCGATGACGCCGTACCAACCGCGACCGACCTCAAGCAGTATATCTACGATCACGGCCCGGTGTACACTACGCTTTATGCCGGCGATGGCGCTGCACCTTCGTGGGAAACTGAATACAACAATTACGACGGTTCATACACGCTGTACTACACCGGCACCAATACTCCAAATCACGCGGTTCTGATTGTCGGATGGGATGATGCCCTCACGCACGCAGGTGGGACCGGTGGCTGGATCGTCAAAAACAGCTGGGGTACCGGATGGGGCGGTACCTGCGGCTACGGTACCGAGAGAGGATATTTTACAATCGCCTATGGATCGGCGAGTATAGGCAAGTTCTCGTCCTACTCCACGGCATGGCAGGACTACGATGCTACCGGAGAACTTCTGTACTACGATGAGGCCGGCGCAAGTGCCAACTGGGGTTTCACAAACCCTACCGCCTGGGGACTCTGCGGTTTCACAACCACAATTACCGCCTATCTCAATCGTGTCGAGTTCTGGACGAACGATATTACCACTGATGTTGACGTTTATGTTTATGATGATTTTGACGGTAACAGTCCCTCGAACCTGCTTGGCAGCAAGCTCAACCTCTCGTTCACGGAAGCGGGTTACCACTCGGTGGTGCTGGATTCCCCGCCACTGGTCCCCGCAGGAGAGGACATTTTTGTCGTTGTCAAAATTACCAATGATAGCTACGGAAACCCGATTTGTGCCGACGGTGACGGATATACGGAAAACGGTCTCACCTACATGAGTCCTACCGGGACCAACGGTAGCTGGTGGGAGATGGGCGCCGGCTACGGCGTGGATGTGGCCATACGCGCGCGCACCAGCGGTACGATGGATGTTTATGACTCCGAACCCGATCAGCTTCCCACCCAATTCCGGCTTGGCAAGAACTACCCGAATCCGTTTAATCCCTCCACGATTATCGAGTACTCGCTGACCAGCCGGGCAACGGTTAAGCTGGATGTTTATAATGTTCTCGGGCAGAAGATAAAGACTCTCGTAGATGCCACCATGCCCGCCGGCAACCATTCGGTTGTCTGGAATGGCACCGATGATTCCGGCAATCCGGTAGCCTCTGGAATGTATCTCTATCAGATTCAAGCCGGAGTCCAGACCGAAACCCGGAAAATGCTCCTGCTCAAGTAAAATGCAGCAAATGACAGTCAAGGGACCGGAACTTCGCTTGTTCCGGTCCTTCACTCAGGGTAACTTCCTTTGATTTTCTCGTTGAATAGTATTATTGTCTCAACAGTGACTTTCGTGTATAATACATGAAATCGCGGGGTAGGGTAAGCCCGGAAGGACCGGACAGGTTGGCCCGGCGGGCAGTGACATTCGAAAATAGCAGCACTAATCCAAGAGGTCCCAAATGCTTAAGAAATTCTGGTTAATATCCACAGCCACGATGCTTGCTTCGGCGATTCTGGCGGTCGCGCAAGTGGGGGCTGCCTCCGAAGTCGTTTTTGACAACCACGATATCAAGCTCGTTTTGGACGTACCCACTCACAGCGCCACCATCGAAGACAGCGGTCGTATGAACGTAAGTGCCGGTGGAAATATGTTCATGATTGCCGGCGGAGCGAAAATAGAGAATTTCACGGTCGATGGCCAACCTGTCGAATACGTTTCCGTGAAACTCGCCGACACGGCGACTCTCACGGATAATTATCGAGGTAGTCTTCCGGAAATCGAAGCCGCTGGCCAGCCGCTACTGGTTTTCTTTGACTGGGGTCAGCAGGCAAACGTGGAGTTCACCATAAAATTCTCGGCCGAGTTTTTCGAAGATGTCGAAAATATCCGGTTCTCCAATGAGAAGGTCGGCACCGAGGTCACGGGCACGATTCTCGATAAGGGGGCCTATCTCAGTTCGGATGCTTACTTTTATCCTCAGGGAAGTGAAGACCTCGTTGCCTTCAAACTCACAGCCGATGTACCTGAGAAGTGGGAAGCGGTAAGCGATGGCAACAAGCTTTCCAGCGAGACCGCCGGCGGCCGCAAGGTTCAGACGTGGGGAAATCCATACAAGTGTGATGGCGCTACGTTTTTCGCGTCTCATTTTGAGGTCGGCACTCTTGGCATTGAGGACGGTGTTTCTGTCACGTGTTATTTCTTTCCCGAGGATGTAGCTCTCATGAACAATTACCTTTCAGCGTCGGCCAACTATATCCGGATGTACAACGACTTGATCGGGCCGTATCCGTTCAAAAACTTCAGTGTCGTCGAGAATTTCTTCCCGACTGGCTATGGAATGCCGGGCTGGACTCTTCTGGGTCAGCAGGTTCTCAGGTTGCCGTTTATCATTCGGACATCGCTCGGTCATGAGGTTCTCCACAACTGGTGGGGCAACTCGGTGTATGTGGACTATGACCGCGGCAACTGGTGCGAAGGAGCCACCGTCTACGGCGCGGATTACCGCTACAAGCTCAGTGAGGCGCCCGATGAAGCGCTTGATTATCGCAAGGATATTCTCAAGCAGTACATCAGCTATGTCAATGCCGAGAACGATTTCCCGCTGCGCGCTTTCAAGTCGCGTACCAGCCCCGACACACGGACTATCGGCTACAATAAGGCCATGATGGTCTACCACATGATCGAAGAGCAGATCGGCTCTGACGCGTTCTTCGCCGCCTGGAAGCTCATTTACAACCGAAACCTTGGCAAAAAAGTCTCGTGGGAGGACTGGATTGCCGCTTTCGAGGAAACATCGGGTCAGAAGATCTACTACATTATTCCGCAATGGATCGACCGTGCGGGGGCGCCGAAGCTCGATGTGGCCGTTATCGAAAGCAAGCACAAACCGGAGAAGAAGACTTACGAAGTCAAGCTGCAGCTGGGACAGATGCCGGGCGACAAGTATTTGCTTCAGGTGCCGATACGTTTCTCAGGGACAGATTACGTGTTCGATACTACCGTGACGCTCAGGGACGACAAGACTACTTTCAAATTCAAGGTGCCAGACGTTGCGACTTCGGTTGAAGTCGACCCGGATTATCACCTTTTCCGCAGGCTCTATCCGGAAGAGGTTGAGCCCGTTGTTTCGGCGATTCTGGGCAATCCGAACAAACAGTTCGTGACGTACAAGGCTGACGATAGTGTCCGGGCTCTGTTTCGCGTATTTGGAACGAATCTGACCGAAGACTCGGTGTCGGTAGCGTCAGCCGAGATTCTCGCTACGATGGGCGGTGACGAATACGCGGTGCTTCTGAATCCAAGTGAGGTGCCCGAATATCTCAAGAACTCGGTTATCGTCAAGGGTGACTCTGTCAAAGTGGACGGTGTCAGTTATTCGCGGCTTGGCCACACGGTTGTAGCGGCCGGGCAGGACCTCGGGCAGGTGAAGAAGTACCTGGTGATAATCACCCACGCCTATCCCGACCTTCCACGGCTGGGGCAACTTCTCATGCACTATGGCCGGTATTCTTACCTGGTCTTCAACGGTACGCGCAATGTGGCCAAGGGTCAGTGGAAACCGGAAACCTCCCCGCTCAAAATACAACTCACTCAGACCAACTGATGGTCGCGGAAATAAAAGCACAGTAAAACGAGGCGGGAGCCTGAAGGTTCCTGCCTTTATTAATGACGATACTTATGCCACTCACTCTCAAGTTTGGCGACATGGGAGTGAGTACCATCTTCCAGCACTTTGCGGACCGCCTGCGCTTCGGATGATGCCGTGTCAAATATGCCGAAGAATTTCCGCTCGATCATGGCCTTCTCAACATCAAGGGCGGTCGACAGCGCTTCCGGCAGGGGGATAGTCGCACTCCTGGCACGGGCGGCGCTCTGCCGCAGGTAATCGATGGAAGTTTTCACGGCGATCGGTTTGAAATTGGCGGTGTTGATGATCTGTTTGCCGCTATCGATTATATCAAGCAGTCGCTTGATGGTATCGGCGTGTTCGCGTTCTTCTTTGGCAAGGGACTGCCAGTACTCGCGATGGTCCACGTGAAAATTCGCATATGTAGCATACAAATCGCTGATTGCCAACTCATGGTCGATCAGCATCTGAAGAGCTTCTTTGTCACTTCCTCTGTATTGCATGGTCAGAAAGTATCGCAGTTAGAGGGTTACATTTGCGGCGTTCCCGAGTGCGATTGTTCGTGCTCGAATTCCATCCCGATACCGCCGACCCACGACGTAACGAGATTGAACAGAAACGCCACAATCAGGCTTCCGACGAAACCAATCACACCGTAGAAAATGGGCAGGAAGATGATTGATCCGACGCCGAAGATTTCTCCGAACAATCCCATATCCTGTGAGCCTCCAAACGCCGATCCAACAACAGCCGCCAGACTAAATAGTATGCCGACAAGCAGTCCGAGGATGGCATAAAGGATAGCACTTACTTTGGCCAGCGAAAACGGTTCGATTCGTTTTAGAATCATGATTCCCCCCATGATTTCAAGTTATACTGAATTTTGTACTTTAATCCGCCCTCTGGCAACAAAAAAGGCTGCCTGACTGAAATCATTGACCAAGGAATTTTTCGGTCGGCTTGCGTTTAGGGGCGGCGATATTTCTTTTCGCGGGATAGCCCACCGGCGTCACGGTCGCCAGGTAATGGGTCTGCGGAATGCCCAGCCGGTCCTTGATATCCTCGCGGTCCATGCCGCCCATCCAGCACGTTCCCAGCCCGAAATGCCAGGCCGCAAGCATGAAATGATAAGCGGCGATGCAGGCATCCTGGTCGGGTCGGCCGGTGATGTTGGAGTCGGCGCAGATGGCTACAGCTACTGGAGCTTTGGCGATTGGGGCCGTACTTGACTGCCGCGTATGCGCAAGCCAGTCAATCAGGTTGCAGTCGGTTATAATTTTGTAGTAATAGCCCTGGGTGTTGCGCGAGGTAGGGGCGAAACGGCAAATATCGAAGATTTTATTTAATAGGTCGCGGGGGACAGGCTCAGGGCGGAATTGTCTCACGGAACGACGGGTTAGAAGAAGCTCATCGCCAACGAGGTATCCGCTGACCGGGTCGTTGAAATACTGACACTCGATAGTGCGGCCATCGGGGTCTTTGGCGAAAAACTGGTAGATATTGTATTTTTCGTTTTCTTTCGGTTCGATTATGGCCGTGTCTTTCAGAACGCTATACATGCGGTCGACTTCGTCCTTGCTCTCGTAGAAGAATGTGAGCATGGCTTCGTTTTCGATTTTGTCGCGTTCGCAGAACCCCAGCAGGAAATTGCCGTGTCGGAAGATGATACAGTCGTTTTGATCCTGCCAGATTTCGCATCCGATTTTGTCGGTGTAGAAGTCTTTCAGGGGACCGAGGTCTTTCGTTTTCAAGAATAGTATGCCGCTCATTTTCACCTCATTCTGTTTTCATTGAAGATAGGCCAATTGTCTTTGAAGCGAAAGTAAAAGCCGGATTTTTTGTCGTATTCGCATGTCAGTTTGTTGGTTACAGGGATTTGGGTTCGTTTCCCATGCTTTGCATGGTTTTTGCCTGACGTAGTTTGTTGCAGCAGCGCAAACCCAGCATTTGATGAATCAAATGCCTACCGGCAGCTTGCGTTGTCAAGCCCAAAGCGTGTTTGAGCCTGCCACCCGGCGAAGTGTTTCTGATATTTCCCTGTATTTCATTACTCATCATATGATTGCATCGATTTGGGTTCGTTTCGTTATTTTAAACCCCTCACCCCAACCCTCTCCCTGAGGGCGAGGGAGGAAGAGAGGTGATGTCGCCTTTGATAAATCAAATGGCTACCGGCAGCCTTTAATGTCAGGCCCAAAGCAAGTTTGAGCCTGCCACCCGGCGGAGAGTCTGTGAATATTCCCTGTATTTTATTGCTCGTCATATGATTGCATCGATTTGGGTTCGTTTAGTCATTTTTAGGGATCCTACAAATATGGGTATCAGGTTCGAAGCCGGTTGGCTGCCAGTGCTTAGCAGTATTTAGCGGTGCGTTATTCGGGCATTTCGTGGCAGAAAGACTCAAGCACGTCGGGCCGATTACATATCCTCGATAAATGATGTCCATACAACAGCAATCAGCGGGGATTTTTGCCCTGATGTTGTAGTGAAAGTGCGGGGGGAGCTATGTAGTTATTTCCTGAGAAGGGAGAATACCATCTCACTCCCAGGGTGGGTTCTTGTGCTTTCTCAGGTACTCGAGCCAAGCGTGAATGCCGACTTCACGCACATAAGCCTCCACTCTTCTGAGCCCATCGCCGTAAATGGGATCCCTGCTTTCCCAAGTTTGAACCCTTAGCATGTTTGTCTCCTCATCCTCATATTTGCTGATTGCCAGTATGCCGGCATACTGGCAGCTTCCTTCAGTAAGTATAGAAGACATATTGTGGTCGCCATTTTTGAACAGCCACACATGCATCAACTCGTGGCCCAAGGTCAGAATGAAGTCCTGGCGTGGCATTCCCTTGAGGACAAAGATCTCAAAATCTTCGTGTGATATCACTCCGGCTAAAATGGACTCTTTGCGGTAGGAAGTATATCCCGCAGGGTCGTGCGGCATTGCTCCTTTCTGGCTGGTCAAGCTTGATCGATCTACAAGCCGAAGAGGAATTTTCTTCTCTCTGATTTCAATGCCGTAGGAAGCCAGATCTTCTATTATGTCGGCCATCAGGTCCTCAGCTTCTTTGATATCATTTACGGCCGATCTGAGACAGAGGCCGCAGACGTGTCTGCCGTCGGGATACGTGGTTCCCTCTCCGGTGGTCTGGGGAGCGATAGGGCAGCCGCAATATTCGCATATGGGATATTCGTCCCGGTGATGCTTGTGAAGGGTGTTTCCTCGCGGGTCAATTAGATACTTGTCGTAGAGCACTTCCCCGCACATGGCACAGCGCCGTCCAACGTGGTCATCATAACACTGTTGATGGTAGAGATTGGAGTCGACTTCTATATAATTGCCTTGGATCGGTTCGCCGCACCAGTCGCATTTGGGGACAAACAACTCAAAATAGCACACGCTATCATATATCTTTCCATTCTCGACATAAACCGGACCATTTTTGAGGTCGCCTCCACAGTTGGAGCAGAGAAAATGATCGGGATGATAGTATTTACCGTCGAATTCGATCCAATTGGCTTTAGATATTTTCTTGCCGCAATACTCGCAGATCTTATCGCCGGCATAGGTAGTGAAGGGTATAACCAAGAGTAATCCGAGGGCAATGGTCAGGACCGATGATGAGAGTTTTTTGCGGTTTGTCAGTTGGCTCATAATTCGGAAAATACTTTTCGGCAGCACTCGAACCTGCTACCCTCGGCTTAAAAAACAGATACTTTATCCGTGTGAGCTACGGGGGCACACGTTGTGTGATTTATCGTGTTTCGGAGGGGAAACAGGCAAACCACGATTCCGCCCGAATGTAAGCTATTTGCCGGGAAATGGTCAAGATACAAAAATGGGGACGGGCAGATGGGGACATCTGCTGCGCACAATAATGGTTGGGAGAGGCTAAAGACGCCGTCAGTTCGCATCTCCAACTTCGTCGGCGACAGGAACTGACGGAACGGGGCCAGCAGACAAAGTGAGATGGAAAAAGGTTAGCCACCTTGGCCGTAATCGTGTCAAAACTCCGGGCTCATGGCTGAACCGTCACGGTTCCTTTCATATCCGGATGGGGAATGCAGTGGTAAGGGAAAACGCCGACTGTGTTGAAAGTGTGCGAGTAGGATCGTCCCTGTTGCAGCAGGCCGCTTTCAAGTTCATCGCCGACATCAGAAGTAACAGTGTGCCCCACATTTTGATTATTTGTCCAGACGACAGTCGTGCCAACGCTAACAGTCAGGTTCGCGGGTGTGAAGGCGAAATTGTCTATAATCACGGATTCGCTGGTGCCGCCGCCTGAACCGGGCGGAGGCGGATTGGTAGACGGCTCTGTTGGACTACTGTCCCCACTGCAGCCCATGCCGAAAAGCAGTACCGGGAAAGCAATCATCAGTAACACTTTAAGTGTGTTTAAATAATTATGGATCATCGCTTGGTCCTCATTTTGTTGGATGTTTGATTAGATATATCCTAAACAATGTCTTTTTCGGCAAAGTTCCATTTCAGGGTCTATGTTGTCCTGAATTGGCAGGAGATGACATTCGTATGACATTCGGTCGGTGGCCCGCGCCGGCTTCAGGTTTAGCACCTCTCGAAAGCGGGCATAGCGCATCAACGCCACAGGCCCTGAAATTCTCGGCTGCCGGATGGAAACTTACCAGAATTTCAAGAGGCGGGTAATACTGAATCCGAGGTGCCAGTACCGGCCACCGGCGGGATCGTCTGAACCCGCGATATACTGCGACGGGTTCAGCCGGGTGGAGTTTGAAGCTCCCAATTTGAAGAAGTGTCCTCCGGTTTCCAATTCAATGCCCCATGACACCGGATCGTGGAGGTAGTCATCGCCGCCAAGCGATGGATCCCACTCGATCATGAAACTGAATGACCTTGAGACATAATATTGACCAATGATGCCCAGGGTGAAGATGTCTTCGGTGTCGGCACTACGGACGTTGGAATTGTTCAGGTAGGCCGGTACCAGCCCGAGTGCGATTTTCCGGGCAATCATTGTATTGATCATAGCGCGAAGATAGAACTGGAAAGCCCGTGAATCAGTATCCGACAGCCCGAAGACTTCGGTATTCCAGCCGGTTCCAGCCTGAATCCCGACCAGAAGCGGGAAGGGCGTGCCGATACGTTCGAATAGGCGGGCTTTGAGGTGTAAATCGATATTGTCATCAAGATTACCTCGTCCCAGAGCGACTGTCAAGCGATCGGAAATGCCATACGCCAGAGCGAAACGAATTGCCGCGGGACCATCCAATCCGAACAGGACTTCGTGTCCATCTTTTATAGTCGGGTAGAACCTATGAGCGATCTCGAATTCGAAGGTCTGTCTTCCCAGCATAGAGGCAGTAGGAAGGTTGAAGGCGTGATTGGCGTGGAACAACTGCGGCGTGTTGGAGGATCCGGGTGTCTGGCGTTTCCATGAGGATTCAGCCGCCTGTACACGGGGAAATGAAGCCACGATCGCAACAAAAAGCAGGATAGCGGCAATTCTCATTTTTCTCATTGCTGATTCTCTTTCGTTGATTTTTTGAGAAAAAAGTCCATAGTGAGACGGATATTCTGATCGATTTTCAGAAACATGAGTTTTGGAACCTTAATCCGGTGGTCCTCCAGTCTCACAATGAACTCACCCGTTACGTGGTAACCATCGGGGATGGCCGTTGCTTTGACGGTGATCGAGCGCTGCCGGGTGACCCCGTGGAGGTCAAAGGCGCCTGCGCAGTCAATTTCCAGTGTGGAATCAATGTCGTTTTTGACACCGTTAATGGATCCCTTGAATGACACGAAGGGATATTTGTCGGTTTCCAGGTAGTTTTCGCGCATGTGGCGGTTTCGCAGCCCGATGCCGGTGTCGAGGTCATCGAGATTAACCTCGAAATAGAAGCTTCCGCCGGCAGTCGGTGTATCGCCTGCTTCCCACAACACGTAGCCATCGATTTGATCGGTAACGCCTTCGAAGTCTTCCAGCGGGGCGCTGGAATAGAAGGTAACGTTGTTGTCGGCGTCGCGGTTAACGTGGTATTCCGCGGCTGAGGCAGCTGACGGCTGAGTTGCCATGATGACGACGAGTAGATTGGTGAGGTATTTCATGGCACGAATCTCGCGGCTGTTGCTTTTTCGCCTGGCGTTTCGGTGAGGGCGAAGGCAGACAGTTGGCCGGTCCTCCAGAATAAAGATTGAATCGAGTTCCGCTATTGAGCGGTCTCGGCAATTTGCTTGTGAAACAATTTTTGAGAGGGGTTCGTTCCAACGGCGACGGAATTGGTCTATTAAGCGGGCGGCTCTGGCGTTGGAGTCGGATTGAAGCTATCCAAAATAATACCCCCGGCAGGACTCGAACCTGCTACCCTCTGCTTAGAAGGCAGATGCTCTATCCGGGTGAGCTACGGGGGCACACACTTTGTGTGATTTATCGTGTTTCCGAGGGGAAACAGGCAAATCACGATTCCGCCCGAATGTAAGCTATTTGCCGGAAATGGTCAAGATACAAAAATGGCAACGCGGATGGGGACATTTGGCGCGCACAGCGCACAAAAAAAAGCCCCCGGAAATCCCGGGGGCCTTAGCCTAACTTCAATGAAGCACTGAGACTCTATTGAAGAGATAATTTCTGGACATACTCGCCGGGAGGGGCATCCTCGGCCGTCCGGCCATCATCGTGACATCCCGAACAGTCCGGTTTGTTGGAGTACTTCAGGTCAACGTGGCAGTCGCCGCACTCGAGCTCACCGTGGATTTCGTCGAGCTTAAGCCCGGTGACAACGTGGCTGAAGTTCTGCTGGTTCCATCCGGCGTGACAGGAAGTACACTGGTTGTTAAGACGCGCGATCTGTTTGCCGGTCGGGTGACAGGCACGGCAGCTCAGGTCCTTGTGAAAGCGGTTCAACGGCCATCCGGTCGACGCGTGCGAGAAGCCCGGTTTCTCTTTATGGTCGTGGCACTTCGAACAGGCGTCTTTGATGTGGCAGTCGTTACAGATGGCGTGAATCTCTTCATCCGTTTTCGACGGTCGGGACTGGGCCTGGAGATCGTGGCAGTAGCTGCAGTTTTCTTCTTTGTGGCAGTCCACGCAGCGCAGGCCAAACAGGTCTATATGCTGCTGGTGGTGAAGTGTCACTACCGGTCCCTGCTCATAGGGAGTAGTGTAAACTTTCTTGTCGGGAACGGTTATGACCGGGTGAGAGATACCAATAATATCGGTGGAGTCCATTCCCGGTCTGGCGAGAGCGCCGCCCGGGGTGGGGAGGTGACAGATAATGCACTTGGTATCGTGGCTCCATTCACGGTGACAGGAGAGGCACTGACGATGATAGGCTCCTTTTAATGATGGCTGCCTCAGGTTTTCCGGGTTTTTCTCACCGCCGTGGCAATCGGCGCACGGGGGGATGTGACCGGGAGGGCTGTAATGGTGACAGGTTTCGCAGCCTTTACCCATTTGAGCCATGTCGGCGTGCAGCTTGTGGTTGAAATCGACCGGCTGATAAAGGTCACTCAACTCGCCAATCAGAAACGTGTCAGGAGCCTCGGATAAATTGTGCTTGGCGTGGGCGGTCGGCATTCTCAGAGTGGGACACGGTTTAAGACACATGTCCTGCGCTGTCGGTTGCTCACAGGTGTGACACTCAAGACAGTTGAGCGTGTCGACCTCCTGGTGCTTGGTCTGCTGGGCGGCTCCCAGAGCGATCATGGCGAAAGCAGCAACCAGGACTACTGTTGTCATTACGAGTCTTATATGTATCTTCTTCATTTTACTCGGCCCTCGAAAAGTTGCTGACGTTGATGCGGTCGTCGTGCTTGATATGGTTACCGTTCTCGTCAACCGGGACCGTGATGACCGGGAAGACCATGACGAACGCCCGGTACAACAGAACCAGGGCGCAGATGAATCCGGCCGTGACGAGAATTTCCATGAACGACGGGAAATAGGTCTTGGTGGCATACAGCGGTTTGTAAGCAATCAAAAAGACATTGATACGATTGAGCGCCACCCCGAATACCACCAGAGAAGCCGCCGTGAACAGGCCGCCGACAGTGTTTCGAAGTCGGTGGCTGGCGAGGATAAGTATGGGCAGCAGGACTCCGCCGACAATTTCGACGAGCCACATGATCGACTGGGTCGACATCTCACTGACATACGGCCAGGCGTTACGGAGAGTGATATCACCAATCTTCAGGGCGAAATAGATGCCCAACAGCACCGGTGTGTACCGAGCGATTGATGACAGGACACTCAATTCGGGTTTGAGTTTAAACGAGCGTGAGGCCAGTATTGATTCGAATATAACCATCGGGAAACCGACCGATATCGCCGAGAGCAAGAAAAGCAGGGGAGAAATGGGCGTATACCACAGCGGGTGGAGCTTGCTCGGCACGATAACCATCAGGGTTCCCAGCGACGACTGGTGCAGACACGAGAGCACCACTCCGGCGATAATGAACAGCGAGACGAATCGGCCGAGGGTTTTGTCGGCAATCGACAGGAATGACTCGATCAGTTTGTTGAAGCCGCCGAGTATACCGGGCAGGTTGACCTTGCCTTTGAAGCGTTCCACCACGATTGGCAGGAACTCGATATACAGCACGGTGAGATAGATCATAACGCACATACCGACTTCGAAAAGCACCGAGTTGCCCTGCCAGAAGCCGGGAAGAGCCACGTGCCACATGTTGTAGTAGCGTCCGAGGTCGGTGAGAACGCCGATAGCCACAAAAGTGTAGCCCAGCAATGCGGTGAGCAGGGCGGGCCTAACGATCACGTGGTATTTTTCTTTGTGGAAGATATCGGCGAGGGCGGCGGTGGTGAAACCACCGGCGGCCAGAGCCACGCCCGAGGCAACATCGATAGCAATCCAGATACCCCAGGGGTACTGGTCATCGAGGTTGGTCACGGCGCCCAGTCCGGCGATAAAGCGGTAGACGAATACCGCCAGGCCGGCAAGCATGATGGCGAAAAGGACCTTGGTGCCGCTGGTAAAATACGGCGCCTTGATCGGAACAGGAACTTCATGATGGTGTGCCATTATTGATCCTCCTGTCCGTTGTCGGTCTTGCGCAGTGAGTGCATCACCAATCCCAAAAATCCGTACAGGGCCAGCGGCGGTACGAATGATTTAAAGATACCGTGCTGGATGGTCTCCGTATGCTGCGGAATCGCGTCATCGGGAAGGGTAGGCAATTCAGTGTTCTTGAAATCGGCCGCCGCGAGATACATCCAGCTGGTCCCGCCGATTTCGGTTTCGCCGTAGACGTGATCTTCATAGCGATCCGGCTGCATTCTGATGCGGGTATGTCCGAGGTCGATCAGCTCCTGGCGGGTGCCGAAAGTCAGGGCTTCGTTGGGGCATATTGAGACGCAGGCGGGGCGGTTGCCCTCGTCGAGGTGGCGCTCAATGCAGAAGGTGCATTTGCGCACCTGCGGATTGAGGGCGTTATCGTACTCGTAGGCCGGAATCTGGAAGGGGCAAGCCACCATACAGTAGCGGCAGCCGATACATTTCCAGGCTTCGTAAACCACCGGACCGTTGTTGGCCTTGTTGAGGGCGCCGACAATACAGGCTGAGACGCAGGCCGGTTCGTTGCAGTGCATGCACTGGACCTTCATGGTGTAAGCCTTGCTCGTGGCCGGGTCGCTATACTGATTGACAACCGTGTAGGCTTTTGAGTGGGGACGCCGATGTGTTTCGAATACGGATTTGTCCTCGAAAGCCGTAATCGGCTCTGTTGAGAGGGAGTGCTGGTTGTTGCAGGCCCATTCGCACTTGCGACAACCGATGCATACGACGGTGTCTACCAGAACGCCGTATGTCGCCCTGCAGTCGAGGACCTCTCCGTCATCTGTTGCAAAGGCGCTGTTGGTGGCAAGGGCGGCGGAGCTTAACGCAGCAAGTTTGAAAAATTCTCTTCGTTTTAAGCTCATGTTTCTACCTATTTATACCTCTTGATGTTTGACTTCAAAGCAATGAATGTGAAGGATTTCACATATTTTACTCAATAAAGACCGCATTGTGGGTTGAATTTACCTCGTTAAACGAAATTTGTCAATAAGAACTGGTCGGGTTTGATTGGGAAACCGGGGGGCTATTAGCTTCGCGCCTTACCGGTATATCCGCTTTTCAAGCTGCTGACGGGGGGTAGCAGGTTTTTGGCAAGGTTGGGCGGAGACATTTTCTTGGAATGAAATGGTCGGGGTGAGAGGATTTGAACCTCCGACATCTTGCTCCCAAAGCAAGCGCGCTACCGGGCTGCGCCACACCCCGAACAACCGGCCCCATAATAGTCCAACATGGCGTTTTAGTCAAGGCGAATGTCGGACCGGCGTAAACCGGGCGGAGACGGGAATTGGGGGAAAAGGGCCTTTTCGACAGCAATGGCAGATCCTTGGCTATCTGTCGATGGGCGGCAGGCTCAAACCCTGTTTGGGACTGACACTTTCCGTACATTCAGTTGTTCCTATCTGACCGCTGGATTACATCCCCGATTTGCGGGACTCGGGAGTTTTCAATGGAATGACGCGATCTTGCCGATCGCATCTGGCCAAACCTAAAACGCCTCTTTCCCCCTCGCCCTCTGGGAGAGGGTCGGGGTGAGGGATTTCAAAAATAATGAAACGAACCCAAATCGTGGTAGCGATATGGAGGCGAAAAGAATACTGGGGATTTTTGTGGCAGAACCGCTCACGATTATAGTCTTTCGCGGAAGAGGGTTCTGCGACGAAGATTGACTCCGGTACCCCACCTCACAGGTTAGTTTTTCTCGAATCATCTCCCACCTGCCGCTGACGCTCTAGGTGGGGTACCATCGTTCAGGAAATCAGGTCTTGTAGGGGTTCAAAATTTTGAACCCCTGCGGTTCAGGCCGCAAGCAAGTTTGAGCCTGACACCCGTCGAAGACTGGATTCAGTTATTCAACGGGATGACGCGATCTTGCCGATCGCATCTGGAGCGCCCATTGGGGCTTGCTAAATGGCGAATTTGTGGTAAATTTACGCAACTATGACGAAAATCAACCTGCTCGGATATACTTCCAGCGACCTCGAAAAGCTCATGCTCGAAATGGGCGAAAAGCCCTACCGGGGAAAGCAACTGTTCAAGTGGCTCTACAAACACCGTCAGTATGACTTCGAGATGATCTCCGACCTGACCAAGAGGCTCCGCCAGAAACTCGATGATTTGTATTATGTTGAAGGTCTCAGGTTGGCGCGCGAGGATGTATCGGCTGATGGTACCCGGAAGTTTCTGTTTGGGCTCGATGACGGCTGCAGTATCGAGTCGGTGCTTATACCCGAAGAGGATTCGGACCGTCGGACTATCTGCGTGTCCACTCAGGTGGGTTGCGCGCTCGGTTGTATATTCTGCGCGACAGGGTCGATGGGTTTCAGCCGCAATTTGACGGTGGGTGAAATCGTGGGGCAGCTTTTGTTTGTCCGGGATAATTTTGGCGAGGACGCGTTTACGAATATTGTCATGATGGGTATGGGCGAGCCGCTCTTGAATCTTCAGAATGTGGTCGAGGCGGTGAACATAATATCCGCCGGGGATGGGCTTTCGGTGGCGGCCAAGAAGGTTACGATATCGACCGCCGGTATCGCCCCGAAAATCGTGGAACTGGCGGATTTGAAACTGAAATCCCGTTTGGCGGTATCATTAAATGCAGCCACCGATGAGAAACGTTTGAAAATAATGCCGATTGCCAGGTCATATTCCCTCGAGCAGCTTCGCGAAGCGTTGCTTTATTATACCCGTCAGACAAAATCGAGGGTGACGTTTGAGTATATTCTCTTTGAGGGGTTCAATGACACGAAAGCCGATGTCAAGGCTATCGCGGAGTTTATAAAATCGATACCGTGTAAGATAAATCTTTTGGCGTATAATCCGGTTGAGTCGTTGGCGGCGGTCGACGGGCCCCAGTTGCGAAGGCCATCGGACGAGAAAGTGGACTGGTTCGCCAAGCAGCTTTATCCCCGCGCCCCGGCCGTGACTGTGCGCAGAAGCCGGGGAGTGGATATTAATGCCGCCTGCGGACAACTCGCGGCGAAGCACAAACTGAGGAGCACCTGATGAGTAGAATTGTCGTGATGATAACGTTTCTGATCTGGCTGTGCGCCGGAGTACTTTCCGCTCAGGAAGTGAATGTCACCGTCGGTGAGTTGAAAATACCCGGGTTCAAGTGGGGTGCGCAGCCGGTCCAGCTCACGGTGACCAATAACAGCGACTATATGAAGTTCGTGGTTTCTATCGTGCATGTGGAATTCAGTGAGGCCGACCCGCCTTATAGTCGCAACGACCGCTTTCATGATCTTGTGCAGCCGGGGATGACCGAGACAATCGAGCCGCTGGTATATATCCCGGGCAGTTATGGTCCGGCGACGATAACGATAGATTTTTACGATGTGGTGGATACTCTGGACGCGGTTTCGGCCGGTGAACATATTCTTCACAAGGTGATTGAGGCGGACTTTCCGAAGCCGGATACGCTGAAGCAGGTATTTGACACGCGGCTGGTGTTTCCCAGCCGGGTGGAGGAACATCCCTATTTTGAGAGCGAGTTCTCCCGGTTGACGCTCGGGTTGCTTGCCGAAGGCAAATCGCCGGAGGAGATTCATGAGCTAACCGGCGCGGACCGTCAGTTTGTATTGGAGCAACTTCGGTTTTTTGCCGGGCAGCGTCTTATAGTTCAGAAGGAAGATTCCATAGATGTCGCTATTCCTGTGATATCAAAGGAGGAAGGGTCGGTTCAGGCCAAACTTGCCGACCGGGCGGCTCAGTCGCTGGCGGGGATCATCGCCGGCAATATGCCGGCTTATCGGGCGGTCCTTGACTCGCTTGTCGCGGCCAAGGTTGTTCCGACCGACAGCACTGATGTTCTCGATGACGCGGTGGTTTTGTACAAGCCATATCCGGTGGTTACGGCCTTGGTGCTGTGGAATCTGTTGGGAACGCAGTTTATCGCGGGGGGAAATCAGCTGGATATGTTCTGGGGATTGGATATCTGTAATTTGCCGAAGATGGAATATCTCTATGCCGCCCCCGAGGGGCCGGAGTATAACGGACGATTTTTTTACGCCTTTCTTTATGATGGGCGCAACGTGCGGCTGATTTCGAGTAATCATCCGCCCAGGATACTTTGTAGCGGCAATTTCCCTCCGCAGCGCGGCTCCACCGGGGCGGCCAAATGGAGGCACGATGAGAGTGACCGTCCGGAATATATCATGCTCGACCCGGTTAAGGTGGTTCCGGCACTGGAAACGCTGGCGGCCGGTACATCCGGTATAATCGACACCACGCTCCAGCAGGCGCGCAATAACGCCGAGCAATTCGGGCGAGGGGTGGTGACACGCGGATATAAGCTCTGGCTGTGGAACCTGGTGGTGACAAAGGTGACCGACATACTGATGGAGCAGGGAGTGCTGCCCGATCCGGGAGAAGCTTTATATGTATTCAGTGTGAAGAAAGGAAATTGATATGAGGCTGAGTGTGTCGGTAAAGCTCGCTGTGGTTTTTGCGCTTGTGGTGTCGTTGGTGTGGAGTGGTTGCTCAAAAAAGTCTCCGAAGCGCGACCAGATACCCCTTTTGAAGGGAAAGATATTCGCTCTGCAGGAAGCGGTTAAGGAGCGCAACCGGGCGGCTATCGACTCGCTGTTGTCGGTTAAGATAATCGATAACGGTCAGAGTTCGGATTCGCTTCTGAGTTTCGTGTATGGTCCGGACGGCGGATTCGGGTTTGAAAGATTCGGTAATTGCGAGATTCTTTACACGGCCAATAAGGCGCGCATGGAGTGCTACGTGATGGACTCGACCTCGCAGGAAGACCGTCCGGTCACTTTCTTTATGGCTCTGGAAGATGACATGTGGCTGTTTACCAGTTTTCAGCAGGGCGGCGGGGAAAAAGACAGCCTTTAATGCTTGCGGATTTCCAAAAAAAACAGGCGCGATAAGCGCCTGTTTTTTTATAGTCCATTGACTCTATTCGATTTTTACAGCTCGGCCTTTTTCTCGTCGGCTGTGAGCAGCTCCGAATACTCTCCCGGAGTGGAGAGGATCTCGATCGCTTTCGTGATCGTAGGGTCGGACTTCAGAACGATCTCTTCGTACACGCCGCGTTCACCGGCGACCGCCGCGACGATTTCACGCTTGATCGTGCGGGTGATATAGTCACGGGATTCGTCGAAGTCGTCTTCCTTCTCTTTTGCCACCAGCACGCGCAGACTATCAACAGCGCCCTGGAAGATATCCTGGCGGCCTTCGTCCTTGACCTCAGCTTCAAGTTTCTCGAGGGCAATCTGAAGTGAAGTCTGGTAGTCGAAGTCTTTTTCTTTGATGAACCGGCGGAACTGGCTGACGATATCATCGGTCACCACGAAGTCCGGTTTGACATCGGGGTGTTCGGAGACATATTTGACGGCGAAGTCAAAGAAGAGCGATTTGCGTTCCAGGTTGATTTCGATGGGTTTCCAGGTTTCGCGCTCGACTTCGATATCCGGAACGATACCGCCGCCGCCATAGACGACCCTTCCGCCGTTGGTGTAATAGATTTCTTTCTCCGAGACAGTCATGGTGTCCGAGGTTTCGGCTGAGTCGTCTTCGAGCATATCGGGATGATCATCGAAATTTTTGCCCTGCTTGTCGGCTTTCTGGATGCATCGTCCGGACGGTACGTAATATTTCGCGGTTGTCAGCTTGAGGGCCATGGAACCGTCGTTGGAAATGTTGAAAATCTGCTGGACGAGTCCCTTGCCGTAGGTATTGGCTCCCACGATCAGCCCGCGGTCCCAGTCCTGGATGGCGCCGGCAACGATTTCAGAAGCCGAGGCGGTGCCTTCGTCAGCGAGAATGACCAGCGGTTTGTCGGGGGTGAATATAGGGGCGCGATCGGAGTAATAGTGACGCTCGCTGCTTTCGAAGCGTCCTTTGGTATAGACAATCTCGCGTCCGCGCTCAAGAAAGAGCTCGGCGGTTTCTTTGGCCTGGTCGAGAAGGCCGCCGCCGTTGCCCCGAAGGTCGAAAATCAGAGATCCGACATTTTGTTCGTTAAGGGCGGTGACAGCCTCGCGCAGCTCGTGGCTGGTCTCCTCGGCAAACCGCGACAGACGAACATACCCGATGTTGGTGCCGGGGATGACGCCATAGTAGTTCACGGATTTCAGTTCGATGATGGCGCGTTCGATTTCGAATTCCATGAGGTCTTTTATTCCGGCTCTCTGGATCATGAGAACGACACTGGTTCCCGCTTTGCCGCGCATCATGGCGGAAGCATCGGACGAACTCATACCTTCGGTGGAGACACCATCGATCTCATATATAACGTCGCCGGCGCGCAGTCCACGGCGGTATGCGGGCGTGCCTTCGATAGGGGTAATGATGACGATTCGGTCGCCGCGACCATCGATCTGCATTCCGAGACCTTCGTACTTGCCGTGGGTTGATTCCATGAGTGCGTCATAGGAGGATTTTTCCATCAGAACCGAAAAGCGATCGAGGTCCTCGAGCATGCCGACAATACCGGCTTTGATGATTTCCTTGGTGTCGACCTCTTCCATGTACTGGTTGCGAATATTGAAAGCAGTCTGAGTCAGCTTTTTAACATCGCTGAGAAATGTGTCGCGATCGGACTGATCTGTTTGCTCAGGCTGAACAGGTTCTTCGGTATTAATGTGGACAGTGTCAGCCCAGAGGACCGGCTCTGCATTGACTTTGGAGGTTTGTACTGCTTCACCCGAACCGACCACCCATATGAGTGCCAGAGCAAATACCGTTATGCCGAATAACTGCAGCGAATAGCGAACCATAAATCCTCCGTTTATATTAAAATTCCGTTTTGCAAGGTACGAACATAATCTTTGTTGTCAAGTTTGACTACATCCTGTGTTTATATCGTATCTGTTTGTTAATTATACGCTTACCAAACCCTTCTGTTGCAAATATGTTGCCCGTCGATTGAATATATATTAACCCGATGAATCCTTTCGGCTTAAGCGGCCACAGCTCACTTCGGGCAGGGCATGGTTGCAGGATTTTGGCCGGCAAATTGTGAATCTCATTTCAACTTGATTTACCGTGTTCATATCACCATACTATAAAACATTGGCGCCGGGTAAATGTTCAAAATGTGCGCACAATCCGCGTCATGGTGCTTATCATGTTTAGACGTTCGAAGTTATTTGCGATCATTTTGAATCTTTTGTTGCCCGGGCTGGGGCATATTTACTGGCGCGAGTATTTGTTCGGGATATTCGTCTTTCTGATAATGCTCATCGCTTCTCTTTTGTTTTTCGTTTCCTTTTTTCTCTCTGTGTCGCTGTGGGTTTGGCTGTTGATGATGGCGCTCCCAATACTCTTTTATCTATTTACGTTTATCGATCTGGTGCGGGCGGTGGGGGTAAAACGCGACAAGCTTAAACCGGGGAAGAAATCGGCAGTCATATTTCTGGCGGTGGGGATTGCCTATCAGTTGTTGTCGCCGAGCGCGCCTGTCAATTTCGGTTTGCAGAACTTTCCGGATGTCTTCGTTTTGAAAGACACCAGTCTCAGTCCTATCCATTCGGAAGGGGCGCTTTTGAAGGCGAGCCGTCTGGCGTACTCGGTCGATTTCGTCTTTTTGCGCAAGCCGGTTTTGTACGCGCTTCCCGAGCGCTACGATATAGTCCGGTTCCGTGGGGCCGACGGGGGCAAACTTAACGGGATCGTTCTGGGTCTGCCCACCGAAGAGGTTGAGATGGCTGATGGCGTGCTGGTGGTGAACGGTCTGCCGGATTTCAGGGAGCCGGCTCACGGGATGGTGCTTCAGGGTGATTGCCAATTGACATATGTGTCGAGTTACTCTATTTTGGTCGCGACCTTGAACCTTGGACGGGTAGATACCGTATATATGGTACCTCTTACGGATGTAGTAGGGGAGGTTAGTAAAGTAATCTGATGCGGGTTAAATATATCATTTTCGACCTTGACGGTACCTTGATAGATTCTTCGGATGGGGTGGTGGCGGCGGTCAATTATTCCCTCAGGCAGATGGGTCAGCCGGAACGAACGGCGGATGACATAAAACCGTTCATAGGCTATTCCCTGCGTCTGATGTACCCATCGTTTACGGATGTCCCCTATGAAGAACTTCACCGACACTTTCAGACGAAGGCGGCTGAGACGGTGGTGTCATCGACGGTGGTGCTGCCGGGCGTTGAAGATACGCTTCGCGATCTGGCCGCACGCGGTTACCGTCTGGCCATCGCTTCGACAAAGATCAAACGGCACATTCAGGGCATAATCGATAAATTCAACTGGAAGGACCTGATCAGCGCCTACGCAGGCGGGGATGAGGTCACTCACGTCAAACCGCACCCGGAGATTCTTCTGCTGACCCTAAAACGTCTATCGGCCAATCCGGATGAGACGGTAGTGGTAGGAGACACCATAAACGATATTGAAGCCGCAAGGATGGTGCCGATGACTTCGGTGGCTGTCAACTCACCATACGGCGGTACCGAGAGACTTCTAAAATCCAAGCCGGACTTCTTCGTGGAGTCCATAGCAGACGTTCCGGGGATACTAAACAGACTTCAAAAGGAGGCTATATGAAGCGGATATATGTGCATTCATTCAAGACGGGTCTGGGCACTATTCGGACAGCCGCTACCGACAAGGGCCTGGCTGTCCTATCACTGCCGGGCGAGTCCGAGAGGCTGTTCAGGGCGAGGGTTCGTCGATATTTCAAAGGCTATGAGGTCAATGAAGGGGGCGCGACCAACCGGGAAACTGAGAAACAGGTGAGGCAATACCTTGGCGGGAAGCTGAAGCATTTTACGCTCAAGCTGGATATCCAGGGAACCGAGTTTCAGAAGAAGGCGCTTAAGAAAGTGGCGAGTATTCCGTACGGAAAGACGTCATCGTACGGCGAGATTGCCAGGGCGCTCGGCGCCCCGAAGGCTGCCCGCGCGGTTGGAAGCGCGAATGCCCGTAACAATCTTCCACTCGTCATTCCGTGCCATCGGGTGGTGGCTTCGAGCGGTCTGGGCGGGTACGGCGGCGGTCTGGCGATGAAAACACAATTGCTAAAGATGGAAGGCGCGATATAAGTCGCGGCGAAACAGGTTTAACAAAATCGATTTATGGCAGAAAGGTTAAGGGGCAGATGGATCAACGGATAGACAAGCTGGCGAAAGTACTTTTGCATTACTCGCTGAAGCTGAAAAAGGGGCAATTGGTAAAAATACAGGGAGAGGTAGTAACCCTTCCGCTGCTGAAGGCCATGTTCGCTGAAGCGGTGCGCATTGGCGCACACCCCTTCGTGCGCCTTCTTATACCCGACAATGAAGAGGCGTTCCTGAAGTATGCCGGCGAGGAACAGCTAAGATATCTCTCCCCGATAGTCCGCACCGAGGTTAACAAGATGGATGCCTATATCCATGTCTGGGGGAGCGAGAATACCCGGTATCTCTCGGCGGCTGATTCCAAAAAGCAGGCTCGAGTGGCCAAATACCAGAGACCGCTCAAGGATCGAATAATCAAGAGAATGTCGCAGGGACAGGTTAAATGGGTGGGGACGCAGTTTCCCACGCTGGCCGACGCTCAGGACGCTGAGATGTCGTTGCGCGACTATGAAGAGTTTGTTTACAGGGCCGGTCATCTCGATGCCGCCGACCCGGTCAAACATTGGCAGAAGGTTCACAGGGAACAGGCGAGGCTGATAAAGATTCTCAATCGTGTCGACAGGCTTCACATTGAGGCGCCGGACACCGATCTCAAGTTGCGGGTGAAGGGGCGCAAGTGGGTCAATTGCGCCGGGACCGAGAATTTCCCCGATGGCGAGATATTCACCTCACCCATCGAAGACTCCACCGAGGGTGTTATTCGATTTACCTATCCGGCGGTATACGCGGGACGCGAGGTCGAGGATGTGAGGCTGGAATTCAAGAAGGGCAAAGTGGTCAGGGAGTCGGCGGCGAAGAATCTGCAATTTCTGACCGACATGCTCAATATGGACAAAGGTTCGCGGATTTTGGGCGAGGTTGCGATCGGGACCAATTATGAAATCAAGCGCTTCTCGCGGAACACTCTTTTCGATGAGAAGATTGGCGGGACCTGTCATACGGCCGTAGGACACGGTTTTTCCGAGTCCGGAAGCAAAAACAAGAGCAGTCTTCACTGGGACATGGTCTGCAACCTGAAGAAGAATTCTCAGATCACGGCCGATGGGAAAGTGATTTATAGAAACGGCAAGTTTACCATTTAGGTTTCGCAGTTACTGAGATGACCCATCTCTCTGCCGGGGGATGGGTCTTCTTTTATTGGTGCCGCGGGGATGCCTGGCGGCAATCGGCCCGAATTTTTAGCTTCATTGAAAATCTCCAGACAGTGTGGGGTTGTCCCCATACTTTTCAAAAACCGCCGCCGGTATAGCGGCTGGATCTGACGGCCACGGAGTTCGGGAGGCGCTGGTCAAGTTGTTAGTTTGTAATGGGGTACCTGTTGCGTTCGGGTAAGTTTCGGTATGGCGGCGGATGGGTATGGGATGTGCTTTAGTCTTTGGTGAGTTAAGCTGAACGGTACTTTAATGACTGGGCGATAGATTAAGGGAAAAATCCCGCCGGACTGCGGTTTTTAGGCGGGTAGAGTAAAATCGAAAAGAGTGGATGGTGAACATTATGAGAAAGTCAATTTTATCCAATCGCGGCATAACACTGATGGAGATAATGGTTGGCGTGGTGATAATCGGTATAGTGGCCTCAATGGCCGTGCCGCGATTCGCGACCGCCTATGAGCGGATGGAGTTCAATTCCCGTAACCGGGATATTGTCTCGGCCTTGAGGATGGCCCGTTCGAGGGCGATTACGGAGAAGGAGTTGTACGGGGTTTATTTTGATCCGTATGATATCAGGGTAGTCCAGTTTCGCAAACACGATGGTTCAGGGGCGCTCAATGACCGCTACGAGGACGGGCTCGATTCGGTTCTGAAGGTTGATACGCTTACGCCGGATATGATATGGCTGAGTTCTTCGCTTCTCAATGATGCAGCGGTTTTTAGCCCGAATGGATCTTCGAGCACCGGCGGGGCAATTTTCCCGCTGGCGGTGACCGAGGATTTTGTGGGGTTAGCGCAGATATCACTTTTGGCCTCGACGGGGCGGGTGAAAACGGAAACCATTATTTTCTAGTGGCTTAGCAAGCTGATAACTTCTTTGTGGCAACCCCTCCTTCGGGAGGGGTTTCTCTTTGCAGGTCAAGAAGTTAGGGAGGCAAAAGTTTTCGATAAAGGCCAGGGGCTAAAGTTCCGATAAGTAACTAAGCGATTGATTGGCTCAACCGGATTGTGACAGCCGCCAATACGTAGCCGGGTTTTTTCCCGGATGGTGTTAACTGGCAGATTAATATGACGATAATAAACGTAAGAACAAAATAACTCATAAATAAAGAGAATGACTCATATGCTGTTATCTCGCGGAAAAAAGAGTACGGTTGGTCTCGATATTGGAGCGAATTCGATAAAGCTGGTCAAGCTCGATCATACGAAGTCGGGTTATGCCGTGTCTGCTATCGGTATTCGCGAATTGCCGCCCGAAGCGATCGTAGCCGATGAAATTCGGGATCGCGAAGCGGTCATATTCAATGTCCAGTCGCTAATCGATCAGACCGACCCCAAGATAAAGGATGTTGTCGTCTCAATCTCCGGTCACAGCGTAATCACGGATCGATTCAACATCGACAAGAAGTCGGGTGCCGAGGCCGAGCAGGCCATCCTTTTCGAAACCGAGCAGCGTGCTCCGTTTGACATTGACGATGTCTCGCTGGATTACCATGTCGTAAAGACCGACGATGAGTCCAACAAGATGGATGTGCTGCTGGTCGCGGCCCGCAAAGAGTACTTAAGAATGTATCTCGAACTGATTGAAGACTGTGGTTTACGTCCGGTGGTGGTCGATGATGACGCTCTGGCGATCTACAACGCCTATGCCGAGAACTACGAGGTCGACCCGACCAGGTTGACGGCGCTGGTCAATATCGGCCATGACGTAACCAATATCACCTATCTTCAGGACGGGTTTTTCCAGGCCACGCGCGACGTGTCGGCCGGCACCCGGGAAATATACAATGCCATCCAGAAGGAATTCCGGTTGAACCCCGAACTGACGGCCAAGGCCATCAAGGGTGACATGAAGGATTCCATCGATGAGGATATGCTCAAGGCGACAATTATATCATCCACCGATGAGTTGATTTCGGGAATCGAGTTGGCTTTTTCGTACTTCAAGTCCCAGGCCAAGGTGGACAACATAGATTGGATCATTCTATCGGGCGGCGGTTCGCTGGTGCCTTATCTTCCGGAGTTTCTCCAGTCCAAGCTGAACATACCTCTGGAAATCGCCAACCCGCTGCGTAACGTGGATTACGATCCGGAATTGTTCCAGTATCTCCAGCCGGAAAAGATAGCGCCGCTTTTGACGGTTTCGGTTGGATTAGCAATGCGGAAGGTGAGGTAAGAGCCTTATGATAGAAATAAATCTACTTCCGAAAGATTACCAGAAGAAGTCGTTTGACTTCTCACTGGGTAAGGCCGGTTTCTACGGTGTCGGCGCCGCCGCCGGTATCATTCTGACGCTGGTCGTGATAACGTTTGTGCAGAAGGCCAAACTGGGCTCGCTATCGGACAAGATCGAAAAGGCCCGTCAGAAAGAGGCGATGCTTCAGAAGGATATCAAGCTGGTTGACGGTCTGAATGATGTCAAGGCCAAGATCACCAATCGTATGAAGGCGGTTGAGCGTCTCGACAGTCATAGATCGTCGTGGGTGAGTATCCTCGAGGATGTTGCCGGCAATGTTCCGGAATTCGTCTGGTTGGCGAGATTCCAAGAGAAGCGCCCTGAGGATGATAAGGACGCCGGCAAGAGTAAAAAGGGCGCGCCAGCGGAGGCCAAGGACGAGAAGGCCGTAACGCCGTCGAATCCCAGCATTCAGAGCGGCGAGGTTGAGGGGTATGCCTTCACGCTGAATGCCCTGGCGTCATTTATGATCAAGATGATGCGGTCGGACTATTTTGATGAGGTCGAACTGGTCACGACCAATGAAGTTAATATAGATGATAATAAGGCCTATAATTTCGTGCTGAGCTTCAATATCCACTATCTCTCGGACGAGCAGCTTCGCGGTCTGATCGCGTCCGAGGGTGATGGAGATGTGGCCGAAGACTCCGAAACCAGCCACAAGAGCTTAAACTAGGAAGAGTGTTATGGATTTAAAAGATTCAAAAACGCAGAAAATAGCGCTGGGAGTCCTGGCTTTCTTTATTGTCGTCTATTTCTGGTATAGCCGGATCTATAAGGATATCGACAGCCAGCTGGAGTTAAAGAGTCAGGAATTCGAGACTATTACGACGAACCTGCGCAATGTCGAGCTCAAGGCCAAGTCTCTCGATGCTCTCAAGATTGAATATGAGCAACTGGTCGAGAGGTATCAGGAGATCGAGCAGTTGCTGCCCGAAGTGAAGCAGATTCCGTCTTTTCTGGTACAACTTCACACGGCATCGTCGATCACCGGAACGCGAATTACACGGGTTCAGCCTCTGCCGATAGCGGGCGAGGAATTTTACAATATAGCCTCATTCGACATCGAGATGACCGGTACGTATCATGATTTCGGTACATTTATAAGCTATGTGGCGAATTTTCCGTTCATAGCCAATATATCCGGGATCAAGATTAACGCGGTTGATATCTCCATATCGAAGGACAAGGCAAAAGACAAGGGTGGATTGAATGAGCTCAAGAAGCGTGAGACAATCACGGCGCAGTTCAAGCTTTCCACCTACTTTGTGAAAGAGGACGAACGGCTCAAGGAGCTGGTCATATAGGAGGTCATGGCAAAATGAAGAGAATACTTACCCTTGTCGTCCTTGTCCCGGCGCTTTTGATGGTCGGGCAGGTGTTTGCCTCTGAAGTGACCGACGTGCAGCTGAGCTATGCTGCGGGCTCCACCGTTGCTACTATTAATGTAGACGGAGCGGTTCGCTTCACGCATCAGACCGAGGAGGCCAAGGACGGAAAACCATTCCGGGTGATAGTGGATGTATTGTCGGCTACTCATAATATGGGTTCCTACAATTTCATGTCACTTCCGGCTTGCCCGGTTTTATCGATTCGGTCGAGTCAGTACGCCGTTCAGCCGGAGGCGATAGTGAGAATCGTCTTTGATATGGAAAGCGAACAGGTGTACCGGGTCGATTCGGACAATAAGAGTATAATGTTGTTCTTTGCCGACAAGAGCCAGCGCTCATTCGCGCCGTGGTCCACGGCAAGCTCCTTGAGAAAGGACAAGGCTCCCGCTACGACTCTTGCATCTGAGGTGCAGGTGGCGGAGGTGGAAGCTGAGCCGGAGCCGGTCAAGAAATCGGTTGAAGAACTGAATAAATCGATCGACAACGATCGTTTGTCCAGCCTGGAGTCGAAACCGAATGGCGCGGTCAAGGTCGAGAAAAACAGTGAGCAACCTGTCGCCAAGCCGGTGGTCGAAACCCAGCAGTTGGCCGGCAAGCCGGAGCCGGAAAAGCCCGCCCCGAAGAAGGTTGTAAAGGATCCTCCCAAGCTTTCGCAGGCGAATTCTCTGTATGGTCCGTTTGCCGATGTTGCTGTCGAAGAGCAGGCCAAACCGGCAGTTGCCGAGAAGAAGGTTGCCGAGAAGCCGGTTGAGAAGCCGCTGGTAGTGGCATCGGTCGAGAAGCAGGAGCCCAAGCCGGCTGCCGAAACGGCTCCGGTGAAGCCCGCCGAAAAGCCGGTGGTCAATCAGGCCGAGAAGGTGGCCGAAAAGCCTTCGACTCCTCAGGCGCCGGTACAGGCACAGCAAAGCAAGCCCGAGAGTGAGTCTGTGGCCGCGAAGCAACCCGAGCAGAACGTGGAGGGCAATCAGGTTGCCGACGATGGCGGCGCCGCCAAGAAATCGACCTCGCGATTCCGCCGTACTGTCGCCGAATCCAAAAAGGTCAAGGGTACGCTGGTGGCGGAGTTCCCTCAGAGGCTGGTTATCAAGTACAAGGGCTCCAATCATCGTGATCCTTTCGCGACGTTGCTCGATGAATCGAAAACTTATGATAACCCGGTTGAGAGACAGGTCCCGAATGTGGAAGGTCTCAAGCTGGTCGGTGTCATTGAAGCCGGCTCCACGGATAACCGGGCGCTATTTGAAGATAAAGACGGCTATGGATATATCCTCAAGACCGGTGATAAGGTTCAGAAGGGATATGTTCTTCGTGTAGAATCCGACCGGGTCTATTTCCAGATATTCGAGTACGGTTGGAGTCGGACGGTAGCCCTCAATCTTGAAAGTTAATGAAAGGCAGGTGCATAAGATGTTCGGGAAAATGATCAAATCATTAGTGTGGGTTCCGTTGCTGCTGCTTATTGCGGTTGCCTTCATGAGCCAGACGGCGGCCCAGGAACAGGCTGATCCGTCGGTGCCAATCAAGAACCTACAGTTTCAGTCGGCCGATATCAAGTCGGTGCTGACTTTCCTTGCCGACTACGGCGGCGTTAACGTGGTTATCGCGCCGGAGGTCGACGGTACTGTCACGATTAAGTTGAAAGACGTTAAATGGCGCAGCGCCATGGACATTATCGGGCGGACCTATGATCTGGCCGTAGTGGACGAGGAAGACGGTTATATCCGGGTGCTTCCGGCGGAACAGTATCGCAAGGAAGTTACCGAGATGGAAAAGCACCGTCGCGAGACGATGGAACTGGCCAAGCTGGAGACCAGGATTGTCAAGATAGCCAACTCTACCTCGGACGATGTCGTTGCGGCGGTGAAGTCGCTGATGACGGAGAGAGGCACGGCTTCGAGCGATCCGCGTTCCAACTCGATAATTCTGCAGGAAGTTCCTTCGAATATCGAGAACGTCATGAACTATATCGCCGAGCTGGATAAACCTGCCAAGCAGATTAAGATTTCCGCCAGGCTTCTGGAGATCTTCACCGAAGATGCCCAGGAGCTGGGCATAGACTGGGGAGCCTCGGGTACTTACACGACCGAGTCGGGTCGTGAATATCCGCAGAGTGTCGACATTAACACCGACCGTACCACCGATAACGCTCTGAAGTACCGGGTGACGGCGCTTCAACACGGCTGGTCGGCCCAGGCTGTTGTTGACGCTATCGTGCAGTCGGATAAGGGCCGGATCATAGCCCATCCGGAGATTACCACGATAGACAACAAGCAAGCCAAGATTCAGATGGGTCAGAAGATCCCGGTGAAGCAGTTTGACGAAGCCGGTAACGTGGTTATTAAGTTTGAAGAGGTCGGTACCATATTGCTGGTGACGCCGCACCTGACCGCTGAGGACCAGATTCTCATGGAGCTGTCTCCCGAGCGTTCGACCTACCAGTTTGACCCGAACGGCGTGATTATCAACACCAGTAACGCCAAGACGAACGTTATCGTTAATAACGGTCAGACGGCTGTTATCGGCGGTTTGACCACGGAAGATGAAGTGGAAACCGAGATTGGCGTGCCGATTTTGAAGGATATTCCGCTCATCGGACGGCTTTTCAAATACACGAACAAGCGTACTGAGAGCAGAGATTTGATCATTTTCGTAACGCCTACCATTGTTGACGAAAACCTCGCAATGGAAGGCTAATTCCGGACAGATTCAGCAGGCAAAAACCCTCTCTTTTTGCAAGGGAGGGTTTTTTGCTTCTAAACGCCGGGGGAGTTTTTCCGATAATCTAAACAAGGGTCTTAATCCGCAAATTATGATAAACAGCTATAATTCAATTATGGGAGCAGTCAGTTATGTTTAAGCAGAAATCATTGTTATGGTACTCTGCTGCAGCGTTGACAATCGCGATCTTTGGTTTGTTTCTGGCAGGGTGTGAATCGTCAGGGAGTTCCAGTGACGATGTTACCGAGGAAACGACGATGTCGATATCGGCCACGCCGGTGTCGATAGCCGTCGGATCCTATACGGTTATTGAAGTTATCGTGGAGACCGGCACGACCGGTGTTGAGGGTCAGGAAGTTACGTTCTCGGTGTCGCCGTCGACCGCGGGAACTCTTTCGGCCACCACCCGGACGACCGCCGCGGACGGTTCTGCCGCGGTCATGTTCACAGGCGCGATCGCAGGTTCGGCGGTGATTACCGTCAGCGCCAGCGGAACGTCTTTGACCGCCAACGTAGGGGTGACAATTACCGAGGAGGGAACCACGGGAAGTGGTACGGTTGATGTGAGTGTGTCGCCTCAGGTGATTATCGCTAACGGAACCGATGAGGCTCACGTGACCGTGGTGGTTCGTGATGCCAACATGAACCCGGCTGCCGATTCGACTCTGGTGAAGCTCTGCGCGGGTGAAAAATTCGACGATATCGACGGCAACGGCTACTGGTCATCTGGAATCGATACGTTGATTTATGATGCCAACGACAACGACACGTGGGACGCCGCGGGGATTATTCCTTCGGTGGCCTATACCGGTGGCGGTATTGGGACCGCTTCGGTAGATTTCACAGCCGGCAATGTAACCGGAACGTATTATATCAAGGCCACGGTTGACGACGGCGGTGTCATCGGCAGTGACGATGCTTCGATTCAGCTCAATCCGAACACCGAGCTGCATTCGATCTTCCTGGCAGCCGAAGTGATTAATCTTCAGGTAAAGGCCTGCGGCGGTATCGAGACAGCCAACCTTTACGCTACCGGTTATGATGTAAACGGAAATTCGGTTCCAGAGGGAATGGCGATTACGTTTATGATTCTTGACGGTCCCGATGGCGGCGAGTTCCTCGGAACTGACCCGACTGCCTCCGAAGCGACCGCGCTAACGAACAGTCAAGGTATAGCCAGTGTCCCGATTCACTCCGGTACAGTTTCCGGTACGATAAGGGTCCGCGCTTTTGCCGATACGATTCTTTCTAACGCTACACAGATCATGGTATCATCCGGTCCGCCCAAGTATATCGATGTTGGTGTGGATACCTTCAACGTGCAGTGGTGGAATACACTGAACGAAAGGATGGGAGTTACGGCGGTCGTGTCCGATACGTTCCTGAATCCTGTGGTCGACTCTACGGTCGTTTACTTCTCGTGCGATGAAGGCACAATGGTTTCCTATGAGGCGAGAACGGTAGACCATGAAGGTGTTACGGGGACAGAGTGGATTTCAGGTACCACTGTACCTACAGCTGACGGAAAAGTGTGGGTATTTGCAGAGACGGCCGGCGGCACAGTCCGTGACTCGGTTATGTTTATTAATTCGAGCCCTATCGTATACTTTTATACATCTACCGCTTCCGTTGATATCAATGCCGACGGAGAGGATTACGAACTTGTCGGTATTTCGGCCGAAGACATCAATTTCAATTATGTTGTGGACATGACCGAAGTCGTGTTTGACTTTGACGAGTCTGCCATTGATGTTGAGGCGGCAGAATTAAGAGACGGCTGGAATGCATCTCTGGATTGGGTGAAAGTGACGTCCGCCGGCGCCCTTAAACAGGATTTCTCGTTAACCGGCGGCAATGACGACGGAATTGTCAAAGCCGTAGGAGTGAAGGCCGAAGACGATTTGGCGTTCGCAACCCTGTTCACCGTCACGCTTCACTCAGGAAACGCATATAGCGCCAACTGCGAGATCTCCGGCGAGGAGACAGCTGCCCAGGGTGCTCAGCTAAGCTTCGATGTGAAGATTGCTGACCGTGCGGGTAATCCGCTCGGAGATCATACACTGGTCCTTACGGCCTCAGCTGGAAGCATCGGCACAGGCACCTGTGAGACTAACGAGTACGGCGAATGCTCAGGCCTGACCTGGACAGCCCCTGGAGCGGCTGGTACAGTTACAATTACAGTTACCGATACCGACCCGCGGGGCGGTATTGTTCTGACGAAGACAGTAACGGTTGAGTAGAAACTCATAGTTATGTAAATAACATGAAGCCGCCGGGTGACCGGCGGCTTTTCTATTGCACTCGAATCAGCCTAATTTTCTCTTTGCTGACGGTTTTGGTACGTTTTACATTGCAGGTATGCTGAATACTGTAAATCAGACAGTCAGAGTGGCCGAGACTCTGTTCGAGGCGTTTGAAAAGACTGCCGCAAGACTTCCCGGTCAGATAGCCTTTAAGGCCGATGGTGGGCGGGGCAGGCAATATACCTATCTTGAATCACACGAAATAATCAAGCAGCTTGCCAATGGTCTTGGTTCTGACGCGCTTGCCGACTGCTCTGAGATTGGTCTGCTGGCGGAAAATCGGCCCGAATGGTGCATGACATACCTGGCCATTACCGCCGCCGGCAAAACAGTAGTGCCGATCGACGCCAACCTGAAGCCATCGGAGATGTCATACGTCATCAGGCATGCCCGTCTGAAAGTGGTGTTTACATCGGGCAGGTTCCACCCGATTCTCTCCAGGGAACATCCCGATACGACCATATATTCCTTCGATGACCCTCACAATGGCTGGCAGAATCTGTTTTCTTCGGAGAATCCCCGTAAAGACCGTCCTGCCAGCGAAGTCGCGGCGCTTATATATACCTCGGGAACAACCGGTGAACCGAAGGCGGTGGAGCTTACTCACCGCAATATGCTTGCGAATTTCGAGGGGATTCGGCCGTGTTTGCCCTTTGGTCAAAATGATACTTTCCTGTCAGTTCTGCCGCTGCACCACACCTTTGAGGCAACCTGCGGATTTCTGACGCCGCTCTTTTCAGGTTCGACCATCGTCTACGCTCGGTCGCTCAAATCAAAGGAGATACTTGAGGATATCGCCGGCAACGGCGTCACGGTTATGTGCGGTGTGCCGCTTTTGTATGAGAAAATGCACCACTCGATTCGTCGCAAGATTCAATCGGCTTCGCTTGTGAGGCGAATTCTCTTTGAGATATTCTTCGCCCTGTCCAGACTGGGATGGATGATGGGGTTTAAGTGGGGGAAGTTTTTGTTTCGGGGCCTGAGAAGGCGCGCCCAGATGACCAGGATGAGGATGTTTGTCTCGGGAGGAGCGGCCCTTCCGCCGAACATCAATCGCTTCTTCAATATGCTCGGCCTCGATTTACAGCAGGGTTATGGTATGACGGAGTGCTCGCCGGTTATTTCGGTCAATAAGCCCGATGATAGCAAGTTCGCGTCGGTAGGCCCGCCGCTTCATAATCTCGAAGTAAAGATCTTCGAGCCCGATGAAAAGGGAATCGGTGAAATCATTGTCAGGGGAGAGAGCGTAACCGCCGGTTATCGGGGTCGTCCGAAGGAGACGGCCGAGTTGATCCGGGGCGGCTGGTTGCATACGGGTGACCTGGGCAGACTGAAAGACGGTCACCTGTGGATTACCGGCCGGAAGAAGAACCTGATTGTATCGGCGGCGGGCAAGAATATCTATCCGGAGCAGATAGAGGAGAAACTGCTTGAATCGGCTTATATACTGGAGACGGTGGTGTTTGGCCGCCGCAAAAAGGATAAACAGGGAGAGGATATCTGCGCGATCATAGTGCCGGATCTGGAGCAATTCAAGGTCGATTTCGGGCTGGATCCCGCCAAGCCCGATATGGGCAAGGTCGAACAAGTTATTAACGAGGAAGTGGAGAAGGTGCATCGTTCCATTGCCGATTACAAGCGTATCACTGACCTGAAGATACAACTGGAGGAACTTGAAAAGACTTCTTCCAAAAAGGTAAAACGGTTTGTATATAAACAGAGCCCGGATAGCCAGGCGCCTTGATGATGGTTAAGACGGAGTATATTGAGTTCAATACGAAGGGACCGGGGGATATTGTCAACATGACGGCCGAGATTCAGTCGGTCGTGGGGAAGTCCGGTATCACGGCGGGTACGGTGACAGTCTTTGCTCCGGGCTCGACAACGGGCATTACGACCATAGAGTACGAACCGGGACTTTTGAGGGACCTGCCACAGTTGATGGAGAAGTTGGTACCGTCGGACCGCAGTTACAGCCATGATGAAACCTGGGGTGACGGCAACGGCTTTTCGCATCTTCGGTCGGCCATGATTGGCTGTGATATGACGGTTCCGTTCGACGGCGGCAAGCTGCTTTTGGGTACCGGGCAGCAGATAGTGTTTTGTGAGTTCGACAATCGCGCCCGCCACAGGCGGGTGATACTGCAAATTATGGGTGAGTAGCATCGTGGTAAAATCGCTTGAGAGAATTGACGGCAGACTTCGGTGGATCGACCAGACGCAGCTACCGATGGTTCTGGATTACAAAGAATCCGATGATTATTTCGAGATAATCAGGGCTATTAAGCGTTTGGAGATTCGCGGCGCTCCGGCGATAGGCATCGCGGCGGCATACGGTATCGCGGTGGCAATCGAGAGGGCGAAGATATACGACCTTGGCTTCGTAAACCGGGTCGGTTTGGAATTCAAAAACGCGAGGCCCACCGCGGTGAATCTTTCCTGGGCGGTTGACAGAGTGCTCAGGAGGGCGGCTGACGATAATATCGGCGAAGCCGGCAGCGCCGCCATGCTCTGGGAAGAAGCCGGGGCGATTCACGCCGAGGATGCGGAGATGTGTAAGCGTATTGGCGAGAATGGCGCGGAGTTCATTTCTGACGGTGACAGTATTCTTACGCACTGCAATGCCGGAGCCTTGGCAACGGGTGGAATCGGCACGGCACTGGGGGTTATTTACACCTGTCGCAATCAGGGCAAGGCAGTGAAGGTATATGCCGATGAAACCCGCCCTCTTCTTCAGGGGGCGCGTCTGACAACCTGGGAGCTCAAGCACGAAAGTATCGATGTAACCTTGATCTGCGATAATACCGCCGGGATGCTCATGCGTCAGGGGAAGGTGAAGCACGTGCTGGTAGGCGCCGATCGGATAGCCGCCAACGGTGACACCGCCAACAAGATCGGAACTTATTCGCTGGCGGTACTGGCGCGGGAGAACCGGGTGCCGTTTTATGTGGCGGCGCCGGCATCGACTTTTGATGATGGCATTGCGACAGGCGATGATATCGTAATTGAGGAGCGTTCGGCATCGGAGGTAGTACACGGATTCGGTCGCAGGACAGCTCCGGAGGGTATTAAGGTGTACTCGCCCGCTTTCGACGTTACTCCGCATGAGCTTATCAGTTACTACATAACGGATTCCGGCAATAAAAAAGGCGGCAGGCACGACGCCGTTTAGGGGTCGGTCGAAGTTTAAGTTGATTTCGGCAAATCCCGATATTCATTAATAGGTCAAATCTGGAGGCCCATGTCGCGTGCTCAAACACAAAAGAATGCCCTGGCGGCACTGAATTACGATCTTTTCGTTCCGGAAGATCTGACGCCGCCATCGCCCGCAACGATTCACGCCAAAATCAGGCAGCATACTACGAAGGCCGTCTCGATTCCCTCTGAGTTGACTGATGCCGGCGACAACGGTCTTCCTTCTGTGGCTGAGTTGTATCGAAGATTCGACATGTTCAACTGGCTGTATTTCGACGGTAAGCTGCCGAGATCGCGGATTGAATATTCCGGACGGATGACCTCAGCCGGCTCGTATTCATCGTCGATGAAACTAATCCGCATGGGCCGGAGGTATCACGAGCTGTTTCCCGAAGAGATTAATGACACGCTGAAGCATGAGATGCTGCACATCAGGCATCACCATCATGACAGTGTTTTCAAAAAGGAGGCGGCGCGGATAGGGGCCTCGGTTCGAGCCCGGACACATCCGCTGCTTCAAAAACCGCCTCGCTATATTTATCTGTGCCCCGGGTGCGGCAAGGAATATCCCCGTCAGCGGCGGCTTCGCATGTCTTCCTGCGGTGATTGTTCGCGAGGGGGGCGTTTTGACTCCCGATTCAAGCTGACCCTGGTGGAGAGCCGGGCTCGCCTGAAGTCTGCTTCATCGGGCAAGTGACCGTCATATCTTACCAGTCAGATAATTCGGACAGGGGTTCGGGACCTCATTTGTTGAGAGAATGTTTTTACGGGGTATTTGGAGAGCCCCGGAAATATTCTGCTTTTGTGGTCGTAAGTTGCTGTGACTAAATAAAATACGCCGCCAGCCGATATGATATTGCAGGATTGGTTTCAGGTGAAAAGCCCTTGAGGTGTCGGATTTTGGTGTTTTTTGGAACGTTTGTGTTGACAAGCGGTGAAAGTTTTATATCTTTCTAAGCTATTTTTGTAAGTGAAAACAGGATAACAGGGTTGGAGATGAAAACATTTGTCCCTAAAATCGATCCGAGCCAGCGTAAGTGGTGGGTGATCGATCTTGATGATGTTGTTCTTGGACGGGCCGCTGTACAGGTTGCCAAAGTACTCAGGGGCAAGAACAAGCCGATTTTTACGCCGCATCTCGATACTGGCGACCATGTCGTGGTTGTCAATGCCAAGCAGGTGCGTTTGTCGGGCAAGAATAAGCCGACTAACCTGAGATATTACCGTTATTCGGGCTACCCGGGCGGTCTCAAAGAGCGGACATTCGATGATTTGATGCAGAGCAAGCCCGAGGAGGCGTTTCGTCTCGCAGTGAGAAGGATGCTTCCGAAGAATCGTCTTGGACGCAAGATGTTCAAGAAGCTGCATGTTTACGCCGGTTCGGAGCATCCGCACCAGGCACAGAAACCGGAAACTTTGAAAGTGAACGGATAAATTGGATAGTATGACAGAACAGAATTTCGCCGCGACCGGTCGCCGTAAAGAGTCTGTTGCACGTGTCGAGCTTAAGCCCGGTAAGGGGAAAGTTACGGTCAATGGCCGTCAAATTGCCACTTACCTGACCCGTGAGACGCTGGTCAATCACGCTCAGCGTCCTCTGGAGATCACCGAGATGATGGGTAAGCTTGATATTCGCTGCACTACTTCGGGCGGCGGTTTGTCCGGTCAGGCGGGCGCGATCAGGCTGGCGATAGCCAGAGCCTTGATGGAGCTCAATCCTGAGTTTCACAGGGTTTTGCGCAAGGGTGGTTTTCTGACTCGGGATCCTCGCGAGGTGGAGAGAAAGAAATACGGCCAGCCCAAAGCTCGCAAGCGCTTCCAGTTCTCGAAGCGTTAGTATTGGCAGCATATCCCCTTTCTGAGGGGAAATAAGCAGTCCCGGCTGACTTTTTCGATGGTCCCGGAATCACGGGTTCGTTAAAGGATGACGCCGGGGTAAAGTGTAACCGTTAATTCTTAAGGTAGAGATGATTTCACCGCAAATCAAAGAACTGCTTGAGGCCGGCGTCCATTTCGGTCATCAGACCCGTCGCTGGAACCCCAAGATGAAGCCGTTTATTTTCGGCGCCCGCAATGGTATTTACATCATTGATCTTCACAAGACGCTGGATGCGCTGGAAAAGGCCAAGATGAAAGTCCGTGAGGTGGTCGGCCGGGGCCGGTCGATTTTGTTCGTCGGCACAAAGAAACAGGCCAAGGAAGTGCTGGAGGAAGAGGCTCGTCGTTGCGGCGGGTATTTTGTGACGGAGAGATGGCTCGGCGGTATGCTGACCAACTTCAACACGATCAAAAATTCGATCAAGAAGCTCAAGGATATCGAGCGTATGCGTGAAGACGGTACGCTGGAGAAGTTCACCAAGAAAGAGCGGGCTCAGATTGAGAATGAAGCCGAGAAGCTGACCAAGGTGCTCGGCGGCATCAAGGAGATGAATTTTCTTCCCGGTCTGGTTATCGTAGTCGACGCCAAGAAAGAGAAGATCGCCGTGGCCGAGGCGGCCAAGCTGAAAATCCCGATTATCGGTATTGTGGACACCAATGCCGATCCGGACCCGATAGACTTTCCGATTGCCGGCAATGATGACGCTATAAAATCGATCCGGGTGCTTATCAAGCATATGGTGGATGCCGCTGTTGAAACCAGGCATTCGGTGTCGACGGCGGAAATCGAAGCCGCGAGCGAGCAGGACCGCGAAGTCCAGCTTAAAACCTACACCAGCTCCACTGAAGAAGAATCCGGTAACGAAGAAGTAGAAGAAAGATAAGGTCGATGGAAATATCAGCTAAGATGGTCAAGGAGCTTCGGGATCAGACCGGAGCCGGGATGATGGACTGCAAGAAGGCTCTCGGCAAGACCGATGGCAATTTTGAGAAAGCGATCGAATATCTGCGCGAGCAGGGTATCGCCAAAGCCTCTTCGAAAGAGGGTCGCAAGACGGCCGAGGGTGTCATCGCCACCTACGTTCACACCGGCGACAAGCTGGCAGTGATGGTTGAGATCAACTGCGAGACCGATTTCGTGGCCCGCACGGACGATTTCAAGGCATTCTGCCGTGATATCGCCATGCACATCGCGGCTTCCAGCCCTCTGTGCGTGAGGCGCGAAGAACTCGATGCGCAGCTTATAGAAAAAGAGCGCGAGATCTATCGTCACCAGGCGCTCAACGAAGGAAAGCCGGAAAAGATAGTCGATAAAATCGTCGACGGGAAAATCGAAAAATATTATGCCGAGGTGGTCCTTCTGGAACAACCGTTCGTCAAGGACAACGACCTGAGCGTTGATGAGTTCGTCAAGAGAATGATCGGTACTCTCGGCGAGAATATCCAGGTTCGTCGGTTTGCCCGTTTCCGTCTTGGTGAATAACTATGGATACCGAAGGTAGTTCACCTGTCTATAAGAGAATCCTTCTGAAGATTTCCGGGGAAGCCCTGATGGGCTCCCGGGATTTCGGTATTGACGCCCCCACCGTTGAATCAATCTGTAAACAAGTCAAAGAAATAAAAGAGCTGGGCCTTGAAATCGGTATCGTGGTCGGCGGCGGCAATATCTTTCGGGGTTTGTCCGCGTCGGGCCGGGGCATGGACAGGGTCACGGCCGACAACATGGGTATGCTGGCCACAGTCATCAATTCGCTGGCTATGATGGATACTCTCGAGCAAATGGGTATTTATACACGTGTTATGTCGGCGGTGAAGATAGAGGCTTTTGCCGAGGTGTATATCCGGCGCCGCGCCGTGCGGCACATGGAGAAGGGCCGGCTGGTGATTTTCGCCGCAGGCACAGGCAATCCGTATTTCTCGACCGATACGGCGGCATCACTTCGAGCCATGGAGGTTGGAGCCGAGGTGCTTATCAAGGCCACGAATGTGGACGGTGTTTACTCGGCCGACCCCAAGAAGCACCCTGATGCCGAGTTCTACCCGACGTTGTCCTATATGGATGTGTTGACCAAAGAGCTCAGGGTTATCGACTCAACGGCCATATCGCTGCTGAAGGACAATCGCATACCGGTGCGGGTTATTGCTTTGAACACCCCGGGTAATCTTCGCCGGGTCGTGTTGGGTGAGCAGGTCGGGACGCTGATATCTTAAATCGGTAAGTAACGTGTGTTCTTAAAATAGGGAGTAAGAGATATGTTAAACGCATTAATCAAAGACACCAAAGACAGAATGCACAAGACTATAGAGGCCGTAAAGAAGGAGCTTGGGACGGTTCGCACCGGCAAGGCGTCGGTACACATTCTCGACTCGGTCAAAGTGGAAGCGTACGGGACGGTAATGCCTTTGAACCAGGTAGCCAGCATGAACGCACCCGAGCCGCGGCTGTTGGTCGTGCAGCCCTTCGACAAGACGGTCATCGGCGATATCGTCAAAGGTATCCAGAAGGCCGATCTTGGTCTGAACCCGGCTGTGGACGGGCAGATGATCCGCATACCCGTACCGCCCCTCAATGAAGAACGCCGCAAGGAACTGGTCAAGCAGTGCAAGAATCTCGCTGAGGACGGCAGGGTGGCGATTCGCAATATTCGCCGCGACGCCAATGAGCATGCCAAAAAAGCTCAGAAGAGCAAGGAGATTTCGGAGGACCAGGAGGCGGATCTTCACGATGAGGTTCAGAAATTGACTGACGAATCAATCAAGGCTATCGATGAACTGCTCAGCAAGAAGGAGAAGGAAGTTCTCGAGGTATAAGTCGGTCGAATCGATTGAAATTTTTCAAAGACCGGGCGTGTGGCCCGGTCTTTTTCGTTTGTGTTTCGTCTTGAGCGGCTCCGGCAGACGGCTAACCCGGATAGGTGCCGTCGATGTACTGTTTGAGATAGCGGTTCTCCACTCTGATATCATCCATCTGGGCCTTGACGACATCTCCGATTGAAACCAATCCGACAAGTTGTTCGCCGTCGACGATGGGGATATGGCGGATCCGATTTTGCGTCATCAGGTGAGCTATGTAGTTCAGGTCATCGTTGTCCACGCCGACGATGACATCGGTGGTTGCCAGATCCGCTATCGTTTTGTTGGCGAATTCGTGGCAGTAATCACGGCAGGCTTTGAAAATGTCCTTGTCGCTGATGATACCCTTCAGCCTGCCCTCACCTTCCGTGATAAGAAGGCAGCTGATACGGTTTTCGATCATAAGTCGCATGGCGTCGGGTATGGTTGTCGACATTTTAGCCGTAACCAGCGACTTCGTCTGCGCTTTCATTAAATCCCTAACCAGCATGGTCATCCTTTCAGATGGCTTGTTATTAGGTGGACTATTTTCTTGCTTTTATATATTATGTAAAAAAACAATTAAGAGTGATGTCAACAATCCGCAGGGGATGGCAGCATCGCCGGTTTGACATCCTCAATTATAATACGGGCACAGGGGAAAATATGTCAAGCAAATTTCGGCTATATGGACTCAGTTTGGCGGTTTTGCTCTGGTCATCGCTCGTTATCGCGACGGACGGCGGCCAGCAGGTGGATCCGATTCTCTCCTACTATTGCGAAAGGGCGGGAGCGGTGTTCGACAGTCGCAATCCGCTCGAGCGGGGAGCCGTTTTCTCGTTTCGCGCGAGAACTTATTATATGAATATCGGCGATGATGGCGAGGTCGTGCGCACGGATTCATCGGTTACAGATTATTTCTACAGCTTCGGGCAACTTGACTCCGCGCATGCGATTGCGGCCGCGAAACGCAGTCATCGGCCGATCCATGTCGATGTTGTGAATGTTTTCACGAAGGACTATCATTTTTATTTTTTCCCCAACGACACCGGGGGGGAAGACATGGCTGTCGGATTTGATTCTTTTTCGGCGGAGGACCCCAGTCCGGTGGGGCTGGCGGTATTCGACCGGGCGGAGTTCTTTCTCAAATGGCTTCATCTTCACTATCCCAACCGGGAGAGGTATAAACGTTATTCGCAGTCATACCGCTTTGTAACACGCGATGAGTATGTTTTCCCTGACTCAATCTGGGAGGTTTCGGCCAGGCGGGGGATATTCTCGACCGAGTTTTTGCGGACGGAGACGGGCATAACGGATATCACCATATACCGCTGAAAGATATTGCGGAGCATTGACGGCGGCGTGTCAATTGGGCTTGATAATGGCAGCAGGAGTGTATAACTTCCAGTGCGATGAAAAGCGATGTTGAGAAGATAAAGGCCGATATAATGGCCAAGCCGGAGCGTATTCCGGCGCATGTGGCCATTATTATGGATGGTAATGGTCGGTGGGCGAGGCTTCGCAACAAGCCGCGCACTTTCGGACACGAAGCGGGGGTCCGGGCGGTCCGGGAGGTGGTGAAGGCTGCCAGCGAGGTCGGGATCAAGTACCTGACGCTGTACACTTTCTCGGTGGAAAACTGGAGTCGCCCGCGCAGCGAGGTTTCGGCGCTGATGTCGCTTCTTACGCGGACCACCCGTAAAGAGCTCAATGACCTGATAAAAAACGATGTTAAGTTGCGCACGATCGGCCGGATAAACGGTTTGCCCGCCACGCGCCAGAAGGTCCTTCAGAACGCGGTTGAGAAGACGCGAAATAACAAAGGGCTGGTGTTGACTCTGGCTCTCAATTACGGCGGGCGGACAGAGATTCTCGATGCCGTGAAGGCCATTTCCAATTCCGTGCGTGCGGGAATACTCGATATCCCCGATATTACCGGGGAGCTGTTCTCTGATTTCCTGTACACGGCCGCCATGCCCGACCCGGATCTTTTGATTAGAACATCGGGGGAAATGCGCATCTCCAATTTCCTGTTGTGGCAGACCAGTTATACCGAGCTTTATATCATAGATACGCTCTGGCCTGATTTCGGCCGCGAGGAGCTTTTCAAAGCGGTGGCCGATTTTCAACGGCGTGAACGGCGATTCGGGAAAATCGATTCCAAAGCGGAGTAATGAGCAAGAACCTTATAACACGAATCATTGTCGCGGCCATCACCATCCCGATAATCCTCTGGATTTGTTACCAAGGGGGAGCATGGTTGTTCGGGATGGTTATGCTTTTCGCGCTTCTGGCCATCTCGGAATTCCTGATAAACGAAGGTCATCGTCCCGGTAGCTTCTATTTCTGGTTCGGACTTTTGGCGGTGGCGTTTTTGGTCCTGAGTCGATACGAAGCAGCCTCGACATGGTTCTGGGTGCAGTTTTTATTCAGCGGGGTGTCGGGCATTCTGGTTGTTTTTCTTATCAGCGGAATGATATTCGCTACGGGGAAAGAGCCGCCGGCGGAGTTGTTCACCCGTCACAGTCGACTCGTGTGGGGTGTCTTTTATATCGGCCTTTTGTATCCATATGTTTATCTGCTAGGCAATCAGTATTCGCAGCTGGCTGATCTTCAGGTGGCGGGGGGAGACTGGCTTTTGTTTTTGTTCGGTGTGCTGTGGGTCGGTGATACGGCCGCCATGGGATTCGGTAAATGGATTGGAAAGCACAAACTGGCGCCGGGGGTGTCTCCGAACAAGACGGTCGAAGGATTTGTCGGTGGGATTGTCGGGGCGCTATTAATCGGTGTCATAATGTATTTCTGGAAATTCAACAGGCTGGAGTGGTACCATGTTTTGGTTCTCGCCGGAGGATGTTCGGTATTCGGGCAAGTCGGTGATCTGGTGGAATCGATGTGGAAGCGGTCGATCGGAATAAAAGACTCATCGCCGCTCATTCCCGGGCATGGTGGTGTGCTTGACCGGTTCGATTCACTTCTGTTTGCCGCTCCCTTTATGTTTTTCTACCGTCTGCTTATAATTGTATCGTGAAACTGGTTGATATTATATGGGCGTCGCGACCGCTATTGCACCTTCCGGTGTGGTCAATCTATCTTGTCGCGCTTAAATATCACAATAATCTCAGCGGTGACAGCTTTGACTGGATCGATCTGGTCATGTTGGCGGGATTGAGCTTCTCGGCGGCGGCCGCATACTATGTGAATCAGATTTATGATTTCGAGACCGACCGGATAAATCGCAAAGTAGGCTTTCTGCAAAGCGGTATCCTCGAGCACATTGACATGATGAAAATGTATATTCTGATGTCAGTTCTCAGCCTGGTCACGGGAGCGTTGGTGTCACCGTTGGCCTTCGCTATTTTCCTGGTGCTGTTCGTTCTGGGGTTTATCTATTCGGTGCCGCCGTTGCGTCTGAAGGACAGGCCGGTTTCGGGGCTTTTGGCCAACGCGATCGGGTTTGGCTTTCTGATCTCAATTGCCGTTATGCCGGGGATGAATTTTCACAACGCGGGACTTCTGGGATGGGACAACCCGTTTTACTTCGCCCTGACCGTTGGCTCGATATATTTGCTTACCACCATTCCCGACAAAAAGGGCGACGCCCTCGCGGGAAAGCGCACGCTTGGTGTGGTTTTGCCGCAGACAGTGGTTTTGCTTATGGCGCTCATACTGGTGCTGGCCTCGGCTTATATCGCTTATTACTCGCGGCATGTGGAGCTGGTCTATCTCTCCATGATTTCCGCGGTGACGATCATCGGGGCTATGATTCTGAGGCGGGACGAGGCAATCTTAATTGCCTCAAAACTCCCGATTCTGCTCTTGACCCTTCTGGCCGGGTACTTTTTCTGGGGATATCTGCTGTTTATAGTTGCTATAATTTTTTCAGCCCGGATATATTACAAAAAGAGATTTGGAATAGTATATCCGAAGCTGGCCTGATGAAACTATTCACATTACTGAGCCTGCTGTTGCTGGTGGGCTGCACTGCCAATCCGCGTTATCGCACGGGGGGTGAGGAACGCCTCCAGCAAATTGAAGAAACCCTGGAGAGCAAGTATACCACCAATGATTATCTTAGATTGGGAATGATTCTTCAGGACTATCTCGGCAAGCCGTACAAGGGGATGTCAAAATACGAGGAGGGGGTGGACTGCTCGCATTTCACTCAGTCGGTGTTCAAGAAGTTCGACAGAACGATTGAGCTTCCGCGCACGGCCGCCGACCAGTTCAAGACGGGGCGCGAGATACCGTACAGTCTTCTTTACTACGGGGATCTCTTGTTCTTTCGTACCGAGGGCCGTAAGATTTCCCATGTAGGTATATTCGTGGGCGATGAGAGTTTCATTCACGCTTCCAGCTCCAATGGTGTCATTATCAGCAGTCTGAACGAAAAGTACTGGGCGGAACGTTTCGCCGGAGCTCGTCGGATTCTCGATTAGATCTCTGCAACTCCAAGCCGGCCAAATCAGTTAAAAGAAGTGAATATGAAACAGGCGGATTTGAATCTAAAACTCAAGAACCTGCCGCTTTTACCGGGTGTTTATTTGTTTAAGGATGCTCGCGGCAAGATCATTTATATCGGGAAGGCCAAGAATCTTCGCAACCGGGTCCGCAGCTACTTTCAGTCGCGAAATCAGCACGATGCCAAGACGGAGCGGATGATATCGCGCGCCAGTGACTTTGAACTGATGGTAACGGCCAGTGAAGTGGAGGCGTTGATACTCGAGGCCAATCTCGTTCGCGAGCACAAGCCTCGCTATAACGTGGCGCTGAAGGACGATAAACACTTCCCGTATATCAAAATAACCAACGAGCCTTTCCCTCGGCTGCTTATCGTGCGCCGGCTGGAGAAAGACGGGGCAACTTATTTCGGTCCGTACACAAGCTCGAAGGGAATGCGCCAGACGGTCACATTTCTTTCGCGGCTGTTTATGATTCGTACGTGTAATCTGATTATTCCCGCTCCGAAAGGAAAGACACACAAAGTATGCCTTGACTATCATATCGACAGATGCGGCGGGCCGTGTGAGGGATTTCAATCCCAACAGGAGTATGCGGAGTTGGTGCAATCGGTAGTAATGGTTCTCTCCGGGAAATCCAAGGCGCTCGTCAAAAAGCTGGAAGAGAGGATGGCCAGAGCGAGCGAAAATATGGAGTACGAAGAGGCTGCGAAAATTCGCGATCAGATAGAGGCAATCAAATCGGTGATGATAAAGCAGCATGTCGATGTCGGAGAACTGGTCGACCGGGACATAGTGTCTATCGCCCGTGAAGACCGCGATGCGGTGGCGGTGGTGATGCAGCTTCGCGAGGGAGTCCTTATCGGCAGGCAGGATTTCCAGTTGACGGGTGAACCGGAGGAGACCGATGAAGCCATTCTGGAGACATTCGTGACGCAGTATTATAACCATCAGCCAAATATGCCTGAAGAAGTCTTTCTGCCTCGCGATTTATCAGAACGGGAATTGCTGGAGAAATGGTTGCGTCATGTTAAGGGTGGGAAAGTCAAGGTCATAACACCGCTGATAGGAGATAAAATGCGGCTGGTGGATCTGGCGGAGCGCAACGCCCGTCTGCTTCTGGATGAAATGCTTATCCAGAAAAAGCGCTTTGCCGATAGAACGAGCAAGATGGTAACCAGTCTCAAGGACGAACTCAGACTGTCGCGCTCGCCCCGCACGATCGTTTGTTTCGATATTTCCAATACGGGGGAAACCGACGCTGTTGGATCGTGCGTTTATTTCGAGAACGGCAAACCCAAAAAAAGCGGGTACCGTCATTTCAAGATTAAAGGTGTGATTGGCCAGGATGATTTCAAGATGATGCGCGAGGTTATCGGCCGGTATTTCTATCGGGTTAAAGAAGAAAGCAGTGCTGCGCCGGATCTTGTCGTTGTTGACGGAGGCAAGGGGCAGTTGTCATCGGCGCTGGCCGAGCTTAAATATCTCGGTTTCGAGCAGCAACCGGTTATCGGCCTGGCTAAGAGACTTGAAGAGGTATTTGTGCCGGGGCACTCCGACTCGATTCTCATAAACAAATCTTCTCCAGCGTTGATACTACTCAAGCAAATTCGTGACGAGGCGCATCGCTTTGCGATAACCTACGGGCGCAAGGTGCGTTCAAAGCGGACCATAAAGTCGCAGCTCGATGATATCGCGGGAGTCGGTCCGGCCAAAAGGCAGGCTCTTCTCGGTAAATTCGGTTCGGTGGCTAAAATCAAACAGGCTTCCATTGAAGAACTGACCGAAGTCAGGGGTATCAATAAGAAACTGGCTGAAAATATTTTGAAGCACCTGGCGGGATCAGGATAACCGGAGCTGTCTCACAAATCATAAGCTTGCGGGGTATTTAGGTTGCGAACACCAAAGAGTGTTGCATATCTTGCGGCCATGGCGGAAAGACCCAAACCATATTCAGTCAGCGCTGTCACGCGCATGATAAAGACGACTCTTGAGGAGTCTTTTTTCAATATCTGGGTCGAAGGTGAGATATCGGGTTATCTTCATCATTCCTCCGGTCACCGTTATCTTAATCTCAAGGATGATAAAGCCGTAATCAGGGTTACTATCTGGCGTTCGGCGGGAGCGACGCTCAAATTCGAACCCGAGGACGGCCAGAAGGTCATGATATATGGTGACATAACTGTTTATGAAAAGGGGGGAAGTTATCAACTCAACTGCCGAAAGATGCTTCCGGTCGGCCTCGGTGAGCTGGAACTGGCATTCAGGCAGCTTCATGAAAAACTATTAGCCGAGGGATTGTTCGACGAGAGCCGCAAGAAAGAGATTCCCCGGTTCGCTCAGAAGATCGGCGTGGTAACATCGCCAACCGGGGCGGCTATTCGCGACATTATTCAGATAACGCGTCGCCGCAACGACAGTATTGAGCTGATTATCTACCCGGCTCAGGTTCAGGGCGATGGCGCCGAGAAAACTATTGCCGCCGGAATTGAATATTTCAACGCTCGCGATGATATTGATTTAATAATAACCGGTCGCGGCGGTGGTTCGCTCGAGGATCTCTGGCCGTTCAACACCGAGGTTACAGTCAGAGCAATTGCCGCATCGCGGATTCCGGTGATCTCGGCTGTCGGCCATGAAATTGACACCACGCTTTCCGATCTGGTCGCGGATCTTCGCGCCCCAACACCGTCGGCCGCCGCAGAACTGGCTGTCTGGTCGAAGCGCGAGTATGGTCAGAAGGTAAACGATATGGTCCGGCAGCAGGCGTCATTGCTCAAGGGGCTTGTCGATAGCGCTCGCGCTAATCTTGCGGCGCTTTTGGGTCGACCGGTTTTTTCAAGGCCGATGGATTTTATTAACCAGCGGCAGCAGTATATCGATGGGTTGATCAGGCTGCTAAACTCGGCGGGAAAAAACAGTTTTGAAAAGCAGAGAAACCGGTTATCTTTAGTCGTTTCGAGGCTGGACAACCTTTCTCCTTTGCGAATTCTCTCTCGCGGGTTCGCTGTCGCAAGAAAACTGCCGGAGCATCAATTGATCAAATCCGTGAGAAATATCGCGAAGGGCGATGCGCTCGAAGCTATTGTCAGCGACGGACGTTTGGTCTGCCAGGTGGAGAAAATAGAGAAAAACGAGGACCAATGACAGCGAAAAAGAAGTACAAGGATTTTGAATCGGCGCTGGCCCGCCTGGAGGAGATTACCGACCTTCTGGAGTCCGGGGACCAGTCTCTCGAAGACTCCATTGATATCTACACCGAAGGACTCGAGATTGCCCGCTTCTGTAACGAGAAACTGTCGGAAGCCGGCCAGAAGATAAAAATGATCACCGAAAAAGACGGGGCGATAGTGGAAGAGGAATTCGACGCCGCAAGTGGAGCGGAAGATGCCGGCTGATACCGCTGATGTGAAAGTCTATATCGAGAAGGTACGTCGGCTGGCGGATAGTCTTCTCGATCGCTATCTTCCCGGCGACGACGCGCCGCCCGAATCGCTTCACCGGGCGATGCGGTACTCCGTTATGGCGGGCGGCAAGCGTCTCAGACCGATACTGGCGTACACGACATATGAGTACTGTAGCGGCGATCTTGACGGCGAGGACCTTGGTATTCATTACGCTATGGCGGCGCTGGAGATGGTTCATACGTATTCGCTTATTCATGACGACTTGCCGTGTATGGACGATGATGATCTGCGGCGGGGTATGCCGACCTGTCACAAGAAATTCGGCGAGGCGACGGCGGTGCTGGCCGGTGACGCGCTGCACGATATCGCTTTTCACCTGATGGCCGCCACCGGCTCAACCCGCGCAGTGATGGAATTGGCGCAGGCAATCGGGACGGCGGGCATGCTGGGCGGTCAGATGGCCGATATCGAGGCGGAGGGTAGAGTGGTTTCGCAGGATGAGATTATCGACATTCACCGCCGCAAAACCGGCGCTCTCATTAGAAGCTCCGTGAGGATTGGGGCTATTCTGGCGAAGGCTGACGAGGAAAAACTCGAAAGGCTGTCGGTCTATGGGGAAAAAATCGGTCTTGCTTTCCAGATTATTGATGATATCCTTGATATTGAGGGTGACCGCGAATTGTTGGGAAAGAATACCGGTTCCGATAGTAAAAAGCAAAAGGCCACGTACCCATCGGCGGTTGGTATCCAGCAGGCTCGCGATGACGCGGCCGCGTTAATTGAGAAGGCGGTCAGCATTTTTGACGAATATGATGACAACATGCTCAGGCACCTGGCGAACTATATAGCTCAACGAAAGAGTTGACCAAGCCCGTATGGCAGTAAAATGAAACGTCTTCTGAACAATCACACTCCCAGCGATACGAAAAAACTAACGGTAGAAGAGCTCGCGGAGCTTGCCGAGGAAGTCCGGCAGGAGATTATTTCCTCCGTTTCAAAGACCGGCGGACACCTGGCATCCAGTCTCGGCGTGGTCGAGCTCACCGTGGCGCTTCACTATGTCTTCAACCTTCCTGCCGATAAAATTATCTGGGACGTTTCCCATCAGACTTATGGCCACAAGATTCTTACGGGCCGGGGAGACCGCATGCATACGATTCGTCAGTACCAGGGACTGGCCGGGTTTTCCAAACCGGACGAGTCGCCATACGACCATTACGGAGCCGGGCATGCTTCCACATCCATATCGGCCGCGCTTGGATTCGCCGCCGCCCGTGACGCCGCCGGTAAAGATTTCAAGGTCATTTCTGTCATAGGCGATGGTTCCCTGACAGGCGGATTGGCTTTTGAGGGGCTCAATAACGCCGGACATTTGAAGAAGGATCTTCTGGTCGTGCTCAATGATAATACCTGGTCAATCTCAAAAAATGTCGGTGCGCTTTCTAAATATCTGACGAGTATCATGGCCGACGAAAAGTTTAACAAGCTTCGCAAAGAGGTCTGGGACCTGACCGGCAGGTTCAAAAGACGCGATAAGATTCGCGAAACGATCGCGAATATAGAGAATTCCATCAAAGGTTTGCTGGTGCCGGGGATGTTGTTTCAGAAATTGGGCTTCAGGTATTTCGGGCCGATCGATGGTCACGATGTGCCTCTACTGGTGAAAACGCTTCAGGATCTCAAGAATCTCTCCGGTCCGCTCATGCTTCATATCGCCACCGTCAAAGGCAAAGGCTATCAGCCGGCCGAGGGCGATGCTCTGGCGTATCACGGAGTGGGAAAATTCGACAAGGTTACGGGTGAATTCGCTCCCAAGAAAGACGGTCGCCCGGCCTATACCTCGGTGTTCGGCGACGTGATGCTGGAACTTGCCGAAAAAGACAAAAAGGTGGTTGCCATAACGGCCGCCATGGCGCCCGGGACGGGGTTGGTGCCTTTCAGTGAAAAATATCCGGACAGGTTTTTCGATGTCGGTATTGCCGAGGGCCATGCGGGCTGTTTTGCCGCCGGTCTCGCTGCCGAAAAGATGAAACCGTATCTGGTTATTTACTCGACTTTCATGCAGCGGGCCTACGATCAGGTTATTCATGATATCGCTCTTCAGAAACTACCGGTGGTGATCTGCATGGATCGCGGAGGGCTGGTCGGAAATGACGGCCCCACCCATCATGGAGCCTTTGATCTGAGTTACCTTCCGGCAGTCCCCAATCTTGTGGTGGCCGCGCCGAAAGACGGCAATGAGTTGCGATCGATGCTTCATTATACGGTGGAACATGATTTGGATGGTCCGGTGGCGATTCGCTACCCCCGCGAGATAGTGCCCACCGACATGACCGAAGAGATTCAGGCTATCGTGTGGGGTAAATGGGAGGCTGAGACCACTGATGCCGATGTGGTGTTGCTGGGCGTGGGGACGATGTACACCACGGCGCTCGAGGTGGCCAAAGTGCTGGAAGAAAAAGGGGTGTCGACGGCTGTTGTCAATGCCCGGTTCGTGAAGCCGCTTGATTATGAAGTGCTTGATGACGCGGCGCGGCAGGCCAGAGGGATATTCACAATTGAAGAGAACCAACTTCGTGGAGGATTCGGGCAGGCGGTGGCCGATTATCTGTTGTCGAATGGGTTTGGCGGTAAATTCAAGGCGCTGGGATTGCCGGATGCCTTTGTCACGCATGGTAATCGGGAACAGTTGTTAGCCGATGTCAGGCTTGATGTCGATGGAATAGTCGAGCAGATTGAGCAGGTCTTAAATCAGGGTGATGAGGGCGGTGGGCTTCTGCAGAAACTTCTTTTCCGCAAGAACGGTCATTCGCGAAAGGGTGCGGAGAAAGTCGCGGGAATCGCCGCAAACCACAAACAGTCGGGTTAAAGAGAATGCGTTTCGGACTTATCGCTAACGTGAAGCGCGCCGGGGCCAGGGAAGCTATCGATGATTTCGTTCTCTGGGCTGAAGATACGGGCAATGCGGTGGTGCTGTCTGATGATCTGAAGGAGTTATCGGGCAACGGCATAGAATTTTGCGACCGAGCCCATATCGCCACTCAGGTTGATATTCTGGTTTCGATGGGGGGGGATGGTACCCTGTTGTCGTCGGCGAGAGCCGTGCGCGACAGCGGGACACCGCTTCTGGGGATAAACCTGGGTTCGCTTGGTTTCTTGACGCAACTGACGCCTCAGCAATTGCGGCCGGCGCTCGATGCTATCTGCAAAGGTGACTATCAGGTGGAGCGTCGTATGGTCCTCCGGGCCGATACTGAGGGAATTGGATCGCTGGAGAGTCCGTTTGCCCTGAACGATGTTGTTGTAAACAATGGACCGGTCACCCGGCTGATTGATATAAACCTCTGCGTGAACGGTGAGAATATCGTTACTTACCGGGCGGATGGGCTGATAATCTCAACTCCGACCGGTTCGACCGGGTACTCGCTGGCCGTGGGCGGCCCGATTATGTACCCGAGGATGGAAGCCATGATTGCCGCGCCGATTTCTTCGTTTGCGTTGACGACGCGGCCGATGATATTGTCTCCCGATGATGTGCTGGAAGTGAAGATTGTGACGCCGGATCATCGCGGTGGGCTGGCTCTGGATGGTCAGGTGATGCTGTCGCTTGAAGGGGATTCCAAGGTCACGATCACGAGGGCGGATTATCATCTGAAGTTTATTGTCTTTCCTGAGAATACGTTCTATAAGGTATTGCGTAACAAGCTGCATTGGGGGCATGGGCCGGTGGGCCGGTAGCTGGTTGGATTAAGCTCAAAAAGGCTGGCGGTTCAAAAATTTCTTGCGGTAGATTCGTTTTTTAGATACTATATGTCGCTTAAGCGGGAGTAACTCAGCTGGTAGAGTCACAGCCTTCCAAGCTGTTGGTCGCGAGTTCGAGCCTCGTCTCCCGCTCTTTTTTTGTCTTTTTTCGGCAAATTTGATGGTGTCGCAATAGCGGCCCTACCCCAGCCCCAAAAATGTTATCTATTTGGAGCACAAAGACCTGTCGCGCCAGCGTGCATCGTTAGGGTGGAGAAGGAAGTTCTGTGTGAAAAATGAACATTTTCGCTAACGGTGGGGTTTTAGAGGGCCGATATATTTGTTGACAAATTATTGTTTTTTAAAAACTCGCTAAAAAATTAGCTTGACTTGTGTTAGGCTATCTTTTTTATTTGGTGTCTTGCTTAAAAAAGCTGGTGTAGCCTGCTTTTTTTTTGGATAAAAAAGAAGTTAAGAAAAGGCCCAGATAGCTCAGTTGGTAGAGCACATCCTTGGTAAGGATGAGGTCACCGGTTCAATCCCGGTTCTGGGCTTGTTAATGAATTTATTTCGGAGGTGTGGCCCCAGTCATGGCTAAGGAGAAATTTGAACGGACGAAGCCGCATGTTAACGTGGGCACGATTGGTCACGTGGATCATGGTAAGACGACGTTGACGGCGGCGATAACGATGTATTTGAGTCGTAAGAACAAGACGACGATACGCAGTTTTGATTCGATTGACAATGCTCCTGAGGAGCGTGAGCGTGGGATTACGATAGCGACGGCGCACGTGGAGTATGAGAGTGATGTACGTCACTATGCTCACGTAGACTGTCCGGGTCACGCTGATTATGTGAAGAACATGATAACGGGAGCGGCTCAGATGGACGGAGCGGTGTTGGTGGTGAGTGCTTCCGATGGACCGATGCCTCAGACTCGCGAGCACATTTTGCTGGCTCGTCAGGTGGGAGTGCCGTACATAGTGGTGTACATGAACAAGGTTGACATGGTTGATGATCCGGAGCTTTTGGATTTGGTGGAGCTAGAGGTTCGGGAGCTTTTGAGCAGTTATCAGTTTCCGGGTGATGACATACCGGTGATACGGGGGAGTGCTTTGCAGGCGATGACGCGTGGCTCGGATGCGTCGGCGAGTTTGGATGATCCGGCTTTCAAGTCGATCGATGAGTTGGTACATGCGTTGGACGAGTACATACCTGAGCCGAAGCGAGAGAAGGACAAGCCGTTTTTGATGCCGGTGGAGGATGTTTTTTCGATTACGGGTCGTGGTACGGTTGGTACGGGTCGTATAGAGCGAGGTCAGGTGAAGCAGGGTGAGGAGGTAGAGATAGTTGGTATACGTGAGACGCGCAAGACGGTGGTAACGGGAGTGGAGATGTTCCGCAAGTTATTGGATTACGGTGAGGCGGGTGACAATGTTGGTTTGTTGCTTCGTGGCGTGAACAAGGAGGATTTGGAGCGGGGGATGGTATTGGCGAAGCCGGGTTCGATCACGCCTCACAGGAAGTTCAAGGCGGAGGTATATGTGTTGACGAAGGAGGAGGGTGGTCGACACACGCCGTTTTTCACGGGATATCGGCCGCAGTTTTATTTTCGTACGACGGATGTGACCGGAATTGCTCATTTGCCGGAGGGTGTGGAGATGGTAATGCCGGGAGACAACATCACGATATCGGTGGAGTTGATCACGCCGATAGCGATGGAGAAGGAGCTTCGTTTTGCCATTCGCGAGGGTGGCCGCACGGTTGGCGCCGGCGTCATTGCCGACATATTGGAATAGCGCGCGAAGAAACCATATTAATTGTATAAGATGAAACAAGATGCCCAGAGATAGAATAATATTGGCGTGTGGTGAATGTAAGCGTAGGAACTACTATACCACAAAAAACAAGCGCCTGCATCCGGAGCGCGTGGAGTATCGTAAGTATTGTCGTTTCTGCGACAAGCATACCGTGCACAAAGAGACACGTTAGCGAACGATCCAGGTTTGAATAGGCCAGTAGCTCCAACTGGTAGAGCGCCGGTCTCCAAAACCGGATGCTGGGGGTTCGAATCCCTCCTGGCCTGCCATAAATTGCGATTGGAATGGAATGGAAAAGATCGTTAGGTTCTTGAAAGAGGTTGTGGCTGAACTCAGGAAAGTCACGTGGCCCAGTAAGGATGAGTTGGTCGGTTCCACTATCGTGACGATAGTGGTGTCACTGATTGTCGCCATTTTTATCGGGATCGTTGATCGTATCCTGACTCTGATCATAACCACCATTTTCGGAAGAGGACTGGGAGGTTAATACGCAGATGGCCTTGCGCTGGTATGCCGTACATACTCTGTCCGGTCACGAACAGAAAGCCAAAAGGTATCTCGAGTCGGCCATCGCCAATGCGGGGATGGAGGGTCTGTTCGGGCTGATTCTCGTGCCGACGGAGGAAGTGACGGAAATGAAACAGGGGAAACGGACGACGTCGACCAAGAAGTTCCTTCCCAGCTATATTCTAGTTGAGATGGATTTGAGCAAGCAGACGCAGGAGCTGGTTGTGTCCACGCCCGGCATTACTAATTTTGTCGGAGCCGGCGGAAGTCCGAAGGCGCTTCGACAGAGCGAGGTCGAGCGGATTATCGGTCAAATCGATCGTAGTCGTACCGAAGAGGTCAGCGACATACCGTTTCAGGCCGGCGACAGTGTTAAGGTCAATGATGGTCCGTTTATGGATTTCTCCGGAACGGTGAGCGAGGTCAATATGGAGCGTCGCAAGGTCAAGGTGATGGTGTCCATTTTCGGTCGTCCGACTCCGGTGGAACTTGATTTTCTTCAGGTTGAGTTGATTAAGAAGTAACAACGTGTAATCGTTTTTAGGGAATAAGTTAAAAGTGGCAAAGAAAGTAGCGGGATTGATAAAGCTTCAGATACCGGCCGGCGGTGCCACCCCGGCGCCACCGGTAGGCCCGGCTCTGGGACAGCGCGGCGTGAACATTATGGAGTTCTGCAAAGCGTTTAACGCGCGTACTCAGGGCGGCAGCGGGATTCTGACCCCCGTGATTATCACGGTTTATACGGATAAGTCTTTCTCTTTTGAGACCAAGACGCCGCCTGCCTCGACGCTTCTGAAGATGGCCGCCAAGCTGGCCAAGGGTTCAGGGGTGCCGAATAAGGACAAGGTTGGCAAGGTCACCATGGACCAGATCCGGGAAATAGCTCAGAACAAGATGAAGGACTTAAACGCGGCCTCAATTGAAACGGCGATGTTGATGATCGCTGGAACGGCCCGGTCGATGGGCATTGAGGTAGAAAAGTAACCATTTGATTCGTTTGTACCTGATGCAGCTGTTGTATTCAGGGAGAAGAGGATTTAATGAAACGTTCCAAACAATTCCAGGAATTCCGCAAGAAGGTTGACCGTCTCAAGAAGTATCCGCTTGACGAGGCCGTGGCGGTTCTCAAGGAGAATCATTACGCCAAGTTTGACGAGTCGATCGAGGTTGCTGTGCGGCTGGGAGTAAACCCGAAGCACGCGGACCAGATGGTTCGCGGCACGGTGGCGCTGCCTAACGGGACCGGTAAGAAGGTTCGGGTGGCGGTGTTCGCCCAGGGTGATAAGGCGACTGAGGCTCAGGAAGCCGGCGCGGATTTTGTGGGCGCCGAGGATCTGGCCGAGAAGATCAAGGGCGGCTGGACCGACTTTGATGTTGCCGTGGCGACTCCCGATATGATGAAGATTCTCGGGCCATTGGGTAAAGTGCTGGGTCCGCGGGGACTTATGCCGAACCCGAAGACCGGGACCGTTACCATGGATGTAGGCCGTGCCGTGAAAGAGTTGCGGGGCGGACGAATCGAGTTTCGCATTGACAAGCAGTCCAATGTGGCTGTGTCGGTGGGCAAGTTGTCATTTGAAGCGAATCAGATTTCGGAAAACGTGATGGCTTTCATTGATGCGATCATGCGTGCCAAGCCGGCTACCGCCAAAGGCGCTTATCTTCTGGGAGTGTCGATATGCTCGACCATGAGCCCGGGGATTAAGCTGGACCATCAACTTTTAACGGCCGCTTTGAAGCAATAGATGAAAGGAGCCTTTTGAGTTATGCCTAAACCGGAAAAAATCGAAGCCGTTGCCGAGATGAAGAAGCTTTTCGAAGCTTCCGGCTCCTTGTTTGTTACTGACTACCAGGGTCTTAACGTGGCTGACATGACGCATTTGCGCAAGAACCTCCGTGACAACAGTATTAAATACCTGATTGGCAAGAACACCCTGATGAAGCTGGCGGCCCGTGAGGCCGGCATCAAGGGGCTCGATGATCATTTTGTCGGTCCGACCGCGGTCGCGTTTACCAGCGCCGACCCGGCCATGGCGGCCAAAATCCTCAATGATTCGTTCAGGGAAAAAGAATTGCCGAGGATGAAGGCTTTCGTGGTTGACAACCAGGTATATGAGGGAACCGAGATCAAGCGTCTGGCTGAACTGCCCCCGAGAGAGATTCTGTTGAGTCAGTTGGTCGCGGCGGTTGAGTCGCCGTTCAGCGCGCTCGTAGGCAGTCTGGATGGATTTTTCCGTGAGCTTATCGGCAGTGTTGATGCGCTCGCGGAAAAGAAAAAGAGTGAAGGTTGATGAGACCGTACGAAGCGAACGGCACCCACGCTTCTAGGCGGCCGGGTCTCACCGCCTGGGTGCAGGGCGTTTCGGAATAAATGGTAAATTAGTTAATCTTAGAATTTATGAGGTAATTGAAGTGGCAAACGCAGTGATTGAAGAAATTGTCAACAAGATCTCTGAGCTGAGTGCGATGGATCTGGCTGATCTTTCGAAAGCGATTCAGGAGAAGTTCGGTGTGACCGCGGCTGCTCCGGTTGCTTATGCTCCTGGCGCTGCCGCAGCTGCAGGTCCGGCTGCTGCCGAGGAGAAGACGGAATTCGATGTGGTTCTGAACTCCGCTGGTGACAAGAAGATTCAGGTCATCAAGGTGGTTCGTGAGTTGACCTCACTGGGCTTAAAGGAAGCCAAGGACCTCGTCGAAGGCGCTCCGTGTAAGGTAAAAGAAGGCTTGGGCAAAGAAGACGCCCAGAAGGCCAAAGCCAAGCTCGAAGAGGCTGGCGCAGTCGTCGAAATAAAGTAGCTGCCAGATTATGGAAAACCGGGAACCTCCGGGTTCCCGGCCGGTTTTACTTACGCATAAGTAAATTCCCTGATTTTGTTTTTTGTTGGCTGATTGACTGCAGAATTTGGCTCCCTGAATAATTTATAGGGAGATAAGTCATAGCGATGACAGGATCGCCAAGACATCTGGAATCGTAAATTAATGTTCTCAATAACCCGAGGCGGGGTTTTGCCGTCTTATGGGTTGTTTTGTCTTTTTTAGGAGGGTGATAACTTGACCCAGTCTAAAATGATTGAACGTATTAACTACGGTGTGGGATCCGATGCAACGGAGATGCCCAACCTTTTGGAAGTTCAGTTGAACTCCTATAACGATTTTCTCCAGCCTCATGTGCCCGCGGGGAAAAGAGAAAAGGCCGGCCTGCACCAAATATTCAGCGAAGTTTTCCCGGTTACCGATGTTCACGAGAACTACTCGTTGGAATATGTCGGCTATCATCTCGGCCCAACCCGGTATAGCATTGACGAGTGCCGCGAGCGCAATATGACTTTTGCCGCTCCGCTCCGGGTTACCATGAGACTTATTTCGCGTCAGGGAGAGGGGGAGCAGAAGGAAGTCAAGGACATCATTGAGCAGGATGTCTATCTTGGCGAGCTTCCGCTGGTCACCGAGTGGGGGACTTTCATCATAAATGGCGCCGAACGCGTTGTGGTCAGTCAGCTTCACCGAAGCCCCGGTGTTTTCTTCGACGAAGAAACCCATCCTAACGGCAAGAGGCTCTTCTCGGCTCGTATTATTCCTTATCGTGGAAGCTGGATGGAGTTCAGCACTGACATCAACGATGTCATGTATCTCTATATCGATTCCAAACGAAAACTCCCCGTCACGATAATGCTTCGAATCCTCGGCCATTCCACCGATGACGATATCGTCAAGTTGTTTTACGACCCCGTAGAGTTCAATCCGGGCCGGAAAAAAGAAGTCAATCTCGATGGGGCCCATCTGGCCGAGACGATTGTTGACAAGGAGACGGGTGAGATCCTGTATTCCGCGGGTGATCCCATTGACGATGCCATGCTTGAAAAAATCAAGGATAACGGCGTCAAGAGTTTCAAAATTGTCCCCGCTAAAGACCGTCGTGAGGTGCCGGTAATCCTAAATACGATCAAAAAGGATACTACCAAGTCGCGCGAAGAAGCGCTGTTCAAGATATATTCTATTCTCCGTCCCGGTGAGCCGCCGTCGCTTGAGATGGCGGAGTCGCTGGTGGATAAATTCTTTTTCGGCAACAAGCGCTATGATCTGGGCGAGGTTGGCCGGTATATGATCAACCAGCGTATGGGGGTGGATGTCCCGCTGGACAGGACGACTTTGGACGGCAAGGATTTTGTGGCCATTATCAGGTATCTGACCGGTTTGTGCAACGATATCGGTTTCACCGATGACATCGATCATCTGGGTAACCGTCGCGCCCGCACTGTCGGCGAACTGCTCGGGAATCTGTTTTCGGTTGGTCTTACGCGCATCGCCCGCACTATTCGTGAGCGTCTGTCTCTGAAGGACCAGGAAAACCTGACGCCGCAACTTCTGGTTAACGCCCGCACCGTTTCGTCGGTGATCGACACGTTCTTTGGTTCATCGCAGCTTTCGCAGTTCATGGACCAGACAAATCCTTTGTCGGAACTCACGCACAAGCGCCGTCTTTCGGCTCTAGGCCCGGGCGGTCTGACCCGCGAAAGAGCCGGGTTCGAGGTGCGTGACGTTCACCACACTCATTATGGACGCATGTGTCCCATCGAGACTCCGGAAGGACCGAATATCGGTCTGATTACCTCGATGGCTACTTACGCCAGAATCAATAAATACGGTTTTTTGGAGACTCCTTATCGCAAGGTCGTCAAGGGGAAGGTGACCGATGAAATCGAGTATCTTTCGGCCGATCAGGAGGACCGTTACCATATAGCTCAGTGTAACGAGCCGCTGGATAACAAGGGCAGGTTCGTGCGGGACCTGATCATGGCCCGCAACCGTTCGGACTATCCGTTCGTGAAGCCTGAAGAGATCCAGTACATGGATGTTTCTCCCCGTCAGATCGTATCCGTGGCGGCATCGCTGATTCCGTTTCTGGAGCATGACGACGCCAACCGCGCTCTCATGGGCTCCAACATGCAGCGCCAGTCAGTGCCGCTTCTGAAAACGGAGGCTCCGCTGATTGGAACCGGCATGGAACGCAAAGTGGCCTCTGATGCCGGGGCGGTAATAAAAACCCGGGAGGCGGGCGAAGTCGTGTATGTTGACGCCGAGAAGGTTGTGATCCGTCCCGATGTCCGTCAGCGTGTCGGCAAACTCGGTTATGTCGAGGACATAGAGTACAAGATGACCAAGTTCCGTCGCTCCAACCAGGATACGTGTATCAGTTATCACCCCACCGTCGCTCTGGGAGCGACTGTTAAGGAAGGTGATGTTATAGCCGACGGACCGGCGGTCGATAAGGGCGAGTTGGCGCTGGGGAACAACGTTCTCGTTGCTTTTATGCCCTGGCGCGGATACAACTTCGAAGACGCCATCATTCTTTCGGAGCGACTGGTTCGTGAAGATATCTTCACTTCGATCCACGTAGAGGAATACGAACTGCAGGTTCGCGATACCAAACGCGGTTCGGAAGAGATCACGCGGGAGATTCCCAATGTCTCTGAAGAAGCGCTACTGAATCTGGACGAGCAGGGGATTATTCGCGTCGGCGCTGAAGTTGAGGCCGGCGACATTATGGTCGGCAAGGTCACGCCCAAAGGTGAGACAGAGCTCTCTCCGGAGGAGCGTCTGCTGAGAGCCATCTTCGGCGAGAAGGCGGGAGATGTCAAGGACGCCAGTCTGAAGGCGCCGCCCGGAATGAAGGGTGTGGTCATCAGGACCCAGGTCTTTACCCGTAAAGAGAGAACCGAAGAGGCCAAGAAGGCGGAGAAAGAGCAGGTTGCGCAGATCAAGAAGATCTTCAATAAGAAGATCAGCGACATCGCCAAGTTGCGCAACCAGAAGATCGGTGAGCTGGCGGACGGCAAATCGTCGCAGACGGTTCGTTCGGTCGTGGATAATTCCGTGGTGGTACGCTCCGGTCACAAGTACAAGGCCGAGTTTTTCGCGGAGTTCGATTTCGACTCGGTCGTTGCCCCGGACGGTTTTACGGATGATGATGGCGCTAACAAGCACATCAACGGTATTATTGCCGAAGCCAGCGAGCTTATCGATGCGAAGAAGCAGGAGATGGAGATCGAGGTGGACAAGGTGGTCCGCGGCGCCGAACTTCCTCCGGGTGTAAAGCAGCTTGTCAAGGTGACGGTTGCTATTCGCCGCAAGATCTCTGTCGGTGATAAGATGGCGGGGCGACACGGCAACAAGGGTGTCGTGTCCAAGGTCGTGCCCGTTGAGGATATGCCTTATATGGAAGACGGTACTCCCGTCGATATCATCCTCAACCCGCTCGGCGTACCATCGCGTATGAACGTTGGTCAGATTCTCGAGACACATTTGGGCTGGGCCGCCAGAAGGCTCAATGAGCATATTGCCACCCCGGTGTTCGAGGGCGCCACTGTTGAACAGATACAGGAGAAATTGCGCAAAGCCGGTCTTCCCGAGAACGGCAAACTTCAGTTGTACGATGGTCTCACCGGCAACGGATTTGACAATCCGGTAACGGTCGGGTACATCTATATGCTGAAGTTGTCGCACCTTGTGGATGATAAGATCCATGCCCGCTCCATTGGCCCTTACTCTCTGGTTACCCAGCAGCCGCTGGGTGGTAAGGCGCAGTTCGGTGGCCAGCGGTTTGGTGAAATGGAAGTGTGGGCGCTTGAGGCCTACGGCGCGGCTTATACTCTCCAGGAGATGCTTACGGTTAAGTCTGATGACGTGACCGGACGCAGCAAGGTCTACGAGGCGATCGTCAAGGGTGAGAACCCGCCGGAACCGGGTTATCCCGAGGCGTTCAATGTGTTGATAAAGGAACTTCAGGCGCTTGGCCTGGATGTCAAACTGGTAGAGAAATAGTCGTTAGCGTTTGGAAAGTAACTCTGCCCGCCCTGGCGGGCGGGCAGAATTGAATAAAGGAGAAATCCATGGCCGATTTGACAGGAAGAAGTCAGGGAGATAGAAAGAAGCCCTCGGACTTTGCGGCAATCCAGATTCAGATTGCTTCACCCGAGATGATCCTGTCCTGGTCCTACGGCGAGGTGACCAAGCCGGAGACCATCAATTATCGTTCGTTCAAGCCGGAACGAGACGGCCTTTTCTGCGAAAGAATTTTTGGCCCCGTTAAAGATTGGGAATGCAACTGCGGCAAATACAAACGAATCCGTTTCCGCGGTATTGTTTGTGACCGCTGCGGTGTTGAGGTTACCCAGTCGAAGGTTCGTCGTGAACGCATGGGACATATTCAACTGGCGGTGCCGGTTTCACACATCTGGTATTTCAAGTCCCTTCCATCGCGCATAGGCAACCTTCTCGATATTTCAATACGGGAACTGGAGAAGATTCTGTATTACGAATCCTATCTCATTATCGACCCGGGCAATACCTCGTATAACGAAGGTGACGTGATATCGGAAGAGGAATTCCTCGATCTCGAAGAGGCGGGGAAGACTTTCGACGCGCGGATGGGCGCTGATGCCGTCCGTGAGATGCTCAGGAAAATCGATATCGATGAACTGGCCGTTACGCTGCGAGCGCAGGCCAAAGTGGAAACATCGGCCCAGCGCAAGAAAGATATTCTCAAACGGCTGCGGATTATCGAATCCTTCCGTCAGTCGAACAATCGTCCCGAGTGGATGATCATGGATGTTATTCCGGTCATTCCGCCGGACCTTCGTCCTCTGGTTCCGCTCGAGGGCGGGCGGTTCGCAACCTCGGATCTTAACGACCTGTATCGTCGCGTTATCAATCGCAACAACCGTCTGAAAAAGCTTATAGATATTCAGGCGCCCGAAGTGATTCTTCGCAACGAAAAGAGGATGCTTCAGGAGGCGGTCGATGCCCTGTTCGATAACGGGCGTCGTACCCATTCCGTTCGCGGTGATTCGAAGCGGCCACTCAAGTCTCTTTCGGATCTGCTCAAGGGCAAGCAGGGACGTTTCCGTCAGAACCTTCTCGGTAAGCGCGTCGATTACTCCGGCCGTTCGGTCATCGTGGTTGGCCCGGAGTTGAAGCTGCACCAGTGCGGTTTGCCCAAGAACATGGCGCTGGAGTTGTTCAAGCCGTTTATTATCATGAAGCTTGAAGAGAAGGGCTATGTGCAGACGGTTAAGTCGGCAAAGAAGCTGGTTGAGAAGGAGCGTCCGGAGGTCTGGGATATTCTCGAGGAGATTATCGAGGATCATCCGGTGTTGCTCAACCGTGCTCCCACGCTGCATCGTCTGGGCATCCAGGCGTTTTATCCGGTGCTGGTGGAGGGTAAAGCCATTCGCCTTCACCCGCTCGTCTGCGCTGCGTTTAACGCCGACTTTGACGGTGACCAGATGGCGGTTCACGTACCTCTTTCTTTCGAGGCGCAGCTCGAGGCGCGGGTACTTATGTTGTCGACCAACAACATTCTGCTGCCATCGTCGGGCCGTCCGATCGCCATTCCCAGCCAGGATATCGTGCTCGGCTGTTACTATCTGACCAAGACGAAGGCCGGCAGTAAAGGTGAAGGAATGAGCTTCAGTTCTATTGCTGAGGCGCTGGCCGCTTATGATCACGGTCATCTGGCGTTGCATGCTCAGATTAGCGTCAGGATCAATCATCAACTGGTCCAGACCACTCCCGGGCGGTTGATTTTTAACGGCATAATCCCCGACGAGGTCCCGTTCTTTAATGATATTGCCAACAGGGGTACGCTGGAAGATATCGTCAAGGATGTTTTCACCCGTTTGGGACAGGAAGCTACCGTTGAGTTTCTTGACCGGTTGAAATATCTCGGCTTTGAATATGCCACGCTTTCGGGTGTCACGGTTTCAATCGATGATCTGGTTGTGCCGCCGCAAAAGGAGAACCTTTTGAAGAACGCTTCCGATGAGGTGGCGAAGATCACCAAGCGCTATGAGCGTGGTGTGATTACTAACGGTGAACGCTATAACCAGGTGATTGATACCTGGACCCGTGTCACCGGTGAGATTGCCAGTGTCATGTTTGAGAATCTGTCGGCTCAGAAGGGCGGTTTCAACCCGGTGTTCATGATGGCTGATTCCGGCGCTCGCGGCTCCAAGGAGCAGATTCGTCAGTTGGCCGGCATGCGTGGTTTGATGGCCAAGCCTCAGAAGAAGATCACTGGCGGTGTCGGCGAAATTATCGAGAACCCGATTACCGCCAACTTCCGTGAAGGTCTCACTGTGCAGGAATACTTTATTTCCACGCACGGTGCCCGTAAAGGGTTGGCCGACACGGCCTTAAAGACAGCCGACGCGGGTTATCTGACTCGCCGTCTGGTCGATGTTGCGCAGGATGTAATCATTCGCGAGCCGGATTGCGGGACGATTCTGGGACTTCATGTCGCTGCGATCAAAGAGGGCGAGGAAGTTATCGAATCGCTGGCTGATCGTATTCTCGGGCGCGTAGCGTTGGAGGATATCTATGATCCAATTAACGATGAATTGATTGTCGCCGCCGGCGAGCAGATCGAAGAGAAGCATGCTGTCATTATCGAAGACAGCGGCATCGACAGGGTAGGTATCCGCTCGGTGCTCACTTGCGAATCGAAGTATGGTGTGTGCGCTAAGTGCTACGGTCGCAACCTGGCCAGTATGAAAATGGTTCAAATCGGCGAAGCGGTGGGCGTGATTGCGGCTCAGTCAATCGGTGAGCCGGGTACACAGCTTACACTGCGTACCTTCCATATCGGCGGTACGGCCGCACGTATTGCCGAGCAGTCGCGAGTCGAGGCTAAATATCCGGGTACGGTCGCTTTCAAAGATATTAAGGCGGTGGACCGTGATGATGATACCGTGATGGTCACCAGCCGTGACGGTGTTGGTGAGGCGCACATCGTTGATGATGACGGTCGTGTGCGTGCCCGGCTTCGGGTTCCTTACGGCGCCCACCTGTTCGTAAAAGAGGGCCAGAAGATAAACAAGGGTGATGTGGTTTATGAATGGGATCCTTACACCGGTACGATTCTCACCGAGAAGACCGGTACGGTGAAATTCAAAGACCTCATTCTTGATGTTTCATATCGTGAGGCGATTGACGACCAGACCGGTATGATTCAGCAGATCATTATGGACACCAAAGACAAGTCGCTTTTCCCGACCGTGATGATAGAGAGCGACAAGGGCAAGACACTGGCGAGCTATAGGGTTCCGACCGAGGCGCAGCTTCAAGTGACTGATGGACAGGCTGTTGTCGCCGGCGACCTGCTTGTAAAGATGCCTCGTTTTATCTCCAAGTCGCGAGATATCACGGGTGGTTTGCCGCGCGTAGCCGAACTGTTTGAGGCTCGTCGTCCCCACGATCCGGCTGTGATCGCCGAAATCGAAGGAGTTGTCGAGTTTGGCAAGACTATCCGCGGTCAGCAGCAGATTTTTGTTAAGGGCGAAGAAGGTGAGGAGAGAGAATACCTCATCCCACACGGCAAGCACCTGATGGTTCACGCCGGTGACCGGGTCATAGCCGGTGATCGTTTATGTGAAGGCCCGAAGGACCCGCACGATATTCTTCGCGTATCCGGCGACCAGGAAGTTCAGGCTTATCTGGTGGACGAGATCCAGGAAGTTTATCGGCTTCAGGGCGTAAAGATAAACGACAAGCATATCGAAGTGATAGTGCGTCAGATGATGCAGAAAGTGTTGATCGAGTATGTCGGTGATACGAATTTCCTCGAGGGCGAGAAGGTCGATAAGATCAAGTTCTATGAGGAAAACGCTCGTGTAATTGCCGAGGGCGGCGAGCCGGCGCGGTTCCAGCCACTTCTTTTGGGTATTACGAGGGCATCACTGACGACGGAGAGCTTCATATCGGCGGCTTCGTTCCAGGAGACGACGAAGGTTCTGACCGAGGCGGCGGTATCCGGTAAGATCGACTATCTGCTTGGCCTGAAAGAGAATGTCATTATCGGACATTTGATTCCGGCCGGGACAGGCATCGAAAAATACCGGGGCTTGAAGGCCGTGATTGAAGATGAGGAAGAGTCCGAAGTCGAGGGTTCAATAGGAGAGTCGAAAGAAATTTCGGCCCTCGATATTTTTAACAAAAACTCTTGACAATTTCGGGCTAAGTGACTAAAATACGCGTCTTTGTAGAAATATTTTTGACCCGGATTTAGAGAAAAACAGGAGACATTTTGCCGACTATTAATCAGTTGATTCGAAAGGGAAGAACACAGCCTACCTACAAGACCAAGGCTCCGGCCATGGGTTCTTGTCCTCAGAAGCGTGGTGTGTGTACCAGGGTGTATACATCGACGCCGAAGAAACCGAACTCGGCTTTGAGAAAGGTGGCTCGTGTCCGTTTGACCAACCAGATTGAGGTCACCGCATATATACCCGGAGAAGGCCACAATCTTCAGGAGCACTCGATCGTGATGATTCGCGGCGGGCGTGTGAAAGATCTGCCCGGTGTTCGTTATCACATTATCAGAGGCACCATGGATACGTCCGGTGTCGCTGAGAGGAAACGTAGTCGCTCGAAATATGGGACCAAGAAACCTAAGGAATAGTTGGTTTAGTTATGTCGAGAAGAACAAGCGCCCAGAAAAGGGAAATAGTCCCTGATTATAAATACCAGGACAGGCTGATCACGCAGTTTGTGTCATGCCTGATGAAGAGTGGTAAGCGTTCAACGGCTGAGGGTCTGTTTTATTCAGCGTTGGACAGCGTTGAAAAGAAAACCGGCCAGGGCGGTCTTGAGATGTTTCACAAGGCCGTGAATAATGTCAAGCCGGTTTTGGAAGTCAGGTCGCGCCGCGTGGGTGGCGCCACCTACCAGGTTCCGGTCGAGGTTCGTCCGAACCGTCGTACCGCTTTGGCGATACGGTGGTTGATTTCGTACGCCTCGGCCAGGAGTGGAAATTCTATGGCTGATAAGTTGGCCGGCGAGTTTATAGCCGCTGCTAACAATGAAGGAGCGTCGATTAAAAAGAAAGAAGACACCCATAAGATGGCCGAGGCCAATAAGGCCTTCGCCCATTTCAGGTGGTAGTCCTTCTTTCGAACCCTGCTGATTTTTTAATCCGTCGCTCCAATTTAATCGAATGTGCTGAAAGGAAAGATCAGACAGGGTTTTTTTTATGTCTGACAAAGAGAGATTACAGAAGATTCGCAACATCGGCATCATGGCCCACATCGACGCCGGCAAGACCACGACCACCGAGCGGATATTGTTTTACACGGGTAAGACGCACCGGATGGGAGAGGTTCACGATGGCGCCGCCACGATGGATTGGATGGAGCAGGAGAAAGAGCGCGGCATAACGATCACGTCGGCCGCGACTACCGCCTTCTGGCGCAACCACACCATCAATATCATCGATACTCCGGGTCATGTCGATTTTACGGTCGAAGTCGAGCGCTCCCTGAGAGTTCTCGACGGCGCGGTGGCTCTTTTCTGCGCTGTTGGCGGTGTCGAGCCGCAGTCCGAAACCGTGTGGCGTCAGGCCGACAAATACGGTGTTCCGCGAATCGCCTATATAAATAAAATGGACCGTACCGGCGCCAGTTTTGAGCATACCCTCAAGATGATGAATGACCGCTTTGCCACCAAATGCGTGGCGGTGGCTATTCCCGCGGGCGAGGGTGAGATGTTCAGTGGCATTATCGACTTGCTGTCGATGAAATTTCGTGTTTTTCATGAAGACTCTCAGGGTACGACCTTTGACGATCTCGAAGTGCCTTCCGACATGCTCTCGACGGCCAACGAGTATCGCGAGAAGTTGCTCGAGGCGGTGGCCGATTATGATGACCACCTTCTCGAGCAGTTTCTCCACGACGAGGAGCTCGACCCCGCCGAGGTTATGGCGGCGGTAAGGAAAGCCACCATTGAGGTATCGATGGTACCGGTTCTCTGCGGTTCGTCGTTCAGAAACAAGGGCATTCAAAAGCTGCTCGATAGCATCGTCGACTTCTTGCCGTCGCCCGTGGATATGCCCCCGGTCAAGGGGCACGATGTCGATCGTCCCGATAAGGTTATCGAGCGTCATCCTGATACCGAGGATCCGGCATCGGCTCTGGCTTTCAAAATCATGACCGACCCGTATGTGGGTAAGCTGACCTATATTAGAGTATACTCCGGCATTGTCAGGGCCGGTTCATATCTGTACAACCCGACCTCGGGTATTAAAGAGCGCATAGCGCGTCTTCTCAGGATGCACTCCAACAAGCGCGAGGATATCAAAGAGGCTCTGGCCGGTGATATCGTGGCCGCCATCGGTCTTCGCAAGACCACCACCGGTGATACCCTGTGTGATCCCAAGCACCCGGTTTTGCTGGAGAGCATGACTTTCCCGGCCCCGGTGGTATCGGTCTCGATTGAGCCGAGAACCAAAGCCGACCAGGAGAAGCTCTCCGACGCTTTGACGAAGTTGTCCGAGGAGGACCCCACCTTTAAGGTGCGTTATGATGAAGAGACGGGCCAGACCGTTATCAGCGGTATGGGCGAGCTGCACTTGGAAATTCTCGTCGACCGGCTCATGCGTGAATTTTCCGTTGGCGCGGCGGTGGGTAAGCCCTCGGTGGCCTACAAGGAGGCTATCACCCAGAGCGTGGAATGTGAAGGCAGATTCGTCCGTCAGACGGGCGGAAAAGGTCAGTTTGGACATGTGATTCTGCGCATAAAGCCGACCGAAGACGGCTCGGAGTTCAAGTTCGAGAACAAGTTGATTGGCGGGACTATTCCCAGGGAGTATGTACCGGCGGTTGAAAAGGGCATCAAGGGCGCTTTGGCCAATGGCATCGTTGCCGGGTATCCGGTGACAGGCGTACATTGTGAACTTCTCGACGGCAGCTATCACGAAGTGGACTCCAACGAGATGGCTTTCCAGATTGCCGGTTCGATGGCCTTCCAGGCAGGCGCCCGCAAGGCCGGCCCGGTTCTGCTCGAGCCTATCATGGATGTTGAAGTGGTGGTGCCCGAGGCCTATATGGGCGCTGTGGTCGGCGATTTAAATTCCCGCCGAGGGAAAATTAAGGGTATGGTGCCGCGAAACGATGTTACCGTCATAGCTGTCAGCGTGCCTCTTTCGGAGATGTTCGGTTACGCCAATACGCTTAGAAATATATCGCAGGGACGGGCGGTATTTACGATGCAGTTCGCTAAATACTCGCAGGTGCCTGCGGAAGTATCCCAGAAAATGTTTGAAGGTGTGAAAATATAGCGGAGGCAGCCCCATGGCTAAGGAGAAATTTGAACGGACGAAGCCGCATGTTAACGTGGGCACGATTGGTCACGTGGATCATGGTAAGACGACGTTGACGGCGGCGATAACGATGTATTTGAGTCGTAAGAACAAGACG
>JBFLZR010000004.1:300000-386592 GCA_040756055.1 Candidatus Zixiibacteriota bacterium
GTGATAGCCCTAAGCTGGGGTGTCGCCTTCTTTGAATACTGCCTTCAGGTTCCGGCCAATCGCATCGGCTTCGATTATTTCAGTCTCGGGCAGTTGAAGGTCATTCAGGAAGTCTTGACGATGATTGTCTTTGCGGGCTTTGCTTATTTCTACATGAAACAGCAATTGACCTGGGATTTCCTGTGGGCGGGTTTGTGTTTGGTCGGCGCCGCCTATTTCATGTTCCGGCATTTACCGTCAGGCAATTAGCCGGGTGCGTCCGAGCGGACTCTCAGTTGAAAAAGATTCCGAATATCAGGGCTGCCAGCGCCATCGCGGCCAATACCAGCCGGGCATATTTCACCAGACCGTCAAAGTTTCGCTGATGCCAGTCGGCGAGGCCGCGCAGATGCAAAAACTTAAGGACGCGGATTCTGAGCGTCAGCATCTGCGGTGTTATCACCGCCATGAATACAAAGACCAGCCCCAGAGCTACAAATACAACCTGCTGAGTCATGTGACCTCCCTGCTGTATCCAAATATTATACTCCCATGTACAGGTAGTTATTCAACAGATGTCAACTCTGAATCGATGGAATCCTGCCGAATCGATCCTTCAGCGAACCAGGATCATTTTCTTGGACTGTTCGAAGGAGCCGGCCCTGAGACGATATAAATAAAGCCCGCTGGCAACCCCGCTGCCATCCCAGTAAACATCATAATTGCCCGGTTGCATTTCTCGGTCGAGAAGCCTGGCTACTCGCTGGCCAAGAATATTGAACACTTCGAGCCTGACATGGCAGGCTTGAGGCAGAGCAATGTCGATTCTGGTCGACGGGTTAAAGGGATTCGGGTAATTTTGCGAAAGCGCGAACGACACCGGCAATTCTCCGGTTCCGGGGTCGTCCGGGTTTTCCCCGTCAGAGGGAGCGCCCGAAAGTATTTCATCCACCGCCTGTCTGAGGGCGGCCGTAGCCATGTCCCGCCCGAAGAACGACAGAGGGATATCGAAAAACACGTAGGAATAATCGTCGCCGAAATAGCGCCATGCAACCGGTTGACCTTCCCAGTCGGAATTATTGCGCGAGTGATACCTGTAGATTATATCCGCTTTGGAGGAGTCCACCCTCACGTACGTGGCACACGGGATACCCGCAACATCCGTGATAGCGATATCCTGCGATGTCGAGTGCGACACTGTCGCCAATGAGTCCCACACCAGATGCGGATAGGCTGTTAGACGGGAACGCGCCCCCACAAGATCGGCCGGCAGGTAGGAACTTCCATATTCCCAAGGCGTTGGCGTTAAGAAGCGGCCGCCGATGTGAAACAGGTCGTGGTAGCCGTCGTCATACGTCCAGGCCGTGGTAGTGTAGTCACAGAAATTGATACCGCCGACAGTACCCCATCGACCGAAAATAATCACCTTTCCACCGATGGACAGGTAATAACCAAGGGTGTCGAGAAGTCCGTGCAGCACGGGGTTTACGCCAATGTCTTCGTAACGGGCGGTTTCGGCGCCGATTACCACAAGCTCGTAGTCAATCATGTCGTTCAACTCCACGCTGTTGCAGTCACGATAGCCCGAGACGGCGGTGGTGTCGGAGAAGTAATCGTAGTCGTAGCCGTCAAGGACCAGGCGCATGTACTCCCCCGTTTCTTTCTCGTCAACGAAATCATTGGAGTAGACCTGCGTTCGATTTACCGCCAGGATTCGGCCGAGGGCCAGCGTAGCGGCCCTGGCTCCAAACGGAGCGATTGACAACGTATCGGACAGGTTCCCGTCGGTATCAACAGCCACGACACGATAGTCGTGCAGGGAGCTTCCAAGGGCGGCATCGTCATCGACGAAAAACGTATCGAGAGTCTGTGTAATTTCGACGCCGTCACGCAAAACCGCGCAGTGGTCAAAATCCAGCTCGGCATTGCTGTACGCCCACGTAAGCCGGACCGCATCCTTTAGAGGCATCGCCAGGACATCGAACGGCGCCGCGGGCAGTGAGCGAGGCGTAAAGTAATAGGATCTTGTCTTTATCGAGGTCAGGTCGGAATTATCGTATGCCAGCACAGAGACGCAATATTCCTGACCTTCGGTAAGACCGTCAATGACGAAACTGGTATCTTCCGGTCCGAAATCGATGGCAGTGATATCCAGCGGTGACAACATCGAATAATACGACAACTCGTAACGGGCAATCGTCGGCGCATCAATGCGGTTCCAGTGCACCACGAACGAATGACCGTCCCCCGGTTCCTCCAGAGCGGCAATTCTCACGGGCGGCGGCGATGCATTCGTCGAATAAGCCGTGGCCAGTGTAGCCTTAACCATACGCGTCATATACTCGAAATCCATATAAGCGGTCTTGTCATTTTCGGTGTGATAGACAGTGGAGAATATCTTTTCCTGCACGAAAATGACATCGTACCCGGCCATCTGGAACGGCCAGTGATCCGAGGCGCCCATGCCACCGAGATCCGCGTCGATACCCACATAAGCATTGCCGAGTTGATCCCAGAGTTGAGCATAGACATTCTGACCGTTGGAGTAGACATCGGCTTTATCGGAATTTTCGAAATGCGCGATCATGTCGGCGTTGATCATCAGCACTATGTCGTCGTTTCTCTCTACCGCGCCCTCGACATAATGTGTGGCTCCAAGCAGACCGGATTCCTCGGAGTCAAAAGCGATAAATATGATAGTCATGTTGGTCTCAATATCTGCCAGGATGCGCGCGCACTCCAGGACAGCGGCGGTGCCGGAAGCATTGTCGTCGGCCCCCGGACTCTCCGGGACGGCGTCGAAATGGCCGCCGATTATAATATGCTGGTTCGGATATACCGTCCCCGGCTTATAAGCGATCACATTGGCGGCCGCGCACGGTGTCCGATCCCACAGTCGTGCCCCGGTGAACGGATCGGTGACGACCGAATCATAGCCAAACTCTCTGAATTTCGAAGAGATCCAATCACGGGCGGCGTAATTCGAAGTCGTCCCGGTAAGCCGTCGATAAAAAGCCACCAGCCGGCCAACATACGATTCGAGTGAATCCTGGCTCACTCGATCCATGAGGAGCTGAAGATCCTCAAGTGCTGAAAAAGCCATCTGCGGAGTGACACCTAAGACCGGCTCTTGGTATTTGACGTCGACTTCCATATCTGGCAGGGGGAAAATCTCTACCTTACTCCCGGCGATCTTGGCCGCATCCCAATCGACTAGAAGCAGACGGAACTGATCCTTTTCGTAAAGAACTTTGAAAACAGCGGCGTTCTTGCGGTCGGAACGACGGTCTATTGCCAGTTGGTTGCGATGGATGTCTGTGGCGAGCAACGAGTGCTCGAGGCCAGAAGTGTTTAAAAAGTGAGCCTCGTGTTTTTCCACAAGCAGTAAGCAAGTGTTGTCTGCCCGCAACAAGACATTGACATTCATAGATTTAACGACAGCGGCATCGAGGGGAGACTTTAACTCCACACGATATAGATCACCGGCAGACGCAGCGGATGCGAAGATGATGCAGGCTGTAAATATGGCTGTCAGCGTTCTCATAGAATATTTCCTAAAGTAAGATACGTACAAACAGCCAAACTGTAAAGACGCAAGCAGACTTTGCTCGACTATTGGATCATGGGAGGCGGTAAAGCCGGCGAGTGGCGTCTCAAGTGCGTAGCTTTCCGATCTCGTCGCGAAGGTGATCCTCGCGCATATCCTGGCAGATATCCTCGATCTGGAAAACGATGCGCTCGAGGTCGCCGACATTTGCCGGAATCAAAGCTTCCTCGGCCTTGTCCATCGCACCCGCGAACTCGCTGGACAGGAACTCATAGGAATCCTGGATTTCATCGGCAGCCAACTGGAAAGTCATCGTGATGAAATCGTATATCCGCTGCTCGATACCCTTGAGGTCGGGACAGGATCTGAGAATGCCGCTGACGACATCACCGATAGTCAACAGAAAGTCGCTGACTTCGCCCACGTCGAATCCCTCGACAAAGCGACGGCGCGCTATTGTTTCGGCATAATGACGCATCAGGGTCCTGTCTCGGGTGCGGACCACGGCGCAGAGAATTTGATAAATCAAGGCAATGTACCAGTGCAGGGCCTTTTCGCCGAGTTTCCGATAGCGCGGGAAACGTGAGCTCGGGGATGCTTGCCAAATATGGCGAAAGATTTCATCGATTATGGCCTCGCGGTTTTCAACCAGGTGATTATAGATCACGAAGTTGGGTCTTTGGGCCACCCTGCGAAGAGCCGCTTCATTGCGGATGTGCCAGGCATCGGCGTGGTTTTTCATATTTTCCACGAGGAACAACAACCGGCGCAGGATGTCGTAGCGCGGTGTCGGTGTCCAATGAAGCTTGCTATGGGTCGCCGACGCATCCACGTTGAGAATCTTGTCGATATATGAGGCCATCCACAGCCTTTCAAAAGGAAGATCACCGGTAATTCTTCCGATCGCCTGCCGCGAAGCCATTCCCGGATATACCAGAAACTTCGGCATCAAAAGCGGCCTGACATCTCGACCGAAAAAATAACGCGTGGCAGTCTTGTACAACTCGATATGAGTGGTGAATCCATTGGGGCTGGCGTTCAGAGTGCACAGTCTCGGCAATGAATCGGTCTTTTCTATCACCTTCAGAAAAAATCTGATCAGGTCTTGAACGTGAAGATACGGAACAGCGCTGTGACCACGTCCTCCCAGTACGCGTGAGTTCCATTTTGATGCGGTCCAGGTGTTGATAAAAACATAGAGTGGCGGATACTCGCACCAGTCGCTGTAGATGGCCGCCATTCGGACTATTGCGCTCGGGAACCATTCCTGGTGCTCCTTGATCAGTTCTTCACCGGCGCGTTTGCTGATAGCATAAGGATACTGCGCCACCGGGGGGCTGCTCTCGTCGATAGTCTTGCCTCTTGCGGGAAACTTGCAGGCGGCCAGCGAGCTGGCAAAAAGAAAACGCCGCGTTCCTATCTGCTTGGCAAGTTTGAGAATGTTGCGGGTCCCCTGCACGTTGGTGCGCTGGTATTCTTCGTTGTCTTCATTGGTGAAGTCATAATAACCGGCCAGGTGCAGCACGAAATCGGCGCCGCCGTGCTCGAGAATGCACCGAACCGGTTCCCTGAGAGAGTCAAAGTGCGCTATATCAACCTGGGTCCAGCGGATATTTTCGTGCGAGGGAATTTCAGACTCTTTCTGAGAGCGGCGGGCAAGACAGAAAAGTCGAAATTTACCCTTAACGGCGTCGACAAAGTGCCGCCCAATGAAACCGGAGGCACCGGTAACAACGATTCCGGGCAGGTTAGAGTGCATGTGACTGCCTCCCTGACAAAGCGCACCGAGGTTGTCGCCGACCCGCAACACCGGTTGGCGTCGGCCGGCTGAATCTATCTGAAAACCTACTGTCCTGCTTTGGCGGCTTCCTGCTCCGCGAGCATTCTCGCCTCGAGGTCATGATCGTAACAGTATATACCGCAGTTCAGACACCGACCGGATTCGTATGCGGCGTCTTCCTCGTCGATCGTTCCCTCAACCTCTTTGAACGTACCCAGCCTGTCTTCAAGGGTAACGACAGGTTCATGGACGCGCGGTTTGGCCTCGACACCCACTATGGACTTGTGAAGCGAGTCCTCTATAAACCCCTTCTGCCTGTCGCGGATGGGTGGTATTTTACCTTCCATCATATAGTAATGAATCGAGCGTGCGGCAAAGCGTCCGGCCGCGATAGCCTCAACCACCAATCCCGGACCGGTAAAACAGTCACCGCCGGTGAAAACATACGGCACGTCCGTCTGCAAAGTATCTTCTTTGGCATCGATAGTGTTCCATTTGGTGGTCTGAAGGTTCGGTTGCCCCTTCTCCTTGAGGAAGTCGAGGTTCGGGAACTGGCCGACAGCCTGAATCACCAGATCACAGCCTATTATTTCTTCAGTCCCTTCGACCGCTACGGGACGGCGGCGTCCGCTCGGGTCCGGCTCGCCCAGCTTCATTCCCTGAATTTCCAGTCCGCTGACAAAACCATCATTGCCGACAATCTTCAGCGGTGCGCTGAGGAATCTGAACTGCACTCCCTCTTCTTCGGCTGCGACAATCTCGGCCGGGTTGGCCGGCATTTCGTCGCGGGAACGACGATACACAATCGTCACTCTCTTCGCACCCATCCTCAGCGAACTGCGGGCGGCATCGATAGCGGTATTACCGCCCCCGATGACTATTACATGATCACCGATACGCAGCTCCTCGCCCGACTGCATACGCTCGAGGAAAGCGATACCGCTGAAGACGCCGTGGAGATCAGCGCCTTCTATGTTCAACTGCTGTTCGCTCCATGCGCCCACGGCGACGAAGATGGCATCATACTTTTCAGCCCGGAGGAAATCCATGCTGAAGTCTTCGCCGAACTCGACGCTGGTGGTAGCAGATATTCCCAGGTCGAGAATCCCCTGAATCTCCCAGTCCAGAACCTTTTTCGGCAGACGGTATTCGGGGATTCCATAGCGGAGCATACCGCCCAGAGCCGGCATTTTTTCGAATATGGCGACTTCGTGTCCCAGACGACGCAGATAGTAAGCTGCCGAAAGTCCGCCGGGTCCGCCACCTATGATAGCCACCTTCTTGCCCGTCGCCGGCGCCACCGGAATGCGCAGACGTCTTCCGGAATTCATCTCCCAGTCGGCGGCGAAGCGTTTGAGATAGTTGATAGCCACCGGTTCGTCGTTGATAGTACGCCGGCAGGCCAGGGCGCAGGGCTCGGGACAGACGCGCCCGCAGGTGAGCGGGAGGGGGTTACGTTCCTTGATAGTCAAAAGCGCCTCGGCATACTCGCCGCGCTTGATGTGCTGGATATATTTCGGGATATTTATCTGAGCCGGACACTTTTGGCGGCACGGCGCCAGACATTCGGTATACTGGTTCCAATGCAGAATTTTCGTCTTCTCGGAGATGAGCGATATTATCCCCTTCGGGCACGCTCTGGAACAGGCGCCGCAGCCGACGCACAGTTCGGGGTGGAATTTGGGAAGACCGTTCTCCCCCATACTTATGGCGCCGAACTTGCACGACTTGACGCATGTTCCCAGACCGAGGCAACCATGGTTGCAGATCAAGTGGCCATGAAAGTACAGCACCGCCGCGCGGCAGTCATCGAATCCAGCGTATTCGTACTTTTTCGTGGCGCGCAAACCGCCCTGACAATCCGGACAGGCGATTTGCGGTTCGGTATCCATGAGTTTCATACCCAGAAACTCGGCCACCTGGTTGGCGACTTCCGTTTGACCCACCACACATGCGTTAGCCTCGGCCTGTCCCTGCACCATCGCCTCGGCGCACGCTGCGCAGCCGGCAAATCCGCAACCGCCACAGTTGGCGCCGGGGAGTATATCGAGGACGCCTTTTATACGCGGATCCTCTTTCACATAAAATACACGGGCGGCAATACCCAATCCGACGGCGGCTATAAACCCGATCCCCGAAAGCACTATGATCGGTAACAACATATTACAATTCCACCTTCATTGCTAATTAACCATTCCCGAAAACCCGAGAAAGGCCAGCGACATAATGCCGGCCGTCACCAGCGCGATCGCCGTACCCTGCATAGCCCGTGGCACCGGCGATACCAGCAGTCGTTCCCGAAGTCCGGCAAACAATACGATGGCCAAGCCGAACCCGAACGCCGCCGAAAACGAATAAACGACCATATCGACAAAACCAAAATCATTCTTGATATTCAAAAGGGCGACACCCATAACGGCGCAGTTGGTGGTGATCAGCGGCAGGTAAATTCCCAGAGCGTTGTAGAGAGCCGGGCTCTGTTTCTTCAAGAAGATCTCGACAAATTGAACCAGCGCGGCGATGATGAGAATGAACACCAGCGTGGAAATGAACTCCAGGTCATATGGCTTGAGGATGAAGTGATAAGCCGACCAGGTGAAAATGGAAGCCAGGGTTACCACGAAAACAACCGCCGCTCCCATACCTATCGACGTACCCAATTTCTTGGAAACACCGCAGAACGGACAGTTGCCGAGGTACTGCGCCAGAAGAATATTATTTACGAAAATGGCGGCTATCGCTAACAGAAGCAATTCCATTGTCATCTCCTACGCCTAAGTCTGTATAAACGTCTCGCCGCGCATACGGCTGTACGCGTTCATCAACCCCAGCATGATTCCGAGGCAAATAAACGCACCGGGGGCTTTCACCATGAACTCAAACGGCTCAAAACTGTTCCACATCACTTGCATTCCGAGCCATGATCCGGATCCGAGTATCTCCCTTATCGACCCGACCAGGGTCAGCGAAATGGTAAAACCGATTCCCACACTCAAACCATCCGTCATCGAAAGCAGCATGCCGTTACGCGAGGCAAAGGCCTCGGCGCGTCCCAGAATGATACAGTTCACCACGATCAGTGGAATATATATGCCGAGCTGCTGTGACAGCGGGAAGAAGAACGCCCTCATGACCATCTCGACAATAACCACCAGCGTGGCGATGATTACGATATAGCTGGCTATGCGAACCTTGTCGGGAATCACCTTGCGAAGGGCCGAGATGAACAGGTTGGAGAATATCAGCACGAAAGTTACCGCCAGTCCCATACCCAGCCCGTTCTCGGCCGCCGAGGTCACTGCCAGCGAGGGACACAAACCTAAAACCAGTCTGAACGGCGGAAGGTCACGCCATAAGCCGTGTACAAGTACCTTTTTAAACTCCATGGTATCCCTCTATCGAATTTGAATCTATCGTCATTGATGCTTTTCCTGTTCGATGGCAGCCAGGATATCCTGCCGGTGCGATGTCATCAAATCTACAACGACATTGGTTCCGGCGACGACCGCTCTGGAGGAATATGTCGCGCCGCTGATAGCGTCGATTTGCTGGCCAAGCTGCACCGGCTGTTCAACCGACAAGCCGCTCCACTGCCTGCGGAAAGACATTTTCTCGACCTGTGATCCGACACCGGGCGTTTCCTTGTGCTCGATGATTTCGATCCCGATAATTTTTTCGGCTTTCAGATCAACGCCGATCATGATCATTATATCGCCACCATAGCCGCCCTGGCCGGCTGCTTCGATGGCAAGCCCGGCGACATCGTCGCCTTCTTTCCAATAAAAGATCGGATAGAGACGTCCGTCCGAAGCATACGTAATCTTGTTAACCAGCAACTCGGCTGCCGGGCGGTTGAACAGACGTTCCAAGGCCGGACCCCGCACGTAGAAATCGCTCTGAAGCTCAATACGCTCCGAGAGTGTTTGCCGGGCCAGTGTCAAAGCTCCGGCGGCAACCCCGCAAATGACGCTCAGAACGATTACCAGTCTGATTATCTCACGCACGGGACACCTCCGTGACACCCTTCACCTTCGGGGCAATCCTGTCCAAGAGCGGGTTGCACAGATTTATGAGAAGAACGGCAAACGCCGCGCCATCGACATATATGGAAAACGCGCGAATCAGCATAAGCAGCACTCCCCCCAGAAAACCATATATCAGCATGGGAATCCTGTTCACGGGCGAGGTGGTGTACTCGGTAGCCAGAAAGAACGCCGCGAAAACGGTACCTCTGGCCAGCAGGTAAAACCACGGGGAGGCATACTGAGCCGGGTCGGCAAGATGCAGTACGCCGGCCATGAAGAGCTGCCCGCCTATGAACGCCACCGGAATATGCCAGGTTATCTGCCGGGCGAGCAGAAGGATTATCCCGCCTATGAGCAAATACAGAACCAATCCATTGCCGATGCCGGCGACCTGTCGTCCCAGAAGAAGATCTTTCCAGTAATAGGCACTTTCCATGCTGCTTCCAAGTGTTTTTACCAGCCTGAGCGGTTCAACCATTTTCTGCGACCATTCAATCGTAACCATCGAGGCCGTGAAATCGAACCGTTGCGGCCATGAAACCCGCATTATCGCATAGCTCAACAGGACCGGGTGAACCGGATAGGCGCCGTAGCCGCCGAAGAGCTTCTTGCCGATCACAATCATGATAAAGCTGCCAACGACCAGCAACCACCAGGGGGCGTTATAAGGCATAGTGAAAGCCAGCAAAACGGCCATGGTAACGCTGCTCCAGTTGGCGGTTTTGTCCTTTGACGGTACCACCATATTTGACAGCGCGTCAAAAGACACCGAACACACTACGGTCATACCGATAATGCGCAGACTGTTGAAGCCGAACAACCAGACGCTGGCGATCATGGCCGGAAGGAGAGCTATCAGCCAGACCTGCTGCGAACGCGCTATCGAACTGCCGTCACGCCAGTGAGGACTGGAGGCGACATTTAGAGGGTTCGGATTCAGTGTAACAACGTTCACAGTTCTATCCTATCATATTGAATGCTCATTTTGATCAGCTGCACCAGCGGCCGGTGAGCGGGGCATACATAAGTGCAGAGACCACAGGCGTTGCAGGCTTCGGGATGAAACGTTTTCGACTCAGCCAGAAGACCGTGCTCAACATAGCGGCCGATAAGGTGAACCTGCAGCCGCACCGGACAGGCCCGCGTACACCTGCCGCAATTTATGCACGTCAGGTTGACTTCCTCGGGAATGGCCTCTCGCGGCACCAGGTATATTCCATGACTCGATTTCGTCAGCGGGGTTTCATCGGTAAACTGGGCATTGCCCTTCATCGGGCCGCCGACAACTATCCTGCCATAGGAATTGCCGTTGGTACCGACTCCCGCTAAAACAGACTTAATGGTCGTGCCAACCGGAAACGCTACCGTCACTGGCGCCTGTCCATCACCCGACGACACCGTGAGATGTTTGGTCACGAACGGCCCGACACCATCAAGAGCATCCACCATACTCAACAGATACTCAGCCGAAACAACGGCTATTCCCTTTTTGCGATAGGGTTCCGTATTGGGAACATCGATCCCGGTGATCTTCGGCACCACGAGCCGCTCGATGCGATCTTTGTACTCATCGGAGAGCACCACGACCTTAAGCTGACTACCGAACAGCTTTTTCGCCCAGCTTTCCAGCCGACGGGGCACTGTCAGCCACTTCTGAGCCTTCGGAGCCAGATTGCCAAGCCGATTGAGCCCCTTGAGAACCTTTTCCGCCTGCCGCTGAAGGAGAATTTCGAAGATAAAAACGGATGGTTCCTCGTTCACTCCCTTGATGATGATATGCTGGACATCGGGAAAATCGCCCACATCCTCTTCCTGATGGAACCGTCCCGGCAAAGTCCACGGAGAGACAACCCCCGCCGCTTTGAGACGCTGAAGCCTGGTAGCCGACTGATACTGGACACCGTACTGTTCGAAAAGGTCATCCATCGTCCAGGCCGGCTCGTCGTTTCGGTCGATGACGACTGCCGGGACGTTGAAACTGCGAGCGGTCCAGATCGGCTTAATTTCTCTGACCGTGCCGCTTACGGATGCGTGGACACAGTTGCCGAGCGCCGACTTGCCTATAATCTGGTTTTTTCGGACTTTTGTACCCGCCTTGACCAGCGGCTTGTAAAGAACCTGTCCCGGGTATTCCAGCGGAATGATAACATACTCGGGCTCCAGCATGCGGGCAACAGTGTCCTCGAACCCGGTCATTCTCGGTACATGAGCAAAGGGTCTCAATATGGTGCTAAGGAAATCCATTGAAGACTCAATCAATCCTTATCATTTCAGGTGGCACACGTTACAACGCGAATTGCCGTTTTCATCGACAAACAATTTCGGATTTTCACGGGCATGGCAGCGGTCACACTGCTCGTGGTAAACATCGGCCGCTGACCTAACCACATGGCAGGCATCGCAAGTATGCCCCTCAATAGCCAGCATCTCGTCATGAGTGATTGTGTCCTCGGTATACTCATCGCTGTGACATTCCGGGCAGGCCACGATGCGGTTTTCTTCGTCCTGTGTTTTGGGGTGACACTCCCGGCAATTCTGGATAGGCATCGATTCATCCTTGAGATGGCACAACCCGCACTCGTGCGACTCAATCGCCATCAGGTCCGCGTGGTCAAAATCCTTGGCGTCGAAATCTTCCCCGTGGCATTCGCTGCAATCGCGCTCGACATCGCCTCTAATCACCTCGTGATGACAATTCTCGCAGGCATCGGACATTTCGAAATGCGCCCGGTGCTCAAACATCACCGGCCCGCCCGGGTTGTTCCAATAATAGCGCTCGCCATGAGAGGGTGATTTTTCCATTACGAATCCCGCTACTCCGGCAATCCCGGCCAGGACCACTATCACTATCAGTGTAATGGATTTGGTTTTTTTGTCTAATTTACCATTCATCGCTGTCATCTAAGATTATTTGGGTTTCATCGGCGGCGGAAATATCGTGCCAGTGACAACCTTCGCGCATGCAGATAAAAAACGGAACCTTGGTGTTCGAGATACCGATTAAAAAGGACGCCGCGTGTGAATCGCACGCCCGACAATACCGCTCAACCATCAGCGACTTATGACACTCCGGACATCGAAGGTCACGCGCCTCCTGGCCGGCCGGTAGTTTTATGTCGGTCTTGTGCTCAAAGACGTTCAGATACGGGCTGAGCTGCAGCGAACCTGAGGCTCCCTCAATATTGATCACTTCAAGCTGGATCACATTGTCGCGAGTCAGCTCCGCATCGCAGTGAGGGCAAAAGGAACGAAGGTACGAACCTGATTTCAGCTTCTTACGCTCGTTGTACTTGTGCGGCTCCCAAACCAGCCCTTCCCAGCTATCTTTCTTATCGCGCTCTTTGTCTTTCATGCAGCCTCCTATATCGGCTCACCGCCACCTTGCCAATGGTAATGTATCTCCTTAAGACCGGAGCGCTGTGAAACCTGCCGATACAAGAGGTACTTTCGCAGACTGTTGTCATTTTTCCAATTCGCACAGCGTAGTTTCTTCGGGCGCACCCCGGATTCAATTTGAGAATATGATAAGCATAGCCTGAGATTCTGGCAAGAGAAAAATTTCACAAGGCCCCTTCGCGGACTGTCAATCTAATCTATTGCCAAACAGTAGTATACGCGGCAATACGATGTTAGTGAATGCTAACCAGATAGGGTATTTATGCGTATTTAGGCGTAGCGCAACGATTTGGGCCGCATCTTGGATATAAGCGGTTGCGTTAAACGGTCATTGCGTGTAATTTTCAGCGATCGCACAGTTTTGAAAGTTCAAGGGAGAAGTGATAATGAAATCGACATCCGACATCATCAGCAATTTCAAACCATGGACCGTAATCGTTGTAACGTCGCTGATAACCATCGCGGGTTGCTCGAGTACCCCGCGGCAACCGGCGCCGGCTGAGCTGTCCGGCCAAACGATGGGAACCGAGTACCATGTAAAGATTGTCACCGACTCCACCTTGCCTGAAAGCGAAATCCAGATACTTTCGGCAGCCATTGACACCATGCTGGCCGAAATAAATCGCCAGATGTCTGTCTATGACGAAAATTCCGAAATAAGCGCCTTCAACAAATTCAACGACACCGATTGGTTTCCCGTATCGATCGCCACCTCGAGAGTTGTCGCGCACTCAATAAGCGTCAGTGAACTGACCAGCGGCGCTTTCGACATCACCGTCGGGCCGCTGGTAAACCTGTGGGGCTTTGGTCCATCGCCCGATAGCGGACAAATCCCTGGCGATGAGCAGATAGAAAATGCTCTGGACAACGTTGGCTATTACCGTCTGGCGGTGAGGTCGTCGCCTCCGGCTGTGAAGAAAGAGTTTGTCGGAGCCCAAAGCGACCTGGGAGGTGTGGCTAAGGGCTATGGAGTCGATCAGATCGCCGGTATTATCCGTGGTCGGGGTTATGCTAATTATCTCGTCGAAATTGGCGGGGAGGTCTGCGCTTCCGGTGTGAACCAAAATGGCGTTCCCTGGCAGGTTGGCGTACAGAAACCCGGAACGGATTTCGGCACGGTGGCCACCGTTTCCCTCAACAATATCTGTATGGCCACCTCGGGCGACTACCAGAATTATTTTGAAAAGGATGGCGTGAGATACTCGCATCTGATTGATCCCCGCACCGGACGTCCCATCACCCACAACCTGGCCTCGGTCACAGTGATCGACCAGACGTGCATTCGCGCCGATGCTCTCGCGACAGGGCTGAACGTTCTGGGGCCCGAAGCCGGATGGGAACTCGCCAACGAGCTTGGGCTGGCGGCGCAGTTTGTGACACGGGAGGGTGATGGTTTTGTCGTACGAAATACACAGAGATTCGAGAAGTACCTGCTGCAAAACAAATAGCAGTCGCACAAATGGCTGGGAACCAGACGGGGCAGGTGCCTTACGGCTCCTGCCCTGTGCCATGTTACAAATAATGATGTCGCGTTTCAGCCAATATGAACCTTGGTTTTAGAATACGAATCCGAATCCCACTCCAAATTCGGCGCCGCTGTAGTTGTCCTTGTCTCCCAGTTCAATATCAAAATCCGACATCAGGTTGTAACCGGCGTTGATGCCTATCATAAAGTGGCGACCGGCCTGCATATCGATGCCGCCTCCAAAGTGCGCTCCGACTGCCGTGTAGGTGTCAGTGTCGTCGTACAAACCGTAATACAGGAATCGCTGGCTGCCGAATACCGGGCCGGCCTGGAGCGTAATATATGGGCGGACCGGCGAACGCAGGCCGGGGGCCGTTAGATAATGGCGCATTCCGACAAAAATCGGCACGACGCTATATTCTTCGGTGTAACCACCCGCGAAATCCAGATAGTCGATCTCCTCGGCAGCAAGAACCTTCAACGATAAACTGAACGCCGTGCGCTCATCGGCAAAATAATTGTATCCGAAAGACACGAAAGCATCTCCAAGGCCGCTGCGACTCAGCGCCGGGTCGGTGTAAAAATCATTCAGATCGTGGGTGTCATTTCGGACACCGAACCGAACCTCGATCTGCGATCTGTTCTCAAGCGAGTAATAGTTGCGCTTTCGCACCGAAACCGCCTCGGCCAGATTGGGCGACAAACTCACCGATAACATTGTCAGTGCGACCGTGTAGCTAATAATCCGTTTCATTTCAGTTCTCCCTGCCGTCTCTATTGAACGACATTTATTGGATTTAAAATTAACATCAAATTGTCTGTCACATCAGACACCTCTGCAAGGCCTGTGCCGGAGTTGACAAGTGACTGTGTAACAATCGTGTAGCTGGACAAGCTATAACAAATGGAGAAGTCTTGCGCACAAAAAATGTGCGGCTACCGAAAATGCGGAGACAAATTTTGGGCGCGCCCTGTGGTTAAACAACTCAGTTACGGCCTTCGATCAGGACGATGTTGGCGTCGGCGGCACCGTGACGGTACCGGGCAATCTTCTGATATTCCTCAGACCGGTACCATCTCTGGGCCTCGTCCTTATCGCGAAAACGAATCAAGACTGTTCGAGTGCACGGCCAGCCTCCTTCGAGAATGACGGGTGCATCGTCAACCGCAACGACCGTACCCGAGTACCTGTCGAAAACCTCGTCAAAACTGTCGAGATATCTTTCATACAGGTCGGGGTCGTGTATTGTTATCTGTGCCACGAAATAGCAGCTCATAATACTCCATTTCTAAACTGTCTCCTGCGGCACCCGTCAGTTATGGCGTCTGGCACGAGTCAGTCCAGCTTGAATAATCGATATCGGAGAAAGTGAATACCACCGGCGTGCACATTCCGCTGATGATCTCCGAACGCACGCACCTGTGCTCGCTCCCGGCGGTCAGACCCTCACCGGCCACCCAGTTTTCCGGCGGCGGGTATCCGGTCCCCACCAGCAGTTGCCGACCGGTATCGGCGTAGGTCGGGTAGAGATATCGGTCCGGCGCGGTGGGATCATCCGGCAGGAAATCAAAGAGCACGATTACGGCGTTGCTGCAGATACTGGCGCCGGCGCTATCATCGACTATATAGACAATAGTGGCCGTTCCCGGGTACTCGACATACCGGCAGGGACCGTCGGTGGTCTCCTCGTCGGAACAAGCGATAACCACCGTCAGTACCGCCAATCCCATCAGGGCGACTTTGCTTTTCACAAAACCCTCCATCCTGTTAAACTACCAGTGACTTTGAGACAACAGTTCTACAAGTCCAGGGCCGCAAAGTTGCGCCGGCAGAAATATTATCTGTCGTGGCGGAGGCTTGTGGACCGCTGCTCCAACCAAGGTAATACTTGACTTATGCGACGCTCTTGTCTACTTTAATATTATAGTATCAGCGGCACATTTGCGGTTTTCCGGCCGGCTTGAAAAATCAGGAAACAAACCTCACTCTGTATAAAAACACCATTCATTACTTCGAGGAGGTAAGGCAATGAAGAAGTTTATCGGCATCATGTTGCTGGTAGTATTCGTCATGTCGTTTGTGGCGGGCGCCATGGTCAGCCCGACTCAGGCCAAGGGGTCCGACGATTGTCGCGAAATTTGCCATCGAGCCCTGTTGTTTATGTGCTGCGGACCGAATACCACGCTCGGCCCCGGATGTATCCAGATTGGCCGGTGCGAATAAAACGATTACGCTACCCGAGGGAAGAAGGTTGTTCTTCTTCCCTTTTTATGATGAAGCATCAAAGAATCTAATCGGAGGCGAAAAAAATGAAGAAAGTGCTCAGCGTGGCATTGATTGCCGTATTTGCCGTGTCCTTTGTGATTGGCGGAGCGGTTACGAAGGCGGATATTATCCCAACCAGCATTTGCATGGCTACATGTGATTTCTCGGTAGGATTGACCTGGATCTGCTGCCCGATTTATAAAGGCAACAGCGGTAAGGTGAAATGGGATTGTTTCTACGGCGACCCCTGCGGTCCGCTTCCGTAATAGATCTTTTTTTTGATTGGAAAAGAGAGGCCTGATCGGCCTCTTTTTTTATCACTCATACCGCAGGGCTTCGATCGGGTCGATGCGGGCGGCGCGCCAGGCCGGGTACATCCCCGCAAGTATCCCCGTACCGGCCGAAACCGACACCCCGATAAAAATCCAGAGCGGCGACAGATAATAAGTCCAATCCAGCGCGGCCGTAATCACCAGCCCGATGAGGGCGCCGAAAAGAATACCTACGATTCCTCCCAGCCCGGTGAGCGTGGCAGCTTCCACCAAAAACTGCAGCAGGATATTGACGCGTCGCGCTCCAATAGCCTTGCGCACGCCAATCTCGCGCGTTCGCTGGGTAACCGCCACCAGCATGATATTCATCACGCCGATTACACCTACCATCAGACCGACCGCGGCCACCGCCGTGGCGGCAAGCTGCACTTTCTTGGTGATATCGAGCACCTGCTCCTTGAATCTGTCCTGGGTGAGAATTCCGAAATTGTTCTCATCTTCCGACCGAAGTCCGCGCACCCGCCTGAGAGCATTGACCACCTGGTCGTAGGCCTGGTAAAAGGTCTCCTTGCTGGTGGCGCTGCACAAAAGGTAAACTCGCTCGGTGTTGGGATAAAGCTTATCGAAAGTGCTCATGGGGATATAGATAAAATCGTTTTCGCTTATGCCGAACAGATCCTCGATCTTCTCCTGCACTCCGATGACAGTAAACTTGTAACCGTTGATCCGCAGTTCCTTGCCCACCGCCTCGGCATGCGTCTCAAAGAGAGCATCGGCAATCTCCGGGCCGATAACACAAACCATAGCTTTGCGGCGCATGTCCCCGTCATCGAGAAACCGCCCGAAAGCGACATCGCGGTTGGTCACAATCGGTTGAGTCGGCCAGCACCCGCGGAAATCATCCGGCGTATGAACTTCTTTGTCGCCGTATTTGATGACGTTTCGAAGCGCCTTCTTTTCCGGTGAAACCGCCTTCACCAGCGGGCACATCTCCATGATAGCTTCGGCCTCTCTCATGGTGATGTCCTTGCGTCGTCGCTCCTCTTCGGTAAGGTTGGAAAAGTCGGTATCCTCGGACCACTTGGTGACGTACATGACATTGCTGCCGATCTTGTCAATCGAGGACTCCGCGTACTCGTTGAAACCGTCCATGATAGTGTTGACCAGGATGACGGCGCCGACACCGATCATGACGCCGACGATGGTCATCAGGCTGCGGAATTTATTGCCGCGGATCGATTCCAGCGCCAGCTTGACACCTTCCCGAATCTCCGCGTATGAGGCAAACCATTTACTCATATAGCATCTCTATTCATAGCTTAACGCTTTTATGGGATCGTAGCGGGCCGCTTTCATCGCCGGGTAAATCCCGAAAAACAGGCCGACGCCGATAGCGATTCCGGCTCCCATGATGATAGCCATTCCGGTCGGGGCGACATAGATGTCCATCAGCGATGACAACATCCACTCACCGACCCACACGCCCGTAATTATTCCCGTGCCCCCCCCGATAAGCGATAATATCAGCGATTCGTACAGGAATTGCTGAAGGATATTTCTGCGTCGCGCGCCGATCGATTTGCGGATGCCAATCTCCCGTGTTCGTTCCGTGACGGAGATCATCATGATATTCATAATCACGATACCGCCAATAACGATAGACAGCAGCGGAATCGATACCATTACCGCCCGAAACGCCCTCGTGATGTCGTTAATGAAGCTGAGAATGGTGTCCGCGGTTACGATCTCGAAATCATCAGTGTCACTGTACGGAATGCGACGAACCGATCGAAGAATCACCCGCACCTCATCCATGGCGGTTTGAAGTGTTTCCGTTGATGTCGAGCTGATTACCAGGTTGACGGGATTGCCGGGTTGACGAAACATGTTCTGGTGGGTCGATAGCGGAATGGCCACAAAATCATCCATACCGTCAACCATGGTGCCATCGAGTTTTTCCGCCACCCCTATTACCAGAAACTCCCGTCCCGCTACCCGCATCTTCTTGCCGACCGGGTCTTCCCCCTGGAAAAGCTTTTCTTTAATGGTCTGGCCGATAAAGGCGACATTTTTGCGTCGGTACTCATCCTGCCAGGTAAAATAGCGGCCATCGGTAACATCGAAATTGCGCATCTCCAGTACGTTGGGAGTTTCCCCCCGCACTTCGGTACGACGCGTCTTGGAGCCGTATTTCACGGTTTCATAGGAGTATCCTTCGGCCCCCACCTGGGCGCAATTGACACAGCCTTCTTCTATCAGGGGAATCAACTCGCGGGTGAGTTTCTTGCGCTTCATCCGCTTGGCGTAGTCTTCCCAGGTAAGTACCAGGCCGAAGCGCGTAACCGTGAAGGTGTTCGGCCCCCACGATTCGAACGATCGCTCGATATCTTCCTGCATCCCCTCGACCGTGGCTACGATCGCTATTACCGAGGTCACACCCATTATCATACCGAGGACAGTAAGGCCGGACCTCAGACGGTTGGCCCAGAGGGCCGCCGTAGCTTCTTTAACCAGGGAGATCAGTATCATTGTCTGCTACTCTTGTTTCATCTTTTCCAGAGAGGCAGGCTCTATGACCACCTGGTCGCCTACCGAAAGCTTACGGAGCGTCTGGAACGACCCGCTCACGACCGTGTCGCCGGGATTGAGGCCGTTGAGAGCCACTATGTTGCGGTCATCGGCTATGCCCGTTGCCACCGCCACAAACTCGGCTTTACCATCCTTGACAATGAAAACACCCGACTTTTTGACTTTTTCTTTCTTTTTGGGCGACGTTGTCGTATCGGCCGAAGAATCGGCGGCGCTGTCTTGACCATCACCGGACTCATCCACCTCGGCGGCGTGAACTTCACCCGATGGCTGCGTAGTCGCGGCCGAGTCCGTATCCTTCGCCTTCAGCGAGTCTGAATCAAACTCACGCTCTACGATAGAGGCGTAAGGAATCAGCAAAGCTTCGTCCTGCTTTGCCGTAGTAACATCCACACTGGCCGACATCCCCGGGCGAATGGGAGCATCGGTGGGGTCGAAACGAACCTTCACGCGAAAACTTGTCGTATAACTGTCGGTGCCTTCACCGCTGATTATGGCCGAATTGCCGACCTCAATCACACTGCCGGCGAAAATACTGTCCGGGAAAGCATCGACACGGATGCTCGACGAATGCCCGGTCTTCACCCGGGCCACTTCGGTCTCATCCACATCGACTTCGACTTCAAAAACAGACAGATCGGCAATCGTCAGAAGCGTTTTGCCCTGCGTGAAACTCGTCTGAGCCTGGGCTATCTCGCCAACTTCGGCGTTGATGTATGTCACCACGCCGTCCATCGGCGCCGTTATAACGGTCTTGCTCAGGTTGTCTTGGGCTTTTTCCAGTCTGGCCTGCGCGTTTCTGGACTGAGCCAGCATCGCCTCATAATTGGCCTTGGAGTTCTCATAGGCGAACTCAGCGTCGGCGAATTCCGTCTCCGAACTGAGCTTCTGCTCGAACAGACTTTTTTGACGATCATACTCGCGCTTGTCGCGGTCAAACTGGGCCAAAGCCGCCTGGGTGCGGGCGGTAATCTCGTCGAGCGAGAAGCGCGCCTGCGCTACATCGGACTGATATTGAATCGTATCCAAAAGCAACAGTCGCTGACCGCGGCTGACTTGCTCGCCGTCGGTCACGTATACCTGGACTATTTCCGCCGAGACCTCCGATGTTATATCCACTTTCGTCTGCGGCTGAATCCGACCCGATGCCGTAACCAACTCGGATATATCACCCAAATAGGCCAGATCAGCCTGTACCATGGTGCCTTCGCCGTTGGAGCCGGTAAAGTTCATCACCGCGATGACAGCTACCACAACCACCGCCGCGCCAATAATCAGAATTTTCTTGGAACGTTTTTTCATGATTTACACTCTTATATTTGATTTGTCCTCTTATCGCACTGTTAGTTTTATCTTACGATGAACCTACCACGGAGTTCGGATTTTATTCGGGTTTGTACCGATTCATAACATGGTCTGCCTGATTAGACCGGACTGAGATAGAAATGTTGCGCGCAGCCTGAAAACAGAATCTGCTATGAGCGAACGAAAAATCCATTATATTAAGCATATAGGTGTGCTCAACGTCTCTCCTTTGACCAATGAGGAGGTATTTCATGAAAAAATCGCTGATTACTACCATACTTCTATCGATCGTCGCAATTTCCGCCAGCGCGGACGACTTATATAAGGTAACGCTGCACGGACGGACCGACGCCTTAGCTCTTGAAAGGCTTAAAGTTGAACCGATAATGGCCGTCTTTGGCGGCTACCTGGTACTGGCCGATGAATCCCTATCAAAGAAACTTGAGTCTTCCAGTCTTGATTTCCAACTGATTAAATCCTCAATTTCGTGCGACCAATTGGCTATGGACGGTCGCCAGGATAGCAAGAATACCGAAAGGTTCGAAGTGATCTACGAAGAGGGTCGTATCAGACTTCTGAAAGTCGACTTTGATCAACTCATGGCTGACCGCATCCGGGCTGAAGTCTTCCCCATCCGACAAAGACCGATCAAGATTGAGTATCATCCGGTTCTTGCACAGGAGCTTTCCCCAATAGCGACGACTACATTGGAGTCGGGTGAACTCGAGGACCTTATGGCGCTCATCGAGCAGGATACGCTGGAATCTTATGTCGGCCGTCTTGAGGCCTTCTACCGCCGTCTGGCCGGCACCGACTCCAACTATGCCGCCCGCGACTGGATTGCTTCCAAGTTCGCCGAATTCGGTTACGATTCGATTACAATCGACCCGTTTCTGGGCCAGCAACTCTGGGATCGTCACTGGGTCCAATGCTATAATGTCATTGCCACCAAAGTCGGTTCGAAGTATCCGGATAAACAGATCGTAATCGGAGGACATTTCGATGCCGTGCCGGACTGCCCGGGCGCGGACGATAACGCTTCCGGCACAGCTACCGTGCTCGAGATAGCACGGGTACTTAAAAATATCGAAACCGATATGACGATAATATTCATCGGCTTCGATGCCGAGGAATCCTGGATGTGGGGCTCGTATCATTATGTTGATGAGGCCGTCGCCCGCGGTGATGACATAGTTCTGATGATAAATCCGGACATGGTGGCCCATAAGACCAATACTGATGCAGCTAATCTCTATTACGGGGTGGAGCAAGGCTATGCCGAGCTCTGGGATCAACTGGCCAATACTTACATGGGAATAGACGCGGCGCTTGCCGGAAGTACGGCCTCGGACCATCTGCCCTTTCAGGAAGCCGGCTTCGACGTTATATTCGTTCAGGAAGGCATCTTCTCTACCAACTATCATCAATCGGACGACAGCACCGTCCATCTTAATTTTGAATACATGACCAGGATGGTCAAAACGACCCTCGCCACATTGTATGTCACCGATCAGTCCCCGCCGCCGGTTGACAACGCCACCCTGTACGAGCCGGGCGACGGGCAATCACAGATGATCGCCTGGCAACCCAGCACCGTTTCGGAATTGGACCATTACTCCGTCTATTATTACCCTACATCCAATCAAGGGGACATGCACCAAATCAACATCCCCAGCTCAGACACCGCATACACCGTAAACGGTCTCACCGAAGGGATTGAATACTGTTTTTGGGTAGCTGCCGTGGACGGCGACGGTATGAGTTCAATTGGAAACGACAAGCTCTACGGCACCCCGTCCTCTCTGCCCGGCACCCCGCACGACCTGTTAGCCTTGCCGGTTCGCGATGGAATCCGCTTCACATGGAATTACGGCTACCTTGAACTCGATTTCGCGCGCTTCGATATCATCCGCGACGGCGCCATCATTGACCAGGCATTTGCCGAGGAATACATAGATGACGACCCATCACTCGGTTCCGAATTTCACTCCTACCATGTGGTAGCGGTCGACAACGATGACAACCACTCCGACACCGTAGGGATCGCTCCAGTGTGGATGAAAGCCGCCACTCTCGACCCCGGCCGGATTCTCGCCGTTAACAGAACCTCGGTGCACAATCTCGATTACGTGGACGAAGTTGAAACGGGTGTCTTTCTTCGCGAGGCCCTCGATGGTTACGATTTTGCCTACTATTCCGATACGGTGGCCACGACTGTCCCCGATATTCCGGATACGTTACAGCTCATTGACATGGTTGACTACGGTATCATGATAATCGGCGCCGATGCGGGCCGATATGACGATATCGGCGGCGATCCCGAATGGAGGGGAATCCTTGACACTATCGCTTACTATGCCTCGATTGGAGGTAAAGTCGTTGTGTTCGGTCGCTGGGGCACCAAGACCGTGCTTGATACTATCGATTATCAAACGACCTCGGCCACATTCGATGACGCCTACCGCGACTTCTTCCACATCGAACGTCGCGTCCTGACTCCAACCATCCAGCCCACAACCTATTCGCTTGTTTCGGACCTGGTCGGTGCGCACAGTCAGCAGACCGGTTATCCGACACTCGAGTGGGATTCGCTGGCGACACTCTCACATACAAACAGCAACAGTTATACCTTTTTCACTGATGTCGCCGGCATCCCCTGCGCCACTTTTGTCGATCTCGTGCCGGGCGAGGCAGAAGTGATCTATACCTATGATTCACGCGACAACAGCATCTACACCGAGGGCTTCCCTGTCGCGTGGCGGTATCTTGGCGATGATTACCAGTATGTTTATTTTGATATTCCTCTCTCGTTTTTTGACCGCTCGGACGCTATCGCGGCCCTGAGAAAGGCTGTCGACGAACTGCTGGCCTGGTCAACCCCGGTGGAGGAGATTACCGGCTTTGATGATTTACCGGGCGCGTACACTCTGTCGCAAAACTATCCCAACCCTTTCAATCCGGCGACAGAAATTGCATACTCAATTCCAGAAAAAGCTCATGTTACTCTGTCGGTGTACAATATCCTCGGGCAAAAAGTGACCACGCTGGTGGACGAAGAAAAAACCGCTGGAACTCATCATGTTCAGTGGAACGGAACAAACGAGAAAGGCGTTATGGCAGCTACCGGAATATATCTCTACAAAATGGAGGCGGGCCGGTACAAAGACTCCAAAAAGATGTTGCTCTTGAAATAATCCGGGAGCGATTTTTGACATAAATTGCGTATTTACAGTTGCCAACCCAGAGCGAACAGCACATAGCTATTGAGGAGCGTTCTTCATGAATAGAGTACTCGCATTTCTCGTTATATTTTTCGTTTTGCCCGGTATTACCTTTGCCGACGACTTGTACAAAGTAGTTGTATCAAGTCAGTCTCAGGCTCAGGCCCTCAGAAGCAGCGGGGCTGATCCGCTGGTACAAATCAGCGACGGCTATTTGGTCCTTGCCGACGAGGATGCTTCCTATCGCCTCAGGAATTCCGCCCTCGATGTTCGCCTTATAGCAGGCGACGTAACCAAAGAGACGCTGGCGCTCGACGGCCTATGGGATGATACCAATGCCCGTAGATTTAAGGTGTTGTTTGAACGGGACGGTGTGAGATTGCTGCAGGTAGACGGCCTGTCAAAAGCCGTGGCCGGGGGGCAGTATGGTCTCATAGAGATCAGCAACGAGAACCTTACCATTGAGTACACGCCCGCGTCAGCGAACACTTTTCTCGACATCACCTGGCCTGATGATCTTCAGGGCGTTATCGATTCGGTCAACACCGATTCGCTTTATTCGTATGTCTGGGCTCTTCAGAGCTACCCGTTTCGCTCGGTCGGAACCGAAAACAACCGCCTCGCCAGAAATTGGATCTACAACAAATTCGTCGAATTCGGTTACGACTCCGTCGTCGTTGACACCTTCACCACATACTTTTACACCTGCTACAACGTTGTGGCCTACAAAATCGGGACAACTTATCCTGACCAGCATGTTGTCGTAGGAGGACATTTTGACGCCGTGTCAGCGTCGCCGGGAGCCGACGACAACGCTTCCGGCACTGCCGGGGTGCTGGAGATGGCCCGTGTGCTCAAAGACGTGGATGTTCCCATGACTTTTGTCTTCGCCGCCTTTGACGCCGAGGAAGTCGGTCTTTATGGCTCCGATTACTACGCCGACAGGGCTGTGGCTGAAAACGAGCAAATCGCGTTCATGATGAATATGGACATGATCGGATACTATCAGGGCATTGACCTGGTCGACCTGTACTATGGCGCCGAGGCTGGTTATGCCCTGTTGTGGGACGAGTTGGGACAAACATATACCGGTCTGAGCGGCCGTTTCCTCGGGACAAGCACTCGCTCTGACCACTACCCTTTTCAGCGCAATGGATACGATGTCTGTTTTTGCATAGAGTGGGGCTTCACGGAAAACCCCAACTATCATACATCTCATGACAGTATCGACTATGTGAACTTCGACTACGCTACTCGCATAGTCCAGACTTCTCTGGCGACAACTTACACTGTCGCCCATTACCCGCCTCCGCTCAGGATTGTCGATTTTGAGGAGCCGGGCGATGGCAGCTCTGCGGTAGTGAACTGGCTTAACGTCAACTCGCCCGCGGTGGACCACCTGACGATATACTTCTACCCCTTGGGCAGCCCGCAACTGATAGACTCTGTCCAGGTGTCGCCACTGGACACCATGTATCAGGTGACAGGCCTTCTCGACGGAACCGAGCATGTGTTCTATATCAGAGCCTATGACTCTGAAGGCCGGACATCGCTCGGACAATACGAGGCCTACTTCACCCCTACCTCGATTCCTCACGCCCCAACCAACCTCCTGGCATTGCCCTTGTACGATGCCATAAGGGTGACATGGCAACATTCCGACCCGGAGCTCGACTTTGACGGCTTCATGGTTTTCCGCGATGGTGAGATAGCAGCTGTCACTGACGACACTATCTTTGTCGATAGCTCTGCTTCGCTGGGCGCTGATTTACACAGCTACAAAGTCGCTGCTATCGACCTCGATGATAACATATCGGACACCCTTCTCATGACTGCATCCACCACAAGGGCAGCCACGCTCGAAGAAGGGCGGATACTCGCTATAAATCGAACCGTTCGCCACACCCTTGACTACGCTGATGAGTCGCTGACGACCGATTTCCTGTTCGAAGCGCTTCAGGGCTACGACTTCGAGTATTTCTCAGATACTGCCGCCACCACCGATTTCTATGGGCCAATCCAGCTCGGTTTGCTCGACATGCTGGACTACGAAGTGTTAATCGTCGGGGCCGAAGCCGGCAGGTATGATGATATCGCCGTCAATCCTGTATTCAACGGCATCCTCGATACCCTGGCTTATTACGCTTCGATTGGCGGAAAGATCATCGTTTTCGGACGGTGGGGTAACAAGACCGTGCTCGACACTGTTGACTATATGGCCAACTCCTACTCTTACGACAACGCCTATCACGACATGTTCCACATTGATAACAGGGTACTCACGCCGACCACTCAAGTGGAGGATACTATTTTTGCCTCCGACCTGATCGGCGCTCACAGTGTCCACGACGACTACCCCAACTTACAATGGGATTCGTTGCTGACGCTTACGCACACCAATGGCAATGATTATACTTTCTTCACCGATATTACCGGCATCTCCTGCGCCACTTATGTGAATCTCGTGCCCGGTGATGCCGAGGTCATATACACTTACGATTCCCGCGATGACTATATCGAAGACGAAGGCAAGCCGGTGGCGTGGCGCTATCTCGGCGAGGATTATCGCTACGTGTTTTTCGACATCCCCCTGTCAGCTTTTGACCGCACTACGGCAATCACGGTCCTCAGGCAGGCAATAGCCGATGTAACCGGCGGCTCAACATCGGTTGAGGATTTCACCGACCTGAATGTTATACCGTCATCGTACGCGCTCTCGCAGAACTACCCGAATCCATTTAACCCGACCACACGGATAAGTTATTCGGTGCCGCGCCGAGCGCACGTGACACTTGAGGTTTACAATATTCTCGGACAGAAGGTGACAACGTTGGTGGATGAATCCAAAGCGGCAGGTAATTATACGATATCGTGGGACGGCTCCGACGAGCGTGGAGGCAAAGTCGCCACCGGTATCTATTTCTACAAGTTGCAGGCGGGTGATTTCATCGATTCGAAAAAGATGCTGCTTTTGAAATAGTGAGGAATATAACTCTACCTTTATAACAACCACGCGCGGCAATCCAGGTCGTCTCCGGCGGAGCACAAACAAACATTTTGGGAGAACGACCTATGAAACAAGGACTGTTAACTCTTGCCGTCCTGCTGACAATTTCTGCTGTGGCTGCTGCTGATGACCTGTACAAGGTCAACCTGTTCAGCCCCACCGAGGCGCAAACCCTCACAAACACCGGCGTTGAACCCCTTTTGTGGGTGGACGGCGGTTATCTTGTTCTCGCCGACGAATACGCCTCGGCCAGGCTCGAGAACACGGGGCTCGACTTTTTGCTTCTTGCATCTTCCGTGAGCAAAGAGCGCCTTGCCCTTGACGGTCGCTTCGACGACACCAACACACGCCGCTACCCGGTATTATATGAGACTCAAGGAATCAGACTTCTTCTGATCGACTCGCCCCCCAAAGTGACCGGCGCCGAGCATCCCGGACTGGTTCCCCTGTTGAGCGAAAACGTGACAATAGAGTACCACCCGACCCACATGGCTCCAGCTCTTTCGTCCCCATCAATAGCGGGTCTCGATACGCTCGTGGATAAAGTCTCGCCGGACTCGCTTCTCGCCTATGTGGCCGCGCTGCAGTCTTTCCCCGGTCGATGGGTTGGAACCGTCAACAATCACGGAGCACGTGACTGGCTCTACCACAAATTCAGAGATATTGGCTACGATTCCGTCGTCATCGACACTTTCGTCGACGGCTACACCGGCTACAACGTTGTCGCTTACAAGCCGGGCACTATCTATCCCGAAAGACAGGTGGTGGTCGGCGGGCACTTTGATGCTGTTTCGAACTCGCCGGGTGCCGACGACAACGGTTCCGGGACCGCCGGCGTGCTGGAGGTTGCCAGAGTGCTAAAGGACCTTGTGTCTCCCGCGACGCTGGTGTTCATCGCTTTCGACGCCGAAGAGGCCGGGCTTGTGGGGGCTCATCATTTTGCATCCACCGCTTATGAAAACGGTGACAGGATTCTGTTAATGCAGAACATGGATATGATCGGCAACTGGGAAAATGACTACTATGCCGCCGTTCATTACGGGCCCGAGGATGCCTACGCCCAGTGGTGGAACGATCTCGGACAGAAATACGCCGGCATAACCGGCATCATGTCCGGCGGAAGCGCGCGGTCCGATCACTATGCTTTCCAGCAAAATGGTTACGATGTTTGCTTCTGTATCGAGGAGGATTTCTCGAATTACTACCATTCCGAACGCGACAGTATACAATATATAAGCTTCGATTACATGACCCGTATGGTCAAAGCGTCGCTGGCCACAGTCTACGGCGCCAGCCAGGGACCCGAGCCCACAACCATCAAGTCGCTCGTTCAGGTGGGTGACGGCCAGTCCGTCGTGGTATCGTGGGAACCGATTGAATGCTACAACCTCGACCATTATCGTGTCGGTTACTATCGCACCGATGGCCAGGACGGTAATCAGTACGTCGATATTATACCGGGTAATTTTTCCGCCACGGTGGATGGCCTGACCGAGGGCGTAGAGCACGCCTTCTATGTTCAGGCCGTTGATAAAGACGGATTCGCGTCCGTACCCTACTACGGAGAAATTACCGTGACGCCAAGTGTCTGCCCGGATCCCCCCGAGAATGTTCTCGCCATGCCCCTCAAAGAGGCTATCCGTGTGACCTGGGAGCGAACGATCCGCGAACTTGACCTTGACCACTATGTCGTCTACCGCGATGGCGACAGTGTCGGGATCGCTTTCGATACGATCTATATTGATGGCGACCCGATTATCGGACTGGATTTTCATTCATACGTGGCGGCAGCAGTTGATTTGGACGGAAACCGTTCCGACACCACCGGCCTGAAACAGTCAGTAGCCCGCGCCGGACTGCTCGATGAAAACCGGATCCTCGCTGTGAACCGCACCTGCCGCCATACGCTGGATTACGCCGACGAAGCCGTGAGCCGCGAGTTTCTCTTCGAGGCTCTCGACGGCTACGACTTCGACTACTACTCTGACACCGCCGCCACCACCGATCCTTTCGCCGAACAGCAATTCGACTTGATCGACATGATCGACTATGGAACGATGGTTATCGCTGCGGAGGCGGGGAGATACGATGATATCGGTCTCAGCCCGATCTGGAACGGCATTATAGACACTCTCTCATACTACGTATCAATGGGCGGTCGGCTCATCATATTCGGCCGGTGGGGCGACAAGGGCGATTGCGACACCATTGATTATATGGACAACTATCTGCCGTATGACGACTCTTATCACAATGTTTTTCATATTGAAAGAAGGACTCTCACCCCGACTTACGAAGCCGAGCCTGCCACTCTCGTTTCCGATCTGGTGGGCGCTCACAGCCTGATGAGCGATTATCCCGACTTGCCGTTTGACTCCGCCCTCACCCTGCGGCATTCATCAGCCAATTATTACACCTTCTACACTCAGGTCGGCGGCGTAGCATGCGCCACGTTCGTCGATTTGACCTCCGATAATGCCGAAGTGATTTATACCTACGATTCCCGAGACAACATCGCGCTTCAGGAAGGCAAGCCGGTGGCGTGGCGATATCTTGGCGAAGACTACCGATATGTCTGGTTTGACATCCCCCTTTCCGCCTTTGACAGAACCGCCGCTGTCAATGCTTTGCGGCAGGCGCTGGCCGATATTGCCGGCGAATCCACCGATATCCCGAACAACCAGCAGACCGATGAGTTGCCAGGCGCGTTCGTACTTCATCAGAATCATCCCAATCCCTTCAACCCGAATACGATCATCGAATATCAATTGCCGCGCGCCGGCAAAGTCAATCTGACTGTCTTCAACTTGCTCGGACAGAAAGTGCGCACATTGGTTGACGAACAGCAGTCGGCCGGGACACAGAAAGTGAACTGGGATGGCGCCAATGACGCCGGCCACAAAGTCGCGACCGGTCTGTATCTTTACAGACTGCAGGTCGGTGACCACGCGGAAAGCAGGAAAATGCTGCTGCTGAAATAACAGCGTTCTTCGGCGAATGTTAAAAGCCCCCGGACCCGATGGTCCAGGGGCTTTTTGTGTGAAGCATGACGTATGGTAAGGTCATTCGACCAGACTGAGAACATCGAAATTCATGCCGTTGTCCGATGGCACGATTGTCTTCACAACGTTGCCGGATTTCATCAAGATTCCTTCGTGGTCGGTTGCCGCGAAAACCTTCCTGCCGTCCACTGCCAACGCGTTGACCGGGACTTCGCCAAGCTTATCGACCGGGATAATCTCACCATCGAAATAGGAAACCACACCACAGTCCGTGCCGACATAGACCACCCAGCCGCTGGCGTCGACCGAGGTAACCTTGTCCGACGGAAGGTCATTGGTCGAAGTCAATGTTTTCCAGCTGCCACCATCGAAAATATGGAAACCGTTATCGGTACCCATATAAAGATGATTGTGGTTGAAGGCGAGCGTGTTGACATAGTCGAACAGTGAAGTGTCCCGGCGCAGGAATCGCTTGTGGAACTCCTCGCCGTCCCAGCGATACAACCCTTCTCCGCTCGTACCAACCCACAGACCGGTTTCATCGGCCGCGATCGCCGAGACGGGAACATCCTCGAATACCAGTTCGTTGCCGAAAATGCCTGTCGCGTGAAGACCGGTCTCGGTTCCGATCATCAAACGATAACCGTAGCTGTAAAGACTGGTGATGACTCCGAACTCACCATCGACACGCTCCAGTACCGAATCCTTGACAGTGTAAAGATTGTCACCGCCAACATAGACCTTCCCGTCGTGGGCTTCCACTGCCCGAAGCTTCTCTTTTGACGGTATGACCGTGTAAGTCTTGTTCTCGATATCGTAGGCCGCCACACCACCATCAAAGACACCATAGAGCTTGCCACCGACCAGTTTCAGACCAGCCACTTCATTGATCAGTTTCACCGGTCCCAGATCCGCCCTGGCTTCCATTGGTGTCGTGCTCGGAAGAGCTGCCTCATTAATATTCTTGGATACGGCGGAAGACAAACTATCGATCATCTCGTCAACGACACTGGTCCGCACGGGCTCGTCGCTGGAACCACAGCCGGCGATGACTAACGCAACTGACAAAACCGCCGCGGCCGCCACTGTGATAATGAATCTGCTTTTCATGACTTTCTCCTTTGGGTTCAGGTTAGTTTCTGCCGGAATATCTATCAAAGATGATGCCTGAAACGTAAGCGACCATATAGCAGCAGTTTACGCTTGACAACCGGATACGCGCCGGTCATAGTCGTGTCAATATTGACACAGCATTATTAAGGCAAGATAGGTAACTCGTTGAAATACAAGGACACAAAAGTGGCATATTTGACACATTATTGTGTCAATTTTTCCTTGTTTTTTGGGCAAAAATTTAAGTTTGTTGTATAAACCGGTGGAGGTGGTAATGTCCGGCAGACTAAAATCCATAATCGTGACTGTGATAGCATTAGCGGTGGTAACCGCGTCACCCGTGGTCTCCGCGGCTGAGTTCGAAAGCAAAATTCTTCAGTACAAACACGGCCGGATATATTTCGACGCCGGTGAAGAGCAGTTGATCTTTCCCGGATCCCGCTTCACGCTCTACCGCGATGACGACTCGGTTTACTCCGGGCGCATCGAACGAGCCTTTTTCGGCATAAGTTACAGCGCCCCTACTTTCAATTTTAGCGACAGTTCCAAAATCGACAAACTCCGCGCCCTGATACAAACAGCCGATATCGACAGCGTCTCGACCATCGTCCTGTGCTGCCGCGACCTGACAGCATCGGAAATGATATCGCCGGTTATCGACAGCACGGGAGCGCTGGTTATAAGATCAGGCAAGGACCCGCTTTTTGCCGCACGCGGCAACTCCGTACGGATTGAGCCGGTGGATGATTACGTTCTTACCAGTGATTTGGCGGGCATGACGTGCGATGGTGTTCTGTCGACAGAGCCGCTCCCAGAACCATTCTCCGCGCCGGACAAAGTTGTCGTTCACGACGCTCCGTTCTTCGCGGCTCTGCTTCCGAATCTCTCCAAAGAGACCAACCGGGATGCTTATCCATCAACATCACTGTACTACCGTTTCGATGTTCGCATTATGTGGCCTGCCGTTTTCGGCAGCAAAACTCCAACGCCTGTTCACAGGTTGTACGCTGTCAGTGGTGTTTCTCCCCGTTCGTATGACTATGACCCTGACAAAGGCAGGCAGCTGCTTTCCAAAAACCACAACCGCCCAAAGAAAATCACAATCGGCGTCCTCAACAGCCGCCTTCAGAAAGTAGCCGAGTTTTTTGCCGATGTTCTCTCGCGCGACAAAATCAACGTCCAGATAAATCAAAACGACACCGAAGCCGACCTGCTTCTCACCTTCGTGCCGATAGTCTGGGATGACCCCGCTGTCAGTCTCTGGTACATCCTTGGTCTTCTCAGCACCCACGAACCCGCGACCAAAGCCCAGAGAGAGGCCCTGACTATCGCGGCCAGCTATGTTCAGAATTCCCGCTCGGCTGAAGACGCTGCCACGCGCTTTTATTTCTGCCGCCTGGCGGACCGTAGCCTTCAACAGGACCTGGGCGTCTTTCCTCTGTTCAGACCCAGCGTCTATTTCTCACCCGGCATGAATCTCATGGAGGCCGGCTTCGATGAATCCGGCTATCCGAATCTCGAGACATTGACAAAGTTGCGTCTTCCCGCCTTGAGCGAAGGGATGGCCCCATGAGCCTGACCGCAAGGATCCGCATCTATCTCGTTCTCGTAGCGGTTCTTCCCTGCCTGGCCGTGATGGCGGTCATCTATTTCCATTCGGTGGGCCAGTTCGAATCGATGGACCAAAGACAGATACACCGCAATGTCGAAAGGTTTAACGGTTTTTTCAATTCGACGCGCTCGGAGATGCGCTCGATGGTGACTCAAATGACGGCTTCATCGGACTTCCAAAAAGCAATCGCCAACCTGAAAGCCGGACGGATGGCGAGGTCACAACTCGACCCCAGGCCCTATGGACTGGACTTCCTGGAAATAACCGATTCATCTTTCAACGTCCTGGCCACCTTCAACCGCCCCGGCCTGATGGGCCAACCGGTGCACCCCGGCTTGAAACCTTCCCCCGATGATTCCCTGCGCGGTCTTGAAACTGTCGAGTACGACATTGAAGGACCTCATGCTTCGTTCACTTTTGTCAGACCCCTCGGTTCGAACCTGTATCTGTACACCGGCAAATATATTCAGGACAATTTTGAGCGGAGTCTCGCTGTTCTGCTCGACGCGACTGTCGAGATTCATTTCGCAGACGCCTCCGGGGCGGTTTATGAAAGAATGGACCCCGGCTCGGTTTACAAGGTGGATCAAACCTACCAGGCCCTCCTCTCGGGCGGATCCAACGCTGATTATTACATGATCGCGACTTTCGCCACCGGCGCCGACAAACCGATCTTTCTGGATCTGCTGACTGCCACCGGCGTTGTCGCGCTGGTCTCGATTCTCGCTGCGATTGGATTGGGCATGTATATCACCGGGCGCGCCAAGCGCGAGATCGACAATCTCGTCTCGGCAACATCACGAGTAGCCTCGGGCGATTTCTCTTCCCCGGTGATGGCCTACGAGGAAGGCGAGTTCTCGCAACTCGCCGATTCATTCAGCGACATGATGTTGAAACTGCGTGATACGCAAAAGCGCCTTGCCACCAGCGAGAAGATAGCGGCCTGGCAGTCGGTCGGCAGAAAGATTGCCCACGAAGTCAAAAACCCTTTAACCCCGATTTCGATCAGTATCGACGACCTGAGGCGGTCCCACGCCGAGGGTCAACCGAATTTCGATAAGATCCTCACTGAAACAACGACCACCATTAAAAGCGAGGTCCAGCGTCTGACAAAACTCCTCGACCAGTTCGTCGGTTTCGCCCGCATGCAAGCGCCTGAAATTACCACAGTCAACCCGACTTCCTTTGTCGAAAGCATCGCCGCGATGTTCAAGCGCGAAATTGAAGACAAGAAACTTCGCATTGTCAACGCCAGCATCCGGACTTCCTTCGCGTTTGACCCGGACGCCATCAAGCAGGTGATTATCAACCTCGTCAAAAACGGATTTGAATCCGATGATTTCGCCACGGTGGCCATCGGCATAAGCGATGTTGGCAGTCAACTCGAAATACTCATCGAAGACACCGGACCCGGCTTTCCACCCAAGAAACTTGAAAACAGCTTCGAACCTTACGTGACAACCAAGAAAGATGGTTCCGGTCTCGGGCTGGTGATATGCCATCGCATCGTGCACGACCATGGCGGCACAATGGAACTATTTAACCGGATCGAAGAAGGCGGTGGTGTGCGTATCCATCTGCCGCAATGACGAAGAGGCAGTAAAGGATTGTCGATACTGAACATCGATAGCACAGCAGGCAGGCATTTGATTTATCAAATGCGAGTTGAAACGAAACAGACTTCAGGCTGTTGTGTCTGGTCTTGTCCCGACGAAGTCGGGCTGTGACCTGACAGACAAACCGATACAGGACTGGACAAAAGATACTATGGCGCGCATACTGATCATAGACGACGAAGAACAAATCCGCACATCGCTCAAGTCCGCCCTCGAACGGCGCAACCACGAGATAGTCACGGCTGAAAACCTCGCGCAGGGACGTCAATTCGCCCAGGCGGGGTTCGACCTGGTCTTTCTCGATGTCATGCTTCCCGATGGCAACGGGCTGGACCTTCTGGAGGAACTCCTCGCCCGCGATAGCCGTCAGATAGTCGTCATGATCTCCGGCCACAGTGATATCGACACCGCCGTGAAGGCGATTCGCGTCGGCGCCTACGACTTTATCGAAAAACCCATCTCGCTCGACCGCGTCCTGATAACGATCGACAACGCCACCCGCACCACCAGCCTCATTTCAGAAAAAGATCGCCTGACCTCGGCCGTGTATGGGAATTTCGTGGGACGATCCGAACCGATATTGAGGCTTATCGACGAGGTCCATCGCTCCGCCCCCAAAGCCACCCGCTTTCTGATAACCGGCGAGAACGGCACCGGCAAGGAACTCGTAGCGCACATGATTCATCAACGAAGCCGCTTCGCCGATGGTCCTTTCGTGGCGGTCAATTGCGCCGCGCTGCCGTCGGAGCTGGTCGAGTCCGAGCTGTTCGGCCACAGCGCCGGAGCGTTCACGGGAGCTGTCAAGGCACGTAAAGGAAAATTCGTCGAGGCCAACGGCGGATCGATCTTTCTCGATGAAATCAGCGAAATGCCTCTCGCGGCGCAGGCCAAAATTCTTCGCGTCATCGAAACCAAACAGATCACGCCGGTCGGGCAGGAGAAACCGGTAACAGTCGAGTGCAACATCATTGCCGCCTCTAACCGCGACCTGATAAAGATGGTGGCCGACAAATCGTTCCGCCAGGATCTTCTCTACCGCATCAACGCCGTTCAATTCAAACTCCTGCCAATTCGCGAGCGACGCGAAGATATCGTGCCGATTGCCGAACACTTTCTTCAATTATTCGCCAATGAAACCAAAACACGGACCAAGACACTCTCTGCTGAGACACAGCAGCTTCTGAGATCGATGGATTTCCCAGGCAACGTGCGCGAACTGAAGAACCTGATGGAACGCGTTAATATCTATTGCGACGCCGACACCATCCTGCCCGCCGATATCGAGTCGCTCCTTCCGAGATCATCGACATCGACGCCTCAGGGGCTCAAAGAGGCCGTGTCCCAATTCGAACGGGACTTCATCAAGACCGCTCTCGCGCGCAACGGCGGTAATGTCACTCAGACCGCCCGTGAACTCGGCCTCGAACGCTCGCATTTGTATAAGAAATTGAGAAAGTTCGACAGTTAGGACGAGGGGCACATCAAAAGCAAGGGGGAGTAAGTGTGCGAAAAGATATCGTATTGATATAGCGATGCTCTGTGTTGGCCCATCGGAGCCATCATTCTAATTGTAGGATTCGGACTGAGCGGCGGCCTATAACCGCATGCAATAAGAAAGGCAGGCACACAATGAGTATGTACCTGCCATAATTTTCCGAATGGCGACCACCGCGAATTCCTAACGCGTACTCGCCATCAAATACGGCACCCACTTTTGAGCCTTCTTGTTGCCCGGCTCGTAATACAGTACCCGCTCGAAATCGCTCAGTGCTTCTTTCAAACGATTCAGTTTCACATAACATCCGGCGCGGTAACTGAGCCATCTGACTGTCTCGCCGAATTCCATAGCCATAGTATAAAACTCAGCGGACCTATTATAGTTGCCGTCCTCCCATTCATACCCCGCCAGATCGGCGAAAATCTCCCCTTGAAGAATCCAAAGCCGCGGGTTCAATTCGGCATACTCGATCGACTCCATAGCAAACGATGCCATGGCCTCGTATGACCCGCCCCATCTGGGCAAAAGAGAATTCATATACTGAAGTCTTACATAAAATGTCTTTTTATCCTGCTCAAGCGCCCGGTCGAGCATCTCTCTGGCGGTGTATGGCATCGGTGTCATTTTGGCCAGAATTACCAGCCAGGCGTAGGCGGATACCAGCGAAGTTTTTTTCTCAACAGCAACGAGCAGATCCTTGCCGGCCTCGGCGGCGAGGTCGGCCATCGTTTCGAGATTTTCTTTGGCAGTGTACTGAATATACTGATGACCTCTGGCGCTACCGGCCAACTGTGCCAGAAATGTCCCGCGCGCCGCGTATGCCGCATAGCTGTCGGTTGAATCGACCCATCGATTCAAAAGCTCTATATCAAACCCTGCCGCCGGACAGAACAGATCATATGCTCCTCTGAGATGCGCTTCTCTCTGAGGATTCTCCTGATAAGACTGCAAAGCACCCTCCAGCACCTCTTCCACCCTGGCAAAGTCTCCGGTCTCCAAGAGATGCTTTATCCATGAAGCCACCAGCCAACCACCGCTGAGCGACTCTTTGAGCGCCTCATTAGCCTGTCTTTTCTGCTCCTCCAGCGGGACCTCGAATTCTTGAGCCGCTACCGACAACACCTGGAGAGTGCAGATAGACAGGACCACTGCGATTAAGTAGAATCTTGATAACTTGAACATCGTTATTTCCTCCCGGAAAATGGATAAACCACGGCATTTTCTTTGGCTATACCGCCTGAATTTGATCAAAGGTGTCGGCGAATGGGTGCTTTTACAGGGATAGCTCTTTTGCTGTATTATCGGTCTTTGGAGGGGATGATTTTAGTCGATATCCGGGGGCTGATAACAAACAGGGGTTCAACACTTTGAACCCCTGCTATAAGAGTATCTAACTTACGGTAGCTGAGCTACTCAATCGGAATCCGTGTCTTGTTCTTGGCCAGCCACGTGTCAAGAGTCTGCATCGATGGATTAAGAGTCTTCGCCACCTTCGGGTCGCGCGCCCCACGGTAATCGTTTTCGTACTCCTGCCAGAACTGGAACATGTTCCCCAGATCATCGGCCCCCGGGAAACCAAACCCGCGGTAAGTCTCCGGTGTCACCGAATTGTAGAACACATCCTTCCCCAGCGCCTTCGAAAGCGCCTTCGCGATCTCGTTGCCGGTCAGATGTTCACCCGAGATACCGACTGTCTTGCCGATATAGTGCGTCCCCTGCTTGAATATCCCGTACGCGCACCTGCCGATATCCTCGGCCGCGATAGCCGGCATCTTGTGATTGCCCAGCGGAAGTGTGAGCGCCAGTTTACCATCGGCGGTCTTCTTCGGGCCCATCCCGAAATTGATGAAATTGTCCCAGTAAAACGAGGTCAACAGGTAGGTGGTCGGCACACCAATCTCGGAAAAGATCCGGTTCGCCTCACCTTTGGCATCGAAATGCGGGACCTTGTAATTGTCCATTAAAGTCGGCATCCGGGTATCATCGACCGGAATCCACTTGCGGGTATCTTCAAGGGTCGACCAGATGACATGCTTGAGATTAGCTTGTTTGGCGGCCATCGCCAGATTGCGCGCCTGGGTCTTCTCCGTCTCCGGGTTCATGTGCGACCAGTAAAATGTTACCAGATACGCTCCATAGGCACCCTCGAACGCCTTCTTCAGACTCTCAACATCGTTAATATCCGCCTGAACGACCTGCGCGCCCATGCGAGCCAACTCCCTCGCCTTTTCGGATTCGGTGTTGCGCGTAATTGCCCGCACCGTAAAATCTCCCTTTTTGTCCTCTAAGATAGCGCGAACCAGTCCGCTTCCCTGCGAGCCTGTAGCGCCAACCACCGCGATGATCTTCTTCGTTGCCATTTTGTTCTCCTTGGTAATCCGTTTCTGCCCGGGATTATATCTTCTGTCTGCGTAAAGACTAAAACAAGACCGTATTAGTCTGGTTCCCGTAATGGGTTCCTCGGCTGCCTTGTCCAGTAAGATGTTAACTACTAATAATTTAGTGTGGACCAACAGAACAGAGGGTCCAGTTTTCGTCTTGCTCGCTTGAAAAGGAATCACTATCTTGTCGAAAACCTAATGACTTCTACAGGGAGGATTTCCATAAGATTTTTATTCGCGATAATTTTAATTGTTCTGGCTGTGTTCTTCGGAGCAGCCGTCATCAGTGCGCAGGAATGGGGAGTAATCAGCGATGCCGAGCGGCAGGTGGGGACGCCGCTGGAATTTCCCGATGCCGATGCGGTCGTAATCTATGATCGGGGCAGAGTGACTGCCGAACTGCGCGGCTTGATTTATGAGCGCCACACGAGAATTAAGGTGCTCGAAACATCGGGAGTCGAGAAAGTCAAAGACGTAAAAATCGAAGCATATGACTATGACCACATTTACGGTATAAAGGCTCGGGTTGAAAAATCCGATGGTCGGACGTTTGAATTTGACGACAAGCAGTTTGAGAAAATATCCCGCGGCTCAATCGTTGAAAGGCGATTCACCTTCCCCAATCTCGAACCCGGCGATATCCTGGAGTATGCTTATGGCATTGAATACTATGGCGGCCTCGAGAAGCTGGGACCCGAGAAGTATTTCCTGTTCAGCCAGGAAAAATACTATGGAGCCTATGAATCCCGGAAAAAGGGAATCTATCCGGATGACGAGGATCTGGAGAAGAACGTATCCAATGTCCCCTCCTGGTATTTCGACCATCCGGTCTTCTGCCTCTCTTCCGTGTTCGTTCTTAAACTCGGCTCCGAGCTGGATTACACCTATTTCACGGCGAACATCCCGAACGAGCGAATTGATCCTGAAATGGAGCGCATCAAATTCATCACCGCTACGGTCTACAAACAATATACCTGGACAATGGAAAACATACCTCCGCCGCCGATGGATTCTTCCCGAACTTTGGACAATGAGGTTATCCGAGCCGGACTGCACTTTCAATTATTTTCCACGATCGGTCAAAATCGCGCGCTTCGGGGAATCTATACCGATGAGCACTGGCAGCACCTCGGCGAGAGCTTTCAGGGTTATCTCAACGAGTACATGAAAAAGACCAAGAAGATGCACAAGAAGGTTTCCGAGCTTGTAAAAGATCAGCCCGATGCCCGGTCGAAAGCAACGGCTATCTACGACTATATTTCACAGAACTACACTCTCGACAGCACCGGATTCGTGCTCCGTCCGCGTCACAGCAACGTTGATAAACTTTTCAAGGATGGTTCCGGTATGCCGTTCGAGATTAATATTCTTCTGGTGCAGATGCTCCGGATGGCCGGGTTTGAGTCCTGGCCGGTGCTTATCAACACCACGAACAAACTCCCTTTCCGGCGCTCCGCCACATTCAATCACATGCTGGCGCTGGTGGACATAGATGGCGAGCGGGTTTTTCTGGATGCAACGGCTGGAAGATGCCCGATGGGTATGCTTGCGCCAATGTCTATGACTAATGAAGGATTACTGGTCGACTACAGCGACTCCAAACCGGTTGCCATAAAGGCAGAGGTGTGCAAGTCCGCTCCACCGCTTGATTGAAAAATTGATCTACGGGATAGATGCGTTGTACGGCGCCCACCAGGAGCCGTCCATTGGCTATTTCGTATAATGCTCCAGCACGTTCATGGCGAAGCGGGCGTGGGCCGTGGCCGGACCGCCACCCATCTCCATCCCGACCTCGATCGCCTCGATTATCTGCTGCGGCGACACACCGTCATCGAGCGCCTGCTTGATGTGCCACTCCATGCACGACTCGCAATTGATAGCGACCGAAACACCCGTAGCGATCAACTCTTTCGTTTTCTTATCCAGCGCGCCATCGCTGTAAGTCGCTTTTTCCATCTCCAGAAAAGCGCGGTAGACTTTCGATGTTCTCAGGTAGTAGCCGTGCGCTTCTTTACGAAGACGGGCAATCTGTTCGATTTTCGTTTTATCGTTCGTCTCCATAATCATCTCCATGTAAATTGGAGGTGCGACCTGCTCATGAAGCTAGTGAACCAATAGGCGGAAGCTAATGTGCCCCTTGTCTATATACGGTCCTGTACAGCGGCTTTATATGATCAAAACTCCTTATGTCTTCGCTGCCTTCATAAAGAAACTCCACACCGTCAATCCATCCACCCATATATTCGCGTTGAAGGAACGATTCTATAAGAATTCCCGATGTGACCCGTCCGCCAGTAGAGCCCTCGAAATATCCGCCTGCCCATCGAGCGCAGGAACCCTTGCGCTCCTTCAGATCTACGACAGCCACACTACCTTCGGGCCTGTCTTCAATTCTAAGCACCTGGATCGGAAGGTTGCAGAAACGAGTTCTGGAGAGCTTGGAGGCTATTGCCTCTACTTTCTCAGGCAGAGACAGAGTATCATCCAGAGTGATGTAAAAATCAACTTCAGACTCATAGCTCCAAGAATTGACGCCGTAAATCCGAAACATGCCTTCACCTAGTTTTGTGGCTGTGTCTCTTTCGCCGCCACTGCCGTCAAATTCTTTCTTGCCGACCGGGTTCCATGCTGTCGTCACAGTAAATACGATTGTCGCGGTTATTAGACACGCAATAACGGTTTTCATCAGCCCTCCATGAGAGATTCAATGTGCCCCAACACTGAGGCCTTCCATGTTTGCACTCGACTCACCCATCACCAGTTCAAAATGCTTCTCCACGTCACTCCCACTCTATCGGCCCGGTGGTGAAACGCTGGTGAAGATTGTTCAGAACGTATTCCCACGCCTTGTCGAAATAATCGTAAACCTCGTTCCACTGCCCCCCCTCGCCCCATCCGTGATGCGTGAGCGTCACCCGGGTCTCGCCCGTCTCGAGTTCATCGAGCATCACCACCACCTGCGTGTGAATTTTGCGAAGTTCGGGAAATTGCGGCGGCGCGTTCCACTCGAACGACAACATCGTGCTCGGAAGATACCCCAGCACCCGGCAACCTTCTGAGCCACGCTGCCCATCCGGACTGTCGGGACTGAAGTATATCTCGTAGGGACCGTTGGGTTTCAATTCCACATGAGCGTCAGGCGCGAAAAATGTCTCTACGCCCTCGGTAGAGGTCCAAGCTCTGTAAACTTCGGCTATGCCGGCATCGACAAGAACCTCTTTGACGAGTCTCCGGCTGCTCGGATTGGCCACGTAGCGATCCTGCGCAACATTGTCAACCAGCAATGACACCCGCATGGGATGAATCTCGAAAGTGTGCAGCCCGGCGATGACCGATGGATCCTTTTCTATTATCGCTCTCGCGTCCGCTTTCGACGCCGCCTCGACAACTATCAATCCGAACACCGGATCAAAAACCGGCCCGGCCATCAGCACTGTTCCCTGCGCAACTAAATCCTTGAGGTAGAAGTAGTGCGCCGTCATTGTTGATTCCTCGGCCGGGGTCATGTTATCCGGCCAGTTCTCGCGCGTGCCCAGAAGCTGTATGAAAAAATGCTCTTTCTGCTCGGCCACTTTTTCTCCTTCGTCTGCCGCAATCACGGCGGGCCCGATCTGGAGGATAACCACCAGCAGCAACATAGTTACACGTTTAAGCTTGTCTGTCCTTTTCATAGTACTTATATGCCTTTAAATTCGTTGGCCATATTCCTGAACCCGGTTTAAGCTATAGGCAGCATCAACCACCACCGTACCGGCCAGATGGTCGTGAAGGCACCGGCGGTGCTTTCCGAAGATAAAAAGTACGTCGGCCAGACTCACGAGCGTTCCTAACATCGGTATAGAAGCAAGCAGTCCGATTACAACATATCTGAGGAAAAACAGCTTGGCGAAACCCGGAATCCTCCCCTCCAGATCAACGATCCTGGTTTTGACGATGGCTTTACCGATTGTCTGCCCGCGTTTATACAGAAGATAACCATTCAGAATTAAGAATGTGCTCCAGCCCAGTCCGAACATGAATACCTGTTGCTCGAAGGTGATTTCACCCTGCTTCACAATGTTCTGAAAAATGCCCGTCCCGAACAAAAGCGGGAAAATCACTATCATTGATATTATACCGTCAATGATTGCCCCGCCGAGTCGCTCACCATAGCCCGCCAGATCCTGTGTTGTTGGCTTCAAATACCCCTCCTGTCATCTTAAACGTTCACCAGGCCCAAAGACAATGCCGGAATTATCAATACGGATAAAAGACGAAAAACAGCGCCGACAAAACCGCCAGGATCCACATCCCGGCGTGCACCTCGCGCACCCGCCCATCGAAAATCTTCATTATCGGATAAACCACAAATCCGGCCGTGATACCGATACCCAGATTGTAAGTGAAACTCATCAGCACTATCACCGCGAAGGCCGGCACGGCCTCCGACAAATCACTGAAATCGAGCTTCGTAATCGTGGTCATCATCAGCAAACCAACCACGATGAGCGCCGGACCGTAGGCGCACGGCGGCACGGCCGTAAGAAACGGCGCGACAAACAGACCGGACAAAAACAGAATGGCTGTCACCACCGATGTAAACCCGCTGCGTCCCCCCGCCTCCATCCCCGCCGCCGACTCTATAAACGTGCCGGTCGTGGTTGTGCCCAGCAGCGCCCCCACCACTGTGGCGGTCGAGTCACAAAGCATCGGCTTTTCTATTTCCGGAAGGTTACCGTTCTCGTCGAGCAATCCCGCCTTGAGCGACAGCCCCAGCAGCGTGCCGGTCGTGTCGACAAAATCCATCACGAACACGGTGAGGATCACCGAGAAGAATCCCCAAGTGAAAGCTCCGGCAATGTCGAGTTTCATGAATATCGGCGCGAGCGATGGCGGCAGGCTGACAAGCCGCTCCGGCGGCTCGGCCACGCTGAAAACGAAAGCGAGAACGGTGGTGATCAAGATTCCGATCAAAAGCGCCCCGGTCACTCTCCTGATCATAAGCACCGTCATCACCAGAAAACACCCCACGGCCAGAATCACGGAAACATCGCCAAGCTGTCCCACATGAACCGGCGCGCCGGGAACGCCAATAGTCACGATTCCCGTGTCATTCAGTCCGATGAAGGCCAAAAACAATCCGATACCCACCGCGAAGGCCACTTTCAGCGAGTCCGGAATACTGTTGGCCAGCCAGCTTCGAATCCGAAAAGCGCTCACCAGCGTAAACAGAACGCCGCCGATAAAAATCGCCCCCAGCGCCGTCTGCCAGCTATAACCAAGCACACCGCACACCGTGTAGGCGATAAAAGCGTTCTCCCCCATATAGGGCGCTATCGCGAACGGCCTTCGGGCATAAACACCCATCGCCAGCGTTCCAAACGAGGCCGCCAGAATCGTGGCCACCATCGACGGACCAAACGGAATCCCCGCGGCTTCGAGAATTTTCGGATTGACTATAATGATATAAGACATTGTAAAGAAGGTGGTCAGGCCCGCTATAATCTCGCGCCTGAAGTTCGTCTGATGACGATCGAACTGAAAGAATTTTCTCAATCCCGCAAGCACTTACGTACTCCCCAATCGTTTATAAAACGAATCTAAACGCCCCCGAATCCAATGTCAGCAAAAAAATAGTCACCCTCTCCTACTGTGAATTCTCAACGCATGAAAAGCCCCGCCCACAAAAAGGACTTGCCCCGCCCCCGGACGCTACGCACGGGAAATCGGTTGACATTCCGAACAAAAATGCTCTTATAGTGTTTCTATTGTTATATTTGCGGGCGGGACGACCGTAAAACATGCGCGGTCTCCACTGCTGAGATTTTTAACGTAACAAACAGGTAGTCCCGAGGATATATACCGATGGCACATCAAAAGACTTCGCCAGCCGAATCCGACTCAAAAGTCGGTCTGTCCGGCATTAAACACATAATCGCCGTGGCCAGCGGCAAAGGTGGGGTCGGCAAATCCACCGTATCGGTCAACCTGGCCGTCGCCCTCAAACAGTTGGGTGCGAAAGTGGGGCTTATGGATGCCGACATCTACGGCCCCAGTCAACCCGGCATGCTCGGTTCGTCCGATGCCAAACCGGACATCGTCAACAACCAGCTCCGGCCCATCAACAAATACGGTATCGATTTCATCTCGATGGGTCTTCTGGTCGGCGAAGATCAACCGGTCATCTGGCGCGCGCCAATCGCCATGAAAATGATTCATCAGTTTCTGGGCGCGGTAACCTGGGGCGAGTTGGATTACTTACTTATCGACCTTCCTCCGGGAACCGGCGATGTTCAGCTCACGCTCGCGCAGCAGGCCTCACTCACCGGCGCGATTATCGTAACCACCCCTCAACAGGTGGCGCTCGGTGTCGCCCGCAAAGGTCTTCGGATGTTCGATCAGGTCAATGTTCCCATTATCGGTATTATCGAAAACATGAGCGGCTTCACCTGTGGCCACTGCGGCAAAGTCACGCCGATTTTCTCCGAAGGCGGCGGCAAGGAAATGGCCGAGAACATGCGCATACAATATCTCGGCGCCATTCCTCTCGACCCGTCCATCATGACATCCGGCGAAGACGGCAAACCGGTATTGCTCGACGGCTCGGACACGGCCGCGGCTCAGGCCTTCATGAAGATCGCCGAAAGAGTCAAGAAAACCGCCGAACAGTTCGCCGAGGCTGTCCTGAAAACCGAACCGAGAGATATTGGCCTGACCGATGATGGCAATCTGCGCGTTGTCTGGCCCGATGGTCACGAGAGCACTTACACTCCCTACAACCTTCGCGTCGCCTGTGGCTGCGCCACCTGTGTCGATGAAGATACCGGCAAGAAAACACTGGACCCGAAAAAAGTCCCGCTGGATATAAAGATAACCGGCTTCAATCGCGTCGGAAGATACGGACTCGCAGTAGCCTTTTCCGACGGTCACAACACCGGTATATACATATATGAACGGCTCAGGGACCTGTGCGAATGCGAAATCTGTTCTAAAGATAAAAGACAGGACTCGTTCAGCATATAGCACGGCAGGAGATATATCATGTCTGAAGATCAGAACATAAAAATAACCGGCGAACCATCGCTGGACCCAATGGTGTGCAAGTTCATAGTCGACCGGCCGCTTCTGAGCGAAGGTTCGTTCAACTGTCGCCGCAAAGATATGGCCGAGGGCTCTCCGCTCCTGAAGGCTTTGTTCGAAATCGACGGCATCACGCAGGTGATGATTTCCGGCAACACGCTCACTATCGCCAAGTCAACTCCCGACCCCTGGCCGCAGTTGGGACAGAAAATCGGAGCCGTCATTCGCGAAAGGATCCGCTCCGGACAACCGCTGGTTGCCGCCAATGTCGATAAAATGAAACCATCCGAAGAAAAAATCCGGCAGCTGGTCGAAGATTTGTTCGAGAAGCAGATCAATCCGATGATCGCGTCGCACGGCGGACGGGTGGAGCTTGCCGATGTCAAGGGCACTCAGGTGTTCGTCCGTCTCGGCGGAGGATGCCAGGGATGCGCCTCGGCAAATGTCACCCTAAAACACGGCATCGAGAAAGCCATACGCGAGACAATACCGGAAGTCACCGATATTATCGATGCTACCGATCACGCCGCGGGCACCAATCCCTTCTATTGATTTCGGCCTAGCTCTTTGCCACAGATACGCTTAGCAAAAGAAGCGACCGCCTGACAGGCTGTCGCTTCTTTTTTGTGAGGATAATCGAATAAGTTTGAAAAAAGTGGGTAATATTGTATATTTAACACGTTATCAGAACCAATTCTTAATCAAAATGGGAGGAAAAAATGCGTTATCGCAGCGTCTTATTTTTGTCCCTTGCCCTCACACTAAGTCTCACATCCGTAGCGGCGCCACCAAACGACATGGCCGCTCCGACCGCTCCGACAACAATGACTATCGATAAAACATCTTTCATCGACGCCAACAAAATTCTCATGTTCGTAACCAATTTCGGCAACTTCGGTCGTGATCTTGATGCTGTGTTCGGCCATGACTATGGAACATTTTATCCGTACATCGGCACCGAATACATCGAAGATGGCCGTCTGATAGCCTCTCCCCTTTATGCCGCCGGACTGTGGTTCGGGGCTATCGACTCAGCCACCGGCGAGACAAGGGTTGTCATTTCGGAATACGGCAGCGAGTATACGCCGGGACCGATGGAGGCAGGCACGTTCCAACCGGATTGTCCGGAATTCCAAGTCTACAAGCTCTACCACGACAGCCTTCAGACCAATCCGAATTCCGATTATCTCAACTGGCCGGTCGATCAGGGAGCGCCGGTCGATGAGTACGGCCGCCCGCTGATGCGCGGTCATCAGACCCTCTGGACTGTCTTCAACGACGCCGACCCCGCCAAGCACACTAACGACGCCGGTGACACCAACCCGCTGGGCATCGAGGTACGCCTGATGGCGTGGGCGATGGACGAACCCGGTGTCGAAGTCATACCCGGGACCGACGAGTTAGCCGTTACCCAGGTCGGCACCACGACCGCCGGTGTGACAGTCAGAGTTGTGGACCCAATGTCACTGACAGGCCATGACTACATGGTAGTAATCGACAGCAGCGAAACGCTCGGCCCGGTGTGGCACCTGATTGACCAAACCACGGCACTTACGGTCCGTGAAAATATCCCCGTCACCGTCGTGGACACAGTTCTTGGATTGGAAATATCAGTCGATCTCGGTGTTTCCGCCTTCTCCAGTTTCGAGGTCGTAGCCAACGCCGCGGGAGTTCTGGACCCACCGGAGCCCGGCGCTTTGGCGTTTGCCGGTTTCCCGGTACCAACCGAATATGACCCCAGCGGCTACATAAGCGATCGCCAGCAATCCACTGACGACGGTCAATGGGCTATTCACACCGATGACAACGGCGGCACCAGCGGCGGCGGGACTCGCGGCTCCTACGACGCCTTTCTGGACCGGGTCACCCGCACCGGAGCCAATTACGAAGCGATTGGTTGCTACGATTACGAAATGCGCTTCACCGGATCGTACGATAACTACGGTACCAATGGCAGCTACGTGTTCGAGTGGTACAACGACGAAAACGTCTTCTGGGTACCGTTCGAACTCTGGCAAATAGGAATAGGTACACCCGATGACCCCAGCGATGATGTGAGGCTGATACCAATCGTCATTGATGACGGCGACGATGATACATACAATCTGGAGAGCTATGGCTCTTCCCTCGACCTTACCTGCGCGGCTGGCTGCGAACACTCCGCCTCGGGCGGCGACGATGATCCCTTTACTGACTGGACCTACTGGATTCGACCGGTGGATAGCTCCCCCGGTGAAGCCGGCTACCTCGCGGCCGAAACCGATATGCTGGCCGGCACTTTTGGCACGAACGTCGACAGTCACTACGCCACCGAGATTCTGGCGCGGATCGTATTGATCAACTGGAACGGCGGCGTGATACCGCCATTTACTATGGATCTTCCCGAACAGGGAACGATCTTCAGAATCTGCACTACCAAAGAACAGCCTCGCGATACCTTCACCTTCACCGCCACGGCCATGCCGGATATTACCACCGGCGACGAAGGCCTGAATATCTACCTCGAGTACTGGGTTCACAATAAAGGTGGAAGAACTCTCAACAACTCGTACATCTCTCTCTGGTCGGATCCCGACCTGGGCGGCGCAGGCGATGACTTGGTCGGCTGTGATTCACTTAATAACCTCTTCTTCTGTTACAACGCCGACGATGATGATACCGACTATGGAACCAATCCGCCTGCGATGGGATTCAAGTACCTCGTCGGACCGCTGGTTCCCTGGCAGGGAGAAACGGCGGATTTCTATGGCGAGCCCCTGATCAATCACAAAGATATCGGCATGACCGGTTTCATAAAATACTTCAACGGCACAGATCCGGACAATTTCTCGGAAACATACCAATCCATGCAAACCATCACCAAGGGCGGCGATCCATACATATACGACGGACACGTCTTGATGTATATGCACTCGGGTGACCCGGTAGCAGCAACCGGCGATCTTGACATGTATCCGGCCGACCGCAGAATGATGGGCAATTCCGGGCCGTTTACGTTCCGACCGGGTGACAGCCTGTATATGCTGATCCGCATGACAGCTAAACACGGCACCGATTATCTCAACGCTATCACCGAGCTAAAGAGAGTGCTCAACCTGCCGGTGGATTTGATGACCGATGTTCCCGGAGAAACGCCCGGCCAACTTCCGGATAAGTTCGCTGTCAAACAGAACTATCCCAACCCCTTCAACCCATCAACCACGATTCAATACTCTCTGCCCGAGAGAACACATGTGACTATCGACATCTACAACCTGCTCGGCCAGAAAGTCCGTCAACTGGTCGATGAAATGCAGACGGCGGGTGAACACACGGTCTTATGGGATGGCAACGACGAAGGCGGTAACGGTGTGGCTACCGGTATGTACTTCTACCGCGTCAAAGCCGGAGATTTTATCGACAATAAAAAGATGTTGCTGGTGAAATAAGTTACCTCGGCAAATTCGCTACGTTTTGGCCGGTCTGCGCAAGCCGATCGGCCATTCGCTTGTCAGACAAGACCATAAGCAAATCTACGCGGCCACCGCACCACAATTTCAGAACACCCCTGCTCATATTTAGTTGTTTGACAATGGGTTTTTGAAACGTATCTTAATTGAGAGGGCTTAGTCTCGATTTTCACGTGGAGTGGAGGGAAAACACGTGACCTTCAAACACCAGTGCCGTGCACCCTGCGAAAACCTCCTCCCCACCTAAAACCGCCACGTTATTGGTTATATAAACGATCGAACAGTTGGAGAAACAAAACTCCCGTGCTCACAAAACAGATAAGACAAAACATAACAACACAATATTTGAGGCAATTCAGGAGGGACAATGAAACTCGTTAACTTAATCACTTACATCTGGCTTCTCACATTGACAATCTCAGCAACAGCGGCTCCGCCGGATGACAAAAACCTCACTATATCCTCAACCGCAACCCTCACCATAGACAACACGACTTTCATCGATGCCAACCAGATCCTCATGTTCGTCACCAATCACGGCGCTTTCGGCAGAGACATCTCCGGCGTCTTTGGCTATCTCTACGGCGTCGGGACCTGGTGGCCATATACAGGGGATACATCTTTGATAAGAGCCAACATAGACAGTATCGCCTACAAATCACCCCTGTATGCCGCGGGTCTATGGATGGGCGGTATCGACTCTGCCACTGGAGAGACACGTGTGGTAATATCCGAGTATTCCAGTGAGTATGTCCCCGGCCCAATGGTGGGCGGTACATTCCTGCCCGATGAACCGGCCTTCAGAAACTACAAACTATACATCGACAGCCTCGAAACCAATCCCAACACCGACTACCTCAGTTGGCCGATTGACCAGGGCGCCCCGCTCGATGACATGGGCAATCCCTATATGCTCGGACGACAGATGCTCTGGTCTGTTTACAACGACGCCGACCCTTCGGCTCACACCAACGATGCCGGAGAAACAGCGCCTCTCGGCGTAGAAGTCCAGCAGACATTCTGGGCCGGCGATGAACTCGGTGAAGACACCATTTACTACAATACCGTGTTTGATGTAACCCAGATTGGCACCTCCGGTGTGCAGGTAACCGCCTACATTGCGGACCGCGCGGCTCTCACAGGCGATGATTACCGGGTAGTTTTCGAAGACACTATCCTGGCCGATACCACCATCGATCCCGTCGAAGGCACCATCATCGACACCCTCTACTACTACGCCTGGCATCTGGAAAACATCACCACCGCACAGCGCGTTCTTGAGTGGCAGTATCCGGACAGCCTTTCGGAAGTTGTAGATGGATTCAGAGTCAGGGTAAGCTCCGCGCCGGGTGGGTTCTCCGGTTTCGAAGTTGTAGCCAACGCGTCAGGTTCACTGCCATCTCCGTTGCCGGGCGCCATGGCATCAATGGGCTTTCCCACGCCCGGTGACGTTGATCCCGGTTCCGACCAGCAGGTCGGCGATGCTATCTGGCTGTTCCATACCTCCGACAATGGCGGCACCAGCGGCGGCGGCACCAGAGCCGATTTCGACGCCTTCATATCGCGCGTCACCCGTGATGGCAACAACGACTCAGCACGCGGCTATTATGACTACGAAATGCGCTTCACCGGCTCTTATGACAACCCCGGTGTCAATGGCAGCTACGTCATAGAATTTTACAACGATGACAACGTCTTCTGGGTACCGTTCGAACTGTGGCAAACCGGTGTCGGCACCCCCGAGGACCCGAGCGATGACGTCCGCCTCATTATGTTCGTCATTGATGATTACACCGATTCCTGGACCGGCAACGATGCCTACGGCCTCGAAAGCTGGGGCTCGACAGCCGACGGTACTTGCTCGGGCGATTGCGAGCACTCTGTCTCCGATGGCGATGATGACCCGTTCACCGACTGGATCTACTGGATAAGGCCGGTCGATGACTCCCCGGGCGAGTCCGGCTACCTCGCCGCCGAGACTGACATGCTGGCCGGGACTTTTGTCGATAATTACGGAGACCACTATGGCGCCGAACTAATGGCGCGCACTGTGCTCGTCGGCCTCAACGCCGGCAAAGAGCCACCCTTCGCTATGGATTATCCCGAACAAGGGACGGTTTTCAGAATTACGACCACCAAGCCATTCACCCCTCCCGATACCTTTACATTCACCGCGGACACCCCCCCCTATTACGTCACCACGCTCGAGGGTTCGTCGGTTTATATCAAATACAAGCTCTACAACAGAGGCAATAGGGTCATTAAGGATATGTATCTGGGCTACTGGAGTGATCCGGACCTCGGCCAGGGCGGCGATGATTTCGTCGGATGCGATACGCTCAACAACATATGGTTCTGTTATAACTACGACAACGATGATACCTATTACGGCCCTGCTCCGCCGGTCCTCGGATTCAAGGTGCTCTATGGTCCGGTGGTCCCTGCCGCCGGTCAAACGGCCTATTTTGACGGCCAACCTATGGCTGATTTCGAAAACCTCGGATTAACCGCGTTCGTGAAGTTCATCGGAGGAGAGGACCCGGACAGTTACTCGCAAACTTACGGCTTTCTGCAAGGCCTGACAAAATCGGGTGAGCCATACACTTACGACGGCGATACTCTCACTTACATATTCAGCGGCGACCCGGTAACCGGAGTCGGCGACCTTGATATCGCCCCCGCCGATCGCAGAATGCTTGGGGTCAGCGGACCGTTCGATTTTCGACCCGGTGACAGCCAATTCGTGCTGATAAAAATGGCCGTGGGACAAGGAACCAGCAACCTGAATTCAATCACCGAGGTCAAAGCCATCCTCAATGAACCGTTCGATCCGCTCACCGATGTTATCGCCGGCGGCCCGGAGCCTCTTCCTCGGAAATTCTCCGTCAGCCAGAACTACCCCAACCCATTCAATCCGACCACGACCATTCAATACGCGCTGCCTGAACGGGCGAAGGTGACTTTGGATATTTACAACATCCTCGGACAGAAAGTCCGCAGATTAGTGGATGAAACCCAGCCAGCCGGGACTCACACCGTTGTGTGGGACGGAAGAAACGAAACCAACCAGCCCGTAGCGACCGGACTTTATTTCTACCGCATGACAACGGGAGACTTTCAAGAGTCCAGAAAAATGATACTGTTGAAATAACATTGAGAAAGGAGTATCTGTGAGGGGTACATACCTAACCGCCATTCTTGTCGTTTTTGCCGCGATCGCTGCGGCCGCACCGCCGCCCGGTGAAGCGGAGCAACCGACACCCGCCGTTATTCTGGAATACGATAACAACGTATTTATCGACGCTAACAATATCCTGATGTTCATCACCAATCACGGTCAATTCGGCCGTGACCTCGCCAATGTATTCGGATATAGCTATGGCACCTGGTTCCCCTACACCGGAGATACAGCGGCTATTGCCGATAACCTCAACGGCGCGGGTGAGCATTCGCCCCAATATGCCGCCGGTCTGTGGATAGCGGGTGTGGATGGCGCCGATATCAAAGTGGCTATCTGCTCGCAAAACACCGATGAATACACTCCCGGCCCGATGGCCGACAGCTCTTTCGTCCCCGATGACCCGGCCTACAAAGTCTACAAACTCTACTCCGACAGCCTCGAAGGCAATCCCAACAGCGACTATACCAACTGGCCCGAAGGTCAGGGGGCGCCAGTCGACGCTCTGGGTAATCCGGTTATGCTCGGCGACCAGATGCTCTGGTCGGTTTTCAACGACGCCAATCCCGCCCGTCACACCGTGACCGGGGGAAAAACTCCGCCGCTCGCTGTCGAAATCCGGCATACCACCTACGCCTACGATCGTACCGACTATCGAGGTTATGTCGTGTTCCTTCGCTATAAGCTCTACAATCGCGGTCCGAACACTCTGACCGATTGCTATGTCGGCATCTGGGCCGACCCTGATATTGGCAACTCCTCCGATGACCTGACTGGCTGCGACACAACCAGCGATATCTTCTATGCCTATAACGGCTACAGCACCGACGCTCAGTACGGTTCAAATCCGCCCGCTATGGCCTACAAAATTCTCAAAGGGCCAATCGTCCCTTCCGTAAACGACACGGCCTACTTCGATGGATACTTGATTCCGGATTGCAAAAACCTCCGCCTGGAATCCTTCAGGCGATACGGCACCGCGGATGGACCCACCGACAGCTCCGAGACTTACAATATCATGCGCGGACTTCTCAAGGATGGCTCCCCTCTTGTCATCGGCGGCACCTGGGACGTACCCGGAGATCCTATCGAAGAGGAAGGTTCCTATGATCTGGGTCCGGGCGACCGCGCCATGCTCGGCTGCTGCGGTCCGTTCAACTTCAACCCCGGTGATAGTCAATATGTGCTGGTCGCTCTAGCCTGCGGCCAAGGGACCGACTACAAGAACTCAATAACCGTCGCGATAAACATCCTCAACCAGATTACTGACTTCCCGCTCGACGCTCCCCCTGTCCAGTCGCGCACACTGCCTTCGAGCTTTATCGTCAAACAGAACTACCCCAACCCCTTCAACCCTGTCACCATCATTGAATATTCCCTGCCTGCCCGCGCTCAGGTTAATATCAGTATTTACAATATTCTCGGGCAACGCGTGACGACCATCGTCGATTCCGAACAACCGGCCGGAACTCACACTGCCGTTTGGGATGGCAGGGATCAATCGGGAGCACCCGTATCGAGTGGCTTCTACTTCTATAGGGTAAGCGCCGGTGAGTTGATCGATACTAAGAAAATGTTACTCCTGAAGTAAGACTGTTTGACAAACATGACACGAAAGAGCCGACTCAAAATTGAGGGGTTGGCTCTTTTCTTTGAGACAGACTTTCTCGATAATCGTTACGGAGCAGGGGAAACAATACCAAACATGGATTGATTTAGCATTTTTCGACTTGACACCTTGCTGTCAAGCGTGTATACTACTCTTGCAGTAAGCAAGAGGGCAGAGCCTTTTTGGGAGAAGTCCTTAATTGCGCAACCGCCAGTTTTCTATGCGATTGAAAAAACCTCACACATCAACATCCCCGCGTTCCCAAACGCTTCATCGAGCGTAGCGACTCGCCAAAACCGCCAAAACCGCCAGTTGAATTTGTAGCGTGGTTCTGTATCAAATTGAGAAGATTCTGTTGCGGTGGTAGCCGCTGGAGAATCAGCTTCAACTCCGTGCTGGTTACCCCCCGACGTAGATTGCGTCTGAAGATAGACGAAGAGTGAATCGGAAAAACCGGGCGAATTGTTTTTCCTGAACACTTGCTTCGAGCCTCAAAACGTGTGCCCTGAAGTGCGCCCGCGATGGACCGATTGTGGTTACTGAAACCGGGTCGTCTGCGGTAAAGGGTAACTGTGTGTATTCCTCGAGGCTCCGACGATAGGTCGAAGAGGATACGACAACTTTCCGAAGGGAACAAAATGAGACTTATCCGTAAGGATAAGTGACACGTCTTTCACTCTCGAAAGGAGGGGTGAATGTTGAAAAAGACTTCTACAATCCTCATTGTTTCGCTTCTGATGTTCGTGCTTTTGGCGACTTCAGCTTTTGCCGCACAATCCAAGAGCAAAGGCACACTCTCGCCGAGCGCGCGGATTAAAGCTTCTGCCAACGCCCTGGCGTACTCGTTCACCGATGAAAGGCCGGCCGGCGCCACCGGCGCGCTTCAGCAGGGACGGATCCCGATCGGGGCCGTCGCCTATTCCTCGGCGGCTATCTCGCCAGGCCGAACGGTCGGCGATACCTGGTACGACCAGCAGCATAACGGCTCGATGGGTCGCATGATCGAAACCGGTCCTCACTCCGGACAGACGGGCGCAACAACCGTCCACTTCAGCTGGATGTACTCTCCCGATGCTACCATCGAGGAACGTTCATATGCCTATAATGCATACATCAGTGGTACTCATCAGTATGCCGGCGCTTATGTGTTGCACTCCTGGGAATACTCCGGATATGTCAATATCGATGTAACCCCGGATAACCGTGGTATCGTCGGTGGCCACACCGATGTTCACGGCCTCGTGAAATATCAGCCGCAAATGCATTTCGATGATTGCTCAACGTGCGAAGATTTCGCGGCTTTTACACGCCTGCCTGATTCTCTGGCCGTTTATGGGCAGGAAGGCGGCAATACCGAGGCTACCTGGCCCAAGTTCTTCCTGCAGTTCGGTACCGATACCGTGCTCCATGTCGTGGCCGGCAATGATTACGGCGCCTATTATATGTCCCTCATGTATTTCCGCTGCGTCGGATACGAAGGACAGGGTATCTGGGATTATCCGCCCTATGTTTTCGACACGGTTCGCGATATTGCCTATGATATCACTGCCCAGAGAATGGACGACCGCGTGGGTATCACCTGGATGGCCCACCCTCCATATGAGGAGCCATGGTGCGATACCTGCTCGGGCAACACTCCGACCGCCTATCTCGACTGGGGAGTCGGCCAGATGGATAACGACGTCTATGTGCAGGTGTCCAACGATCAGGGTGCCAATTGGGAACCCAAACAGAACCTGACCAAGGTGCCGATTGGCGAAGCAGCCCTTAAAGGATATTGCGATAACTCTATTTTGCTCGATCAGGAGGGTTATCTGCACGTCATCTGGCACGCCCACCCGTGGCCCTCAGATCCTGACCTCACCATGAACTGGGGCGGCGATGGATTCTTCTGGCCTGATAAATCCCGCCTGATGCACTGGTCCGAAAACGTACCATACCTCAGAACAATTTGCGATCACACCTATGACCCGAGCGACAGCTGCGGTTCGCCCGGCTGGGCCATGACAGTTGCCAAACCCACTCTGTCTGAGTGCGACGGCAAACTGTACGCTATCTGGTCGCAGTTCAATGATGTCCCCGGAGGTATCATCGACGACTGTGCCGACTGGCGCTGGGATGACTGGAACAACTACTATTGGGGCGGAGCCAACGCCGAAATCTGGGTGTCTGTCTCCGACGACGGCGGACTCACCTGGGATCGTCAGCGTAACCTGACCAACTCTTATACTCCGTACTGCGATCCCGAGATCGGCGAGGACTGCCAGAGCGATTACTGGGCCTCTATGTCTCGCTGGGGCCGTCAGGTCCAGGCAGGGGAAGACTGGTCTGCCGCCGATATCGTCGACCCGTCAGGTGGATCATCACCGACCAACTGGTATCTTGACATACAGTATGTCAACGATCTCGAGGCCGGACGAGCCATCAGCACCGACGACTACGAAGGCGAATTCACCAACAACCCCATCAAGTGGTTCAGAATGCCTTGCGTGGAGCCGGTCCCCAACCCCATTCCTGTATTTTCTCTGTCTTCTATCGGCTTCCCGGCATGGGAGAAACCGGGCGTGGAATTCGATACCCTGCTCCTGATCGAAAACGTCGGTAACGCCAACTACAATTATACCGTGTCGTTCGAGGAAGACAACGGCACCGCCGGCTGGCTGGGCGTATCCGGACTCTCGGGTACATGCCCCTCCGGTTTGGACAATGTCGAAACCGGAGCCATCGTCATCAACCAGGGCGGAATTGTCGACTACGCGGTCATTCTTACCGGACGAGTAACCTTCAGCTGTACCGAAATCGAAACACCGACCGTTATCGATATCGAGTTCCTCGTTGCCGATACTCTCATCTTCCCCGACTACGATACCGTTCATACCAGCTGTATCGCTCTGATCTGCGGCAACAACGGTAACGTTGGCGGCAATGGCTATCCCGGCGTCACTATGGACTATATCCGCGACGGTGACTGTGATACCACTGCCCTCAACTATATGTTCGAAGGCTCTCCGCTGATCGGATGGGTCAACGGCGATGACACTGTAGTGAACTACTACATGTGGGGTGGAAACTGGGCTAACGAAGAGGGTCTGTTGCCTCAGGGCGGCATGATCGCCACCAAGGTGTGCGACAACCTCAATGCCGAGGTATTTCATTCCGGTGTCTTCTCCTCTAACGACTCGACCATCGCTATGGAGAAAGTCGTCGTGGCCCCGCTCGATGACTGCCCGTTCATTATTGAGTACCTGAAGGTATATTCCTACGACGGTCTCGCTCACTCCGGCCTGCTGGTCGGTGAGGCTATCGACTGGGATATTCCCTGGGATTACCGCGATGATGATACGGCCGGCGACTACTGGGACGTCAACAACTACGGCGGTTTCGACGCCCCGAGAGCTCTCGTTTACCAGCAGGGTTACGAAGCTTCGGGCGACTGGGATACCCTGTATCCTTTCGACTGCCAGCTCAATAACGAGCGCTATGGCGGTAACGCCTTTGTAGCTTCGTACTTCAACGGCTCGTTCGCGGCCGGTGGACCCTACAGCGCATTCGTTCAGGAGAACGACTCGTTGCAGGAAACCGACGGCTGGTTTGAAGGTAAGCTCTACTACGAACTCATGGGTACCGGCTTCAAGGCTACCGACTCGATCGAAGATCTGCACACGGCAATGTGCTTTGACCCGAGCCTCGACCTCGGCGCGACTGACTATTACGAGGTCGTCACGGTCCTGGCTACGGTACACCAGGGCACCCTGGCCGACCTGCAGGCCGCAGTCGACGCCGGTAAGACCTGGTATACAAACAATGGCGGCATCGCCATGTTCGCCGATGTCGATGGCGCCGGCGGTATCGATATGTGCCAGGGCTGCTGCGAACTTGTCGGCGATCTAAACGGCGACGATTACCTGGACCCGCTTGATGTCACCTTCTATGTCAACTGGCTATGGAAGGGAGGCCCCGCGCCGAGCTGTTGCGCGGAAGCCGACATCAACGGAGACTGCTTTACCGACCCGCTCGACCTGACTGCAATGGTCAATTACATCTGGAAAGGCGGTTTGCCGCCGGCCAGTTCCTGTGATATGTCTTGCTGGCTGACATGCACCGGGTCATGCGATTAAACAACATCTTTTGAACTGACACAATGCCTTTATCCAAAGGGCGGCTCAACCCCACGTTGAGCCGCCCTCCCCATTAACGCTCCTATCCCAACTCCTCAAAACAGAGTAGCTTCCCAAAACCGAACCGAGTAACATAGAGCCCACAATCCCTTTTGTCTTGACACAACCCACCGCAAGACTTATACTAACATTGCACAAGGGAGTGCTCAGTTTCTCAAACAGTTTCCGGGAGGGCAGAAATTGCTTACTGCACCTCACGGCCCTTAAGTTCTTCTCGCTTACGTTAGAAAAAACAGCTCGTTTTATGTGTGTCGCGACAAAACATGGTAGTCTGTCCGCAAAGCAAATCTAAACGGAGGGATCAGATGAAAAGTCCATTCTCAACGTCACTCTCGCTCGCCCTGTCAATTTTCTTGCTCGCCGGTCTGACGGCACAAGCCGGTATCGACAAGAAAACCGCCTCTAAACAGGTTGGCAAACCCGCGCTCGTCCGAACCAACGCGCAAGCCTACGCCATCCCGGCCGAACCCGATGTCTTCCTGGTCTGGGACACCGTACAAACCTCCTGCCTCGCCCTGACCTGCAGCCCCCACGGTAACATGGGACGTCAGGGATTCGGCAAAGTCAACATGGATTACTACCCCGAGGACTGCGACACAACGGCTCAGGTCTATATGTACGATGGCTCACCGGTAATCGGTCGCATAATCGGTGACGACACTGTCTTCAACTCGGCTATCTACGACGCCACCTGGTTTGACGAAGTTGGCTTCCTGCCACAGGGCGGTACAAAACAGACAGCATACTGCATCGCACTAAATGCCGAGGTCTATCACACCGGCACCTTCACAACTACAGACTCAAGTATCGCCCTTAACCGCGTTTACATTGCCCCTCAGAACAACTGTCCATTTATAATCGAGTATACGCGGGTTTACTCCTTCGACGGCGCGGCCCACGATGACATCATGATCGGCGAAGTTGTCGATTGGGATGTGCCCTGGGATTTCCTCGAGGATGATGAATATCACTACTGCGTCAACTACGGAGGCCTTGACGTACCCAGAAACCTGGTGTATCAGCAGGGCTACGAAGCCACCTGGGATGACGACGAACAAGACGCAGACTGCCAGCAAAACGATTACCGTTTCGCGGGTATCGCCTTCGCGCAGTCTTTCTTGAACGGTACCGTCTTTAGCCCCGTTCCCTACAGCGGCTTCGTAGGTGAGTTCGACTCTCTGACCGGGCTCGATGACCTCGATGCCGGCGGCCTTTTCGCGAACATGATTCAAGCCGGTTTCATGGCAACAGACTCGGTCGAGGATCTGATATCAGTCGTGTGCTATCATCCCAATCTCGATATCGGCGCCGATGATTACTTCGAGGTAGTTAATATCCTCGCGACAGTACACGAGGGATCACTTGCCGATCTTCAGGCAGCGATCGACGCCGGCAAGGCATGGTATCAATCTCACGGCGGTATGGACATATTTACCGACGTCGATGGGAACGGTCGGATCGATCTCTGCACCGGCACCTGCTGCGAGATCGCAGGCGATCTTAACGGAGATGGCGCCGCCGATCCTCTCGACACCTATATGGTCAACTGGCTCTGGAAAGGCGGTCCAGGTCCAGTGTGCTGTGCTTCAGCAGATCTCAATTGCGATTGTCACATTGACCCAAATGACGTGGGCTTCTACGTCGGCTGGTTGTGGAAAGGTTGGCTGAATCCCTGTAACGCCTGCCAGGAGGAATGTTGGGAAGACATCGGCGGTCCTCCCTGCCCGTAAGACTTGGCAAAGTAGAGTAACAAAAAAGAGCCATCCGCCCCAAAGCGGGTGGCTTCATTATTTGGGGAAAATCACTGAGTGGAAACTGTCTCGTCGGAATTCACCGGCACCAGAAGGAAATTGACCCCCTCTATCATCGTGCCCCCCTCGACCGGTTTTATCTCGAACTCAATCTGCGCCGGCTGGGAAACATAACCAAACTGCTTGAGCTGCTCGGGATCAATGTACGCTTTGTAAGAACCGGGAATAAGCCCAAGATAATAGAAATCGCCGCTGGTAAACGATGTCAACTCGATCAGCGTCTCTTTGGAAAGATTCATCAGAATAATTTTCGTGCCGCCCACACCTCTCAGCGCCGCGCCCACATGCCTGTCAACCCGTCCCGATATTTCACTGGTAGTAACAATCGGAACCTTGATCGCTGTAACCTCATTCGGATTGACCTTGACCTTATAATTGTCATAGCTGGGCTTCAAAAGCGGGTTATCCAGGCTGTACTGGTCAATCTGCACGGTGTACTCTTCGTAGGGACGGAGACCATCATAATAGTATTGCCTGTCCGCTCCCCTGATACTCACATGTCCGCCGGCGATTCTCGCCCTGAGACCCGACAGATATTCCTCGCCGTCATCCATCACCCCATTGTAATTTACGTCATGGAACGGACGGACCACCGCCGACCCGGTGCCAACGGCGTTCCTTCGATCGAACTGAACGCCGTGCGTCTCCTTGTTGTAGCGGATGGAACCCCGCTGCACCTGGTTCATTGTCGTGCGCTTCGAAGTGTGCATCACGCGCGACGTAAAGTCCGCGAAAGGCGTCAGCAGATTGAAGGTGGCCATAATAGTATTGCTCTTGGTGAGCGCGTTGTGCTCCATCGAAAGCGTTATCTGGCTCGTTCTGAATATCCTCTTCGCGAGATGGACGCCATATTTCGACGGCTTGTTCTGCACGTGGTCATAGTCTATCTGGAACTGCGGGCTTAAAAATCTCAAGAGCCTCGATGACAGCATGAGCTGGCTGGACATGCTCTCAACCGTCTTGTTCGAATACGCCGTGCTCTTATACTTACCCATATATGTAAGATGGACCGGGAATACCGAAGCGTTGAATCCGAAGTTCATGTTCATCGACCTCAGCGTAGGATACTCATCAGCGGATATGTTATAACGCAGACCGATATAGTTGCCACCCAGCCGGATCGGCATCGACACCGAAAAATTTATTTTCGAGAGCTGGTCGAGCGGATTGCGAATGGCATTTTCATAGTATTTCGTGTATCCGGCCGCGACATTAATCGACGATGGCCGGCTGAAGCTCAGACTCGCCTTCGACTCATAATTGAAAGCGTGCGCTCCGTTCACTGTCATGCTGCCGAACAATTGATAGGTCGCGTCGGCCGCCACCACCGACTTCTCGCCATCGTCCGCCCCTACCGGCAAATCATAGCTGAGACCGAACGTCAAACCGCTCAGAACACCATAGTAAGCATTCGCTTGGGCATATGTTCTCTTCTGCTGATTGAACTGAAGAGACCCACCGGCCAGGTTATACTCAAACTCCCCCTTGGGAAGCAGCGTGTACGGAACCCGAATCACCTGTTGATTGGTTCGCATCTCGCCGCTGGGGCCGAACATCTTAATTTCAATGTTCGAAGCGCCGTAATACACATCCGCGTTAAAATCATAGAATCCATCGAAACCGGTGAAAACATAATCAGTCAACTTGTTGTCTACCCACAGTTCAACCTCCCAGCCTTCTCCGATATAATCTCTCAGATGGATAGTCTGAAAATATTCCCGCCGCTGCTGTGGCTTGTTGGTAATCATGGCGCCATCGAGACCTCGCCCCAGCGCGCCGCCGGCGTTGACCTTGCCAACTGTGGCCTGGCTGAGATACTTGTTATCGGACAGGAAATAGTGCCAGCCGTAGGTGAACTGATCCGCGTCAAACGGCTCTTCGTTGCTGCCGCCGGTTGTCATCTCAAAATCCCCGCCCAGGAGAATCCCGCCGGTGGTCAGGCTGTAATAATGATTGTTTCTTCCGCCAATCGGGTTAGCCGAAATCGACCAGTCAACCGCCGCGCCGCTCAGGTAGCGTCGCTCATGCCCCAGATCAACCACATCCTTCAGCGACGCCATCCGCTGGCTGAGCTTCTCCCTCGCAATCTTGCGCTTCAGTTTCTGGTAAGCCGGAAAATCCTCGTCCAGCGGAACATACACGCGCAGCATCGTGAAATCGAAACTCATACGCAGGTTGAACAGGTTGGCCAACAACTCCACCCGCACATACAGATCATCTCCACCGACATAGTAATCCGAGGCCAGGTAAGGATACTCCTTCCCCAGCGCCTTAATCCGGAAATTGGCAAGATCGAACTCATAATGCTGATCCTTGGAAATGAAAAAGCCCTGAAACCTCTTCTTCTCCAGATCGGCTTCTATATTAATGTCGAGGAGGCTGAAGACCTTGACCAGCGGAAGGTACACGGTGTGACCGTCGTACTGCACGAAAAGATCCTGCTGAACCAGCTTGGGGACCTCGAAACTGATTACGATCTCTTCGAAATTTCTGCTCTGACTGGCGTTTATCTGGGCCGACACTGACGCGGCGGTCAGAATTACACCTAACAGAACCCCGCAAGGAATATATCGGCATGTTCTACGAAGCATATCCATATGCTCACCTGATAAGCCGGCGAATGTTCCCGTACCCGCTTATTCCTCCACGTTCATGGTGAAAAGAATATCGTTGCCGAATATCATCTCTTCCTGCGGAAGGTCCTTGCGGCCCTTATTTGTTACATTAACCTCAACGGTAAACGGCCGCTTGAAATCCCCTGCCACAATGGGAAGTTCCACGCGCCGGCGCAGGTCGTGATAGACCGCCAGATGAATCTCGCTCTTACTGATTTCCTTGCCGTCGGCATCCAGCAAACGGCAGCTCAGAAGTCCCACGTATGAGACATTACCGCGATTCACCAGGTCAACAACCGCGTACACATTGGAGTCCGTGACCTGAGTTTCGGAATTTGTCAACTCAACATTGGCGACACAATCCCCCTTGCGATACTTGAGCATAATCGCTGTGCGCATGATCATATTCAGCTTGGTGGTAATCTTGTTGTCGTCTTCGGGAGTCGGTATCGTGGTTGTTCCCTCTTGCGCCTGAACCACGACCCTCGCCCAGTATTCGCCGTCAGCCAGGTCTTTCGGCGGATCCGCCACGAATCTCACAATCTGAGAACCGTTGGCGGGAATGATCAACTTGCGCGGAAACGCCTTCACCCATCCCATCGCCGACCGGGGATCGGTCACGGCCGAGTCCTGAAGATCAATACTGACATTACCGAGACTGTCGGATTCGGGAATGCCGAAGGCGAAGTCAATCGTGACTTCCTTGGGAGCGTTGGTCGGATTCTGAACAGTGAGCCGCCCCGTCCGGCCTTTTTCGGAGATAAACACTACCGGAGGAGCTACCAGAACACCCGCCAGAATATCTGCCAGCGGCAGAAGGACCAGCATTAATGCACAAAATATCCCCTGCCGAAATACCCTTTTTAACGACAGGGGATTCAATTTCAAATCAGTCATCTTGTCTACATCCTATGCTTGTGTTAAAGTCGCCGTGAGAACCGCAAATCCATCGCGGCCTCATCCCATCCAAGGGAAACTTAACCGGAGCGACTTTAAATCGTCAATTTTTAACAGTCATCAGTTACCGGTATAGGCAGCCGTCAGAACGATATCGCCCGAATAAGCGCCCACCGCCTGGTCAACCGCCGGATAAACGGTACCGACCAGGTACACATGCAAACCATTGTCAGCGCCGAGCGTGGTGGCGGTCAGGTTGTATGGATCCTCTACCGTCTCCGAACCACTCTTGGTGGCGGCATCACCGGCCAGGAACGGATCGATTTCGCAATCGGTGGCCCCGAACGAAATGATCATACGGTCGGTGTTAGTGGAATTCCAAAGGTACTCGGGAAGCTGAAAGTAAAGAGCAACTTCACTACCGCCGGCACCGGCGACCTGGAAGTCGGCGGCTTCAGCCACGACATCGATGTCGGCTGAAGTCGGGACGCCCTGAAGCACGCTACCGAAGTTAAGGTCTTGAACCGAAGTTACCGCCAGAACGGCCAATACCGTAGCATTGGCGCCGCCTGTGGCCACTTCCTGAGCCTGAGTGTTCGCAGCCGCGAACATCAGAACAAACAGCGCAACCGCGATAAGCGGTGAAGCGAATTTCTTGTGTGATTTGAATAGCATTGTTTATCTCCTGGTTACGTTATTCTAATTTCCTGTGTAAGCCGCAGTCAGCACGATATCAGCCGTGTAGGAACCCACCGCCTGATCCACCGCCGGAAATACCGAACCCGCCAGATAGACGTGAAGGATATTATCGGTCGCGTGGAGATTGGTGGCCGGAAGAGCATAAGGATCGGCCACGACCGGCGCTACTTTCGTAGCAGCGGTTCCAATGTTGGCGTCGATCTCACAGTCCGTCGATGAAAACGAAATGATCATCCGGTCCGTGTTCGTTGAATTCCACAAATACTCCGGCAACTGAAGATACAGCGCGACCTCGGCGCCACCCGAACCGGTGACACTGAAATCCGCGGCCTCAGCTACCACGTCAATATCCGCAGAACTCGGGACACCCTGGAGTACGTTACCGAAGTTCAGATCCTGAACCGAAGTAACGGCAAGTACAGCCTGGACGGTGGCAGTGGCCTGACCGACCGCAACTTCCTGTGCCGGCGCCGTCAGAGGAATCAGAAGAACTACCACAACCAGACCCACGATGACAATCTTGGAATACTCCAGGCATCGTCTTAGTCTACTCATGTTTAACTCCCATCCGTTGTTCATTATTTTGACATATCCGTTTTTCGAGTCCTTTTGTATGTTTAATCGTCATACAGTTCACTTTCTTAACAACCCTTTAGAAAAATTTTTGCGATTTGCAATGCTCCCTTTCAGCTTTTCGCATTCCGCCATAGACCACTTACAACATCCCTGTTTCAAATCAAAAACATGCTGAAAAAAATGAAAGGGAAGACAAGCCGCCATGGCAACGCAAAGCGCTGTTAGACAATATGATATGTCGCTTTTTTGGGGGGGAACAAAAAAGGAGAGCTGAGCTCTCCTGCGTATTCGTCGCGAATGACCGGCCGGCTATGTTCCGGTGTAGGCCACGGTTACGGTAATGTCGGCGCTGTAAGGCCCCGAAGTTTGGTCAACAGAAGGAGTTACGCGTCCGCCAAGAAAGATGGCCGTTATGTTTGGACCGGCCGAACCAACCACCAGGCTGGTCGGCAAGTTGTAAGGATTAACATCCGGCCAGCCATCTCCGAACGCCGATGGATCAATATTGCCGGTCGAATCTACCGAGCAATCAGTCGCCCCAAACCCGACAACCATCCGGTCGTCACCGCTGGCTGTCGCAAGGTATTCCGGCAAAGAAATATAAACCGATATCCCGGCCCCACCCAGACCGGAAATCATGAAAATACCTGAATTGAGAGCATCGTTATTGCCGACTGTCTTGGCTACCCCCTGCAGGACATCTCCGAAATCAAGGTCCTGCACGGAAACGACCGACAAACCCGTGAGAACGTTGGCTATTGCCAGCCCGTGGGCTACTTCCTGACCGACTACCGGATTCGACAGGGTCAGCACGATTATACCGACGATAACAAAAATACTCCCGAGTGAGCGTGCGCGATGTTTATAGGTATTCATGAACGACTCCTGCTTATAGAGAATATTTTCCCGCGTCCCGCCGCTATGACGGCGCATATTCTATAGATAAAATCGCCATCGTGCACGCATGTAATTACCTCTGCGGTAATAATACCGGCGCCACCGCCAAAGGCTGTATCAAATCTAAGCAAACTATGGGGAGAATACCCTAATTTCCGGTGTATTGCACCGTGATGACAATCGAAGCGTTATAGCTTCCCTGTTGCTGACGGATACCTGGAATAACGGTCCCGCCGAGCCATATCGTCAGCCCGTTCGAACCGAGCCGATAAGTCAGCGTGTGCCAGGGATCGAGATCATCGAACTCGGGATCAGATTGATCAGGGCTGGCAGTCGTATCAATAGCGCAATCCGTCTCGTTGAAAATCATCTGCATATTGAAACCACCGGCGTTCATGTATGTCGGCAGCGTGAAGTTTATCGAAATTTCGTCACCGGCAGTGCCGGTGATCTGAAACTCACAGGCCGATCCGGGTGTGGCTTTGTCGATAGCCTTGGGTATGCCGGGGAACACCGCTCCGAACGCGAGATCGTTGTTGATAGTCACATTCTGCGCGAACGAGCTCCCTCCCGCGAAAAGAAGTATCGCAAGTGCCGCGAAGCTTAAACCCCTCGCAATAACGAAACCGAATGATGATCTCATGGGAAAAAACTATGAGAAGATGACTCCCACGTCAACTTTTAACTGAAGACCCGAACCGCTCGGAAGATACTCAATTTTCAGTATAAATGAGAGTGATCGTACAACTGCCGCAGTCCGCCGATAGACTGCCTATGACTTCATTCAGATCAAGAAGGGCATTTCCCGGTTGATAGGGATCGGCCGAAACGGATGCGAACCGAAGGTGCCGCACTGCCGGACCCGAAAATCGTCCCTGCGTATCATCATCCGAGGACACTTCAATCAGCACCGACCCGACAGACGGAGAACGCAAAAACAGATTATCGAGCCGCAGGGATTCTTCGCTGCTTTCGCCCCATGATGCCATCGTCATACCGATTTGCGTTTGCGGACTCATTGTCAAAAGAGTGTCTTCCGGCGACACAATCCCGATCGCCGGCACGACTGTAGCCGTGGCCGAAATCGAAGCCGATGCCCGACCGATGAACATCTCCGCCACCCCGGGCGCGAATGAAATCGCGAAAATCACCGCTGTTGATAAAATGATTCTAAGCAGCCGACCAAGTCCCATGTCAGTACCTGATTAACAAATGGTGTGTACACCATCAAGATACCGAAAAAACCGAATTTGTCAATGAGATTGTCGACAGCCAAAATTAAAGTGGACCCGTATCATCCACAGAAATCAGAGCATACGGCTGCAATGGAAAACACGGGCAGAACAATGCCCTCTCCCCCGGATCAAACGATGACAATAGCGGATGAAGCCCGCCCTATCCGCTATCGTCAACTTCCCGTATAAGCAACCGTCAACACAACATCGCTGGCGTAGTCGCCGCCGGTCTGGGACACTGTCGGAAGCACCGTTCCGCCAATCCAGATCATCAGCGTCGCGCCCGCTCCGATATTGAGCGTAGCCGGTCCGTTGGGATCCAATACACCGGCCGGGGATGTCTGCCCGGCTCCGGTGCCGTCGTCGTACGAAGCATCGGTGTTGTTGAATATGACCCGCAGGTAAGCCAGTGAATCCGACGTTACGAGCGAGTCCGGAAGCTCAAAGTCGACCGAAACCTCGGCATTGCTCGTACCGGTCACGGTCCACTCACCGGCAAAGCCCACCGTCGCCTTATTAACCGACTTATTCACTCCGGGCGTCACCGTTCCGAACTGAAGGTTGTTGGTACCGACGACATTCAGAGTTGACACTACTGTTGCTAGAGCCTGGATGGTTCCCCGCTCCTGCGCTTGCGACAGGGCTGTCAACAAAAGCAGACAAACAAGTACTCCAAACAGGGCCCGGCCTATTGTTCTGGCCAAAGCAACCTCCTTGTTTCAGGTTTCCAAGTTCTCTGAAACACTGAAAGTGCAAGGCCGATGCCGTAGCGCCTCTTACAGCCAACCCCTTGTCGTTCAGTCTGATGCCGTTAGCACGTCTGCCTGACAGCCTTTGTCGGAACATCCCGCAGTGAGGGAAAATCCCCACACCTGACCACTTAAGCCCTTACCCGCCAAAATATTTTGGGGAGGCCCTAAAGTATTGCCACGCCTTTCCGATTAAATGCAGTGAAGCGACTGTTCAAAAATTAAACAGCGCACTTGAAATAGGATAATTCAAGGACGACCACGCCATGTTTAGGCATATGGGATATGCTCCAAAAATTCTGGTGGCACTGGCAATCAGTGCATCGCCGGTCCTCTGCCAGGACCTGCTGTGGTACAAAAACTACGGCGGGCCATACAACGAATTCGGCAACTCCTGCCAGCAGGACGCCAACGGCGACTTCTATTTTCTTGGCACCACCTACTCCGACGCTACCAACGGCTTCGATATCTACCTTGTAAAAACCGATTCGCTCGGAAATCGACTGTTCGCCAGAACATATGGCGGCGCTCTCTCCGAATACGGTTACGACTTGCGCATGACGACCGATGGCGGTTTCGTCATTGTCGGAAGCACCAAATCGTATGGGGCAGGTGAAAAGGATGTTTATCTGCTCAAAATCAATGCCGACGGTGACCTTCAATGGAGCCGCACCTACGGCGGTGTCGCCGATGACGAGGGTCGATCGGTCAGACAGACTACCGATGACGGCTTCATCATCGCCGGCGGCACCTTCTCATTCGGCGCCGGCTATCAGGATGTCTACCTCATCAAAACAGATCAGTACGGCAATCTCGTCTGGCAGGAAACGTTCGGGGGCGCGGGCGGAGAATCCGCCGCGGCTGTACGCCAAACGCCCGATGGTGGATATATCGCGGTGGGTTCCACCGGGTCCTTCGGCGATGGCTACAGCAGCATCTATGCGGTTCGCGTCAGTCAGGCCGGCGACTCCATGTGGGCCGCCACCTATGGGGGACTGAAAGCCGACTACGGTTACTCGGTGGAAACAGCGATGGATGGCGGCATAATAATCGCGGGCGCTACCGCCTCGTTCGGAGCGGGCTCCTCCGATGCTTACCTGATAAAAACCGATCCGAGCGGCTATGTTGAATGGCAACGAACCTATGGCGGCGCCGATGATGATCGCGCCTATTCCGTGAAGGAGACACCCGCCGGTGACTTTATACTGGCAGGAAGCACCCTTTCGTTCAGCTCCACCTTTAACGTCTATCTGGTCAAAACCAATCCCGTTGGCGAGGCAATCTGGTCCCGAAATTACGGAGGCGTGGAATCCGACTACTGCGAAATGATCCTCCGCGACAAAGATAACAACTACATTCTGGTCGGACGCTCCTACTCCTACACCTCCGGCGGATCCGACCTCTATGTGCTAAAAATACTTGGCGACCCCGCTACCGATGTCTTCGAACAGCTCCCCGGAGAGCTTCCCGCCATCGCCGAGCTGGCCCAGAACTATCCGAATCCGTTTAACCTGTCAACGGCTATCGAGTTCTCGCTCAATTCACGAAGCCCGGTAACGCTCTCCATATACAATGTCCTTGGGCAGAGAGTGAAACAATGGTCGGAGCCATCGCTGGCCGCCGGCATTTACCGATACGAGTGGGACGGCCAATCCGAGTCCGGCAACACCGTGGCATCAGGCGTTTATTTCTATCACCTCGAGGCCGGCGTGTTCAGCGAGTCCAGAAAAATGATTTTACTGAAATAAGACAACCATGTGAATACATTGTCATTCTCCACGAAAAAAGTCGGGACCAAAAAGTCCCGACTTTTTTATCAGCACTAGCTCCACAAGGGAATTCTTACAGCAAATTCCCGTTGGTGTCAATCAGACCGTCTTTGAGTTTGATGATTCTCTCGGTCCGTTTGGCGATATTCATGTCGTGCGTGATAATGATGATCGTCTTGCCCATTTCACGAAGTTCGTCGAAAATCTTAACGATTTCACCGCCCGATTTACTGTCGAGATTACCGGTCGGTTCATCGGCGAGGATTATGTCCGGTTCGTTCGCCAGCGCCCGCGCGATAGCCACGCGCTGCATCTCACCGCCCGACATTTCCGTTGGCTTATTATTGAGCTTATCGGCCAACCCGACTCGCGCCAGCAGATCCAGCACCCGCCTGCGGCGATTCTTGCCGTTGGTGCGGGAAAACAGCAGGGGAAGTTCCACGTTTTCAAAAGCGGTCGCGTATGGCAACAAATTGAACGCCTGAAACACGAAACCTATCTTCTGATTGCGAATATCAGCCAGTTGATTCGAAGTCATACTGTTTACCGGCTGACCGTCCAGCAAATAATCGCCCGCCGTCGGTACATCAAGACAGCCTACGATATTCATCAGTGTCGACTTGCCCGAACCCGATGGTCCTACCACGGCTACGTATTCACCTTTTCGCACCTGAAAATCTATGCCCTTGAGGGCCTTGAACTCCACGCTTCCCGTTATATAAGCCTTCTCGACTTTCTTCAAATCTATCAGCATATTCATCTCCCGTCCGCGCTCTATCTCCCGCCTGGTCCTTTACTCATATCTCAACGACTCCACCGGGCTTACCGAAGCCGCCTTCATGGCCGGAAACAGCCCGGAGAGAATTCCCATAATCCCGAGGATGATAATGACAATTACGCCAATCTCCAGCGAGATAGTCGGCCGACCCATCATCTCCAGCACATCCGATTCTATCGGGACACGCTTGAAAGCCTCAGTCATAATGTAACTGATCGCCATTCCCCCAAACCCGCCGAAGAACGTGATAATCAGAGCCTCGATCAAAAACTGTATCAGTATGTACGATCTGCGCGCGCCCATGGCCATCTTGATACCTATCTCACGGGTTCTTTCCTTGATGGATACATACATGATATTCGCCACGCCGACACCGGCGATCAGCAGCGTCAATCCGCCGATAATACCAAGAAATATCTTTATCCCGACCAGAACGTTGGTAAATTCCTTACTTGAGGCTACCGTGTCCCAGAGCGAGAGAGCCCGATCGTCCTTGGGATCAAACTTGTACTTCGCCCCCATCGCCTCAAACAGCTTCTTTTCCACTGCTTCGTTTTGATTCGCATCACGAAGCTGATACACAATGTCATCCAGATAGGGATCGCCATACATAGCCTCAAAAGTCGTCAGCGGAATCACCAGCTTGTCCTCATCCATCCCGGAGTAGTTGCCCATCACTCGTTTTTCCTTCATGACGCCAACGACTGTAAACGGCACGGAATTGACCATCACCTGCTCACCTATCGCATTCTCCTTGCCAAAAATGCGATCCTTGAGTTCCCATCCCAGAAACGCCACTCGTCGCCTCAACTCCATGTCCTTGTCATTAATCATGCGACCGCCCCACTCGGGAATGTAGTTGCGCATCTGCTCGTAGTTCGGAGTCACGCCGATCACGTGTTCACTCAAAACAACGTCCTTGAACTCCACGCGCTGGCCCCAACGGTCATATTCGCCACCAACGCGCTCAATCTCGGGAATCTTGTTTTTGATATAGTCAATATCTTCCTGCTTCAGATAGACCTTCCTGCCCTTTCCCATCCCCTGATAAGCCACCGATGTCTGTCCGCCCCAGAGAACGACGATATTCTGCCCCATTCCCTTCTGCTGCGTGCCGAGCTGCCGGTGAAGTCCCTCACCGAATCCCAGAAGCAACATGATTGAAACCGTACCCCAACCGAGGGCCATAAGAGTCAGAGTGATCCGCTTTTTCTGCTTGCGAAAATCGCGAATGAAAACGTTGTAGATTATTGATAGTCTCATAATGCCTAAAACAACTTAAGTGCCTGCACCGGCTGCAAATTAGCGGCCCTTCGCGCCGGAAATATTCCTGCTCCCAGACCAACCAATCCGAGAATCGCCATAGTACTTACCGCCGCCCCGAAATCAACGCTGGGCGTACCCACGAAATCACCAAGATTTAGACTCGGAAATATCGCTATTATCAACCAGGCGAACAAGAACCCAAGAACACCGCCCACACCGGTTATGAGCAAGGTCTCGAAGACAAACTGCCACAGGATAAAGCTCTTGCGCGCTCCCAATGCCATCTTGATGCCAATCTCTTTCGTGCGCTCCTCCAGCACCACATTCATGATATTCGTCACGCCGATACCACCGGTGATGAGAGTCGCCACGCCGATTCCCACAAGAAACATCGAAAACGCCATAAAGAAATTCTTCAAAAACGCAAACCCTTTCGTGGTGTCCCACACCGAAATTGCCTCTCGATCAGTCGGATCGAACCGGTATTTCGCGCCGAGAATCTCAAAAACTTCCTTGCGGGCTTCTTCCATCGAACCGTTCGGCCAACACTGCCCGACGAAATTGTTGACATACCGACGGCTATACATCGATTCGAACGTAGTCAACGGAATGAAAATCGCCCTGCTGTCGCGCCCACTGTATGAACTGTTCTGCTGCTTCTTCACCATGTGTCCCACGACCGTGAACGGCATTCCGTTGATTAAGATTTCTTTGCCGACAGCATCTTCATCACCGAACAAATCCTCCTTGAGAAGATTGCCTATAAAGCACACGCGACGTCTTTCATCCAAATCGCGGTCGTTAATGAAGCGCGAACCGAAGGTCGGGTTCACATTGCGCATCGGGCCATATTCCGGCCAGATACCATGGATCGAGCGGAGAGTGGACTGCTTGCCGTATCTGACATTCACGTTCCAGTTGATGTACTCGGGCGAAATACGCTGAAAATGTTGCGTCTTGGATTTAATGAGACTCACGTCTTCAGCCGTCGGACGAATAGCACGTCCTTTCGGAAGCCCCTGGAACTCCTTGGCCGTAAGCTGGCCCCAGAAAATGGCGATATTCTCGCCCATACCTCGCTGGGATTTCAACTGTGCCTCGGTGATCCCCTTGCCGAACCCAAACAACAGCACAATCGAACAGGTGCCCCAGAAAATCCCGAACATCGTCATGGCCGTCCGAAGTTTCTGGCGACGCATGTCGTTGAGAAATTGTTTTATCGTAACCAGCGGTATCACGGCTCTCTCTCCAGACAATACTACTTTGTGCTATTCCCAGATCTCAATATCTTTGGGAGGACGCTCAACAACCAACTCTCCTTCATCAACACCCGACACTACTTCGATATTAATGCCGTCGGAAAGACCGGTCTCGATTTCACGCTCCGTGATGGCCAGCGAGCTGTCCTGAATCTCCACAAAGTGAGAGGAATCCTTCGCGCGTACCAGGCGCTCGGGAATCAATATGATATCTTCTTTCTTCGTGATAATCACATCAGCGTTGGCGCTGTAACCGGCCCGAAGGAATGTCGAACCAACGTCCGTGATTGTAATCTCGACCTCGAAAAGCGTCGAACCCTCTTCCTTGTGCGCCTTTGGAGAAATCTTCGTCAACACCCCGGTCACCCGCTGTTCGGATGAAAGGGCGCCAACTTCTATCTCGGCGGACATACCCTCGCGAAGCTTGCCGACATCGATCTCATCGACATTTCCCCTGAAAATCAGGTCATCCATCTGGGCCAGAGTCATCAAATCCGTTCCGGCCTGATAGGACGTGAGAGGCACCACCGGGTCGCCCTCTTCAACCAGACGAGAAAGCACCGTGCCTGCTATCGGCGACTTGATAATATTGTCAACACTACCCTTGGCGTCATTGGATTTCCCCGACTTGATAAGCGACAGCTTCTCCTGCGCCAGCTGAAGGCGAAGCCTCGAACCCTCGCATACCGCTTCCTGATTGTCATACTCCTGCGGCGATATCAGGTTTTTGTCCGCCAGTGTCTTCAGACGGTCCAGTTCCCGCTTGTCGTTGTCGTAAGACACCTTGCGGATTTCCACCTCGCGCTCCGCTTCGGTCAGCTCGATCGGCGTCGGGTCCGGACCGATATCAAACAACGGGTCGCCGACTTTCACGCGGTCACCAACCTCGACATAAATCTTGCGGACAATGCCCGGAATCTTCGATTTGACAGAGATTTCAAGCTTGGGCTCAATCTTCCCGACCGCCAAAGCCTTGTCAATTATCGAACCCCGCTCGGCCGCGACAGTCTTATGAGCTTCCTCTTTCTTGGCAGCTCCATCCATCGCGAAAAAGAGGACGGCTCCGATCACTATTACAACTGTGACTATAATGGCTATTTTCTTAAACATCGGCAGCTCTCCTATCTACATCCTACTGTTATCACCGTTGATTAGTATTAGATTACGACTTTACGGAACCTTTGTTTCGAGCCGGCGGGATTTTTGTTGGACCGAATGGTCGCCGTTACTACTATGCTTACGGCCAACGTATTATTGTATATACATTAACCTCATCACGGTAAGATGTAGCTGTAACTCAAAATTTTACGTTAGAGAAACGCGGATATGGCGTCTATTTCGTTAAATTTTAAGCCCTTAACCCCCTCCCGCTGGGAAGACTTTGAGCAGCTTTTCGGAAAACTCGGGGCCTGCGGAGGATGCTGGTGCATGTACTGGCGACTCAGAAACGCCGACTTTGATGAACAAAAAGGAGACCGCAACCGCGCCCAGATGAAAAGTTTGGTCTTGAAAAACTCCGTTCCCGGTATACTCGCCTACCACAAGAGCCAGCCGGTCGGATGGTGTGCTGTCGGCCCCCGCGACGATTACATAAGGTTCGAAACCTCGCGAATCCTAAAACCGGTCGATGATCGCAAGGTCTGGTCAATCGTCTGCCTTTTCATCGACAAAAACTACCGTCGCAAAGGTGTCAGCGCGCGATTGCTCAAAGCAGCCGTGGAACACGCCGCCCGTAGAGGCGCCACGATTATCGAAGGCTACCCGTTCGAACCAAAAAAGAAAGATATGCCCGACCCGTTCGTGTGGACCGGCCTGGCTTCAGCCTATCTTGAGCAGGACTTCGTTGAGGTAGCCAGACGCTCCCCCACCCGCCCCATCATGCGGTATTTCGTTAAACCGTGACACCGCGAAAAAGTTGAACTGCAGTTAAAAAGGCCCGCAGGCCACCACTGACCACACGGACCCCATTACTCTCGAGGAGAGAGTCTTCTCACCGGCGACTGAGCGCCGGATTTATGACACAAATACTTACTGTCAGCCCGATCGCGGCATCAACTGCAGCCACTGGTCGCGCCACAGGTGTCACACTTCAGACAGGTCCCGTTGCGCACCATCGTGAACTGACCGCACTCGCCGCACATGTCTCCCTCGTATCCTTTTAATCTCGCGGCTCTGATTTCTTCAAAGAACCTTTGCCCGGTTTGATCAACAACCCTTTTGACTGACGCTGCGGCATACTCAAGCGTCGCCTTTGCGGTCGCAGGTTTCTCTGCCGTAACCTTATGCTCCACCGACTTACCATCACCCGTGAAACCTCCTGTTTCCCCTTTGGTATTTCCGTTCTTTCCGTTCCCACCGAAATCTATCCTGAGATGGCTGGAATTGATATCATCCGAAGTCCGGCTCGCCGTCGTCACCTGCCCGGTGATGCGTGAATCGGCCGGTTCCTCCGCCTCGAACTCGATCGACTCGTCGGCCGGCTTACCCAGCGTGTCGCCAAGCAAATCTTCCTCCGATACATGGGCCAGATCGTTACGCCCGAGATACGAAATCGCCAGTTCCCTGAATATGTAGTCAATGATCGATGTCGCCCGTTTGATTGACCGGTTGCCCTGCACCAAACCATTCGGCTCGAACCGGCTGAACAAAAACGCCTCGACGAATTCTTCCAGCGGTACACCGTGCTGAAGACCGAGCGATACGGCAATCGCGAAACTGTTCATAAGCGACCGGAACGCCGCCCCCTCACGGTGCATATCGAGGAATATCTCGCCCAGCGAACCATCACTGTACTCGCCGGTTCGCAAATACACCTTGTGACCGCCCACCACCGCTTTCTGAGTGTAGCCGCCGCGACGGTTCGGAAGTTTGCGACGCTTGGCCAGGTAGCGATACACTATCTTCTGCGCCATTTTTTCCGACACATTGTCCACCGACAGGCCGTCCTCTTCCTCGTCTTCGTCGAACAGCGACGATGTCAGCGGCTGACTCAGCTTGGAACCATCACGATAGATCGCGATAGCCTTATTCATCGTTTCCCATGCTACCCGGTAAGCCTTCTTGACATCCTCGGTCGAGGCCTCGGCAGGCATATTGATAGTCTTGGAAATGGCCCCCGAAATAAACGGCTGGGCCGCGCCCATCATCCTGATGTGCGATTCAAACCGGATAAAACGCTTGCCCTTCTTACCGCAACGGTTGGCGCAATCGAATATGGCCAGATGCTGCTCCTTGAGATGCGGCGCTCCCTCCAGCGTCATTGTCCCGCAGCAGAACTCATTGGCCAGCTCAATCTGCTCCTTCGTGAAACCAAGCTCACGAAGCAAATTGAAATCCCAATCATCATACTGGTCCTCGGAAATGCCCAGCGTATCCTTGAAGAATTCCTCACCGAGGGTGAATTTGTTAAAGGCAAACGAAATGTCGAAAACATTGCCCAGGGCGCTTTCAATCTTATCGAGCTCTTCCTCGCCGAAACCCTTCGCCTTGAGAGACTCGTGGTTTATATACGGCGCCTGTTTCAATGTTTTCCGACCGGTGGCGTACAATATGATGTCGTTGATCTCCGACGCTGCATATCCCAGCCTTCTCAAAGCTATCGGCACCGAATTGTTGATAATCTTGAAGTAACCGCCACCGGCCAGTTTCTTGAATTTTACCAGCGCGAAATCCGGCTCGATGCCGGTCGTATCACAGTCCATAACCAGACCGATCGTTCCGGTAGGCGCTATCACCGTCGTCTGAGCGTTGCGATATCCATAAACCTCGCCAAGCTCCAGCGCCCGATCCCAGACCAGACGGGCCGCCTGCACTATCTCCTCGGGGATATAGTTGGGGTTGATCCCGTGAGGCTTGATCGTCAATTCTTCATACTCCCCCTTGTCGGCATTGTAGGCCGCCCGGCGGTGGTTGCGAATAACCCTGAGCATGCTCTCGCGGTTGCGATAATAAGCGCTGAACGGGCCAAGCTCTTTTGACATCTCGGCCGAGGTAACATAAGCCTCACCGGTCAACATGCTGCTGAGCGCGCCACACCAGGCATAACCTTCCGGCGAATCATACGGTATCCCCATCCGCATCAAAAGCGTGCCCAAGTTGGCGTATCCCAGCCCCAGCGTGCGATAATCGAAACTCTTCTGGGCAATCGGTTTCGATGGATACGACGCCATCAACACCGATATCTCCAGCACGATTGTCCAGATTCTAATAGCATGAAGATACCCCTCGATATCGAACCTGCCTTCAGCATCCAGGAATTTCACCAGATTAATCGATGCCAGGTTGCACGCCGTGTCATCGAGGAACATGTACTCGGAACACGGATTGGAAGCGTTGATGCGACCATCGGAGGGACAGGTATGCCACTCATTAATGGTAGTGTCAAACTGCACACCGGGATCGGCGCAGGACCAGGCCGAAAAACAGATCCGGTCCCAAAGCTCCCTTGCGGGAATTTTTTCCGAAATCGCTCCGTCGATACGACGTTTCAACTCCCAGTCCTCATCGTTTTTCAACTTCTCGAAAAACTGGTTGGGAATGCGTACCGAATTGTTGGAGTTCTGGCCCGACACTGTCAGGTAGGCCTCATTCTCCCAGTTGGTATCGAGTTCGACAAAATCAAACTCATCGATCCCCTGGGCAGCCAGATCCAAAACCTTCTTTATATATGACGACGGTACGCCAAGCTGACGGCTATGCTTGATGACGCGTTTCAGCTTGGAGTTTTTCTCCGGGTCGGTTTCATACTGAGAGTTGCCGTTTTCACCCGAGATACGAGCCGCGTCGAAAATCTCGCGAAGTTGTTGACGGATAATTTTCGAACCCGCAACCAGGGCCGCTACCTTCTGCTCCTCAACTACCTTCCAGTCAATAAACTCGACAATATCAGGATGGTCCAGATCAAGACAGACCATCTTGGCCGCCCGGCGAGTCGTTCCCCCGGACTTTATCGCTCCCGCCGCGCGGTCACCGATGCGCAAAAACGACATCAATCCGCTGGAGTTGCCGCCGCCCGACAAAGGCTCCTTGCAGCCTCTTATGTTCGAGAAGTTGGAGCCGGTACCGCTGCCATATTTGAACAGACGGGCCTCACGAACCCAGAGATCCATGATACCACCGTCATTGACCAAATCATCCGACACCGACTGAATAAAACAGGCATGAGGCTGCGGATGCTCATAGGCGTTTTTCGCTTCCGTCAAATTGTGATTGGCCGGGTCGACATAATAGTGACCGTTGGAAACGCCGCCTATACCGTAGCTGTGATACAACCCGGTGTTGAACCATTGTGGTGAGTTCGGCGCCGCAATCTGACTGGCCAGCATGAAGCACAATTCATCGTAGAAACTCTGGGCCTGCTCGGCATTGTCGAAATAGCCGTACTCTTCGCCCCAATGGCGCCAACACGAAGCCAACCGATTGAAAACCTGCCGTGAATCCGTTTCACCGCCGGTAACCGGCTTGCCGTCATCACCGACAAGAAAATTCCCCTTCTCATCCTTCTGAGGTACGCCTGCCTTGCGAAAGTACTTCTGAGCCAGTATATCAACCGCCACCTGCGACCAACCCTCGGGAACTTCGACATTGTCGAGCCTGAACACCGTCGAACCATCGGGATTCTTTATCTCCGATGTCCGCCGGGTAAAATTGATCCGGGCATAAGGTGACTCCCCCTGGCGAGTGAAATACCGTTGGACTTTCAAGGTCTACCTCCTGTATATTTGAAATAATCCAGCCGCAAAAAATTCCCTTTTAACACAAAATTGCTGGCTTACGGATTGTTTTGTCGCTCTTCACATTTTATTTGAGGGGGAACTGACAGTATCAGTAAGTAGCAAACCGACCCTCAAAGCGCGAGCACAATATATAGTGGTCAGCAAAGTCCCATCCACCAAAAATAGTGTTTTTTTTAAGGTTTTTGTATGCCCTTGATAATCAAAAAGGTATCGCTATCCTATCATGGACCGCGACACTTCAAAATGACCTGTAACCCTAACTCATAAAAAACTAATATTCACAATCCCTTGAAAAACAACTGCTTATAACCCCTAATCTTTTCAATGATTTCGAGTTAGAGTCCGATAAAAAATTATTATATTTCAATTCATTGAAACATCGTCGGTTACGACGAAGCTAACACAGAGTCAACATATTATCCACAATGCTTGTTGATAAATGAATTTTCGGCCGGCCCCAGGCAAATCCGAAAATCAAGCCCCGTCTGAAGAATTTCCAGAACAAACCATGACCAGACAACCGTGCAATAAGCGGCAATGCGGATCATTTCCCGCAGACATTCTGTCTGACGCATTCATTGCTGCCAAATCGATTTCCCTTGACAAAATGGACTTCCGAGATTATCATTAAAACGCAATCGGAAAGTGTTACTCTTTCTGTGGATTACCTAATATCGTCCGCCCAGGCAGGCCAATTACCTGTCTGGGTTTTTAATTGTACCGGCATCGGATTATCGACGCCTTCTCCGCGGCCAATTCCTGATTGACACGCTTTTACCTGTCGAGTAACTTGTTGGGCAATGAACACTCCCAACAAATTAACCCTGCTCCGCATAATAATCGCGCCGTTTTTCATGTTCTTTTTCATCATCGATAATTTCCATATGCGCATGGTCGCGCTGGGACTATTCATCGTAGCCGCGCTGACTGATCTGGCCGATGGCCACTATGCGAGGAAATACGGCATCATCACCGGCTTCGGAAAATTCATGGACCCTCTGGCAGACAAAATTCTGGTTTCGTCCGCCCTCGTGTCATTTATCGCTCTGGACTATCTCTCCCCTCTGCCGGTAATCCTGATAATCGGCCGCGAATTCTCCATAACCGGACTGCGCCTTCTGGCCGCCTATCGCGGCGTGGTTATATCCCCGAGCTGGTGGGCCAAAGTGAAAACATTCCTGCAACTGAGCATAGTGGGCATCGTTCTGGCCTATATCACCCTGATAAATGCTCTCGAGTATTACAACAGCCCGTCACTGAGCCTCTTCCAATTCGACTACTACTATTATTTCAACCTTGCCCTCTGGGTAACAGCCATCATAACGCTCTGGACAGGCATTGACTATATCGTGAAATACTACTATATGATAAAATCCGTATTGAAATGAGCGGACTACAACCATGAAGCACCTCGTCACTATGATAGCAACCGGCCTTTACTCCGGATACATCAAACCATTCCCCGGTACCTGGGGAACCATCCCGGCCTGGCTGATTGCCTTCTTTTTAATAAAAGACAATCCGCTTATCCTCGCCATCGCCACCGTGGCGGCGTTCGCCCTCTCGGTATGGTCGGCCGGTGAGGCTGAAAAGTTGTTCGGACACGATGCCCGGAAGATCGTTATGGACGAATGGGCCGGCATGTTCGTCTCGCTTCTGTTCGTACCGTTCTCACTGTTGAATTATGGTATTGCTTTCGTGGCGTTTAGAGCGTTTGATGTGATCAAGCTGCCCCCGGCGGCGCAGTTCGAAAGACTCCCACGGGGATGGGGCGTTACCATGGATGATATCGCCGCCGGAGTCTACGCCAATCTCCTGACCCAGATGATCATCTGGGCCTCGGCGAGATATGGCATGCCATAGGATAAAACCTTAAGGACAGGAACACGACAATTGGACGTTGAACTGATTTCCATAGGTGATGAGCTTCTTACCGGTCACACGGTGAACTCCAATGCCGCCTTCATTGCCGAGAAACTGACCGAGATTGGACTCGACGTGAAATACATCAGCACCACGGGCGACTCACTGGAGCTCATGGAAGAAGCGTTTCACCTGGCGCTCAAGCGCGCCCGGCTGATTATAACCACCGGCGGCCTCGGGCCGACCGATGACGATATCACCAAGAAGGCCATCGTCAAGGTCTTTAAACGCAACCTGATCTTCCACGACAACATTCTCGAAGACCTCAAAAAGCGCTATGCCGCCCGAGGTATCGTCATGCCCGCCATAAATCAGAATCAGGCTCTGCTGCCGCAGGGCGCTACCTTCTTCCCCAACAAGACCGGCTCGGCTGTCGGCATCTGCATAAGCGAAAACGGGCGCATTTTCATAGCTCTTCCCGGTGTCCCGCGCGAAATGATACAAATCATGGTCGATGAGGTTCTTCCGTATGTCCAGGGACTGAAAACCGGGCAGCCGATGAAGATCATCAAACTGCGAACCACTGGTGTGGTCGAAGCAAAACTGGCGGAAATGATAGTCTCTGATCTCGCTCTTGAACCCGGCGTCAGACTCGCCTACCTCCCCGCCTACAGCGGCGTCGATTTGCGCATCCTCGCCTCCGCCGAAAGTCAGGCCGAGGCCGATGATCGCGCTCTGAGACTCGAACGGTATCTGGAATCCAAAGTCGGCAAATACATCTACGGGAAAAACAGCGATACTCTCGAAGCTGTCGTGGGCCAACTCCTCAAAGATAACGACAAAACCCTCGCGGTCGCCGAATCGTGCACCGGCGGTCAGCTCGGCATGCAAATAACATCTATCCCCGGCTCATCGGCCTTCTTCCTCGGCGGCATCACCAGCTATTCCAACGAGAGCAAAATCCGTGACCTCGGCGTCGACCCGCAAATAATCGAACAGCACGGCGCTGTATCGCAGGAGTGCGCGATTGCGATGGCCAAGGGTTGCCGCGAGAGATTCGAAAGCGAGTACGCCCTCTCGATAACCGGTATTGCCGGCCCCGATGGCGGCACCGAGGAAAAACCGGTCGGCACCACGTTCATCGGTTTGGCGTCGACGCACGACTGTTACGCCCACAAATTCGTCCTCGGTATCACCCGCGAATCAACCCGCGCCCGCGCCACCTATGCCGCCCTTGAACTGTTGCGGAGAGACATTCTGGACATAAAATGATGCGCCTGTTTATCGCTCTCCCTCTGGAGAAATCGGTTAAAGACCGCCTCGGCCAAATAATCGCCGAACTCAAATCAAAAGGCGGTTCGGTCAAATGGGTCAAACCGGACAACACGCATCTCACTCTTCGTTTTCTTGGCGAAACCGATGAGAAACTGCTTCCGAGAATAAAGTCCGAGATCGATGCCGTCGCATCCGGTCATGCTCCCGTGACAACCTCGATCAGCATCATCGGCGGCTTCCCCAACCTTAGCCGTCCTCGTGTGATTTGGGTGGGCATAGGAAAAGAAATCGAAGCGCTTTCCAAAATGGCCCGTCAGATGGAGCTGAAAATCCGCACTCTTGGCTTCGAGAAAGAAAGCAAACCGTTCAAAGCCCACCTCACTCTCGCGAGAGTCAGAGAGCCGCGCGGCAATGAACACTTATTCAGTTATCTTCAGGAGTATCAGCTCGACGAAATCCCGGCGCACTTTGACCGGATTGTCCTTTTCAAATCAACCCTCACCCCGCAAGGCCCCATATACGAGCGCTTGCACGAAGCGATGCTGTTAGTCTAACATCGTCTCGAACTCGATCTCATCACGAATAGCAATGCCATAACACCCGACCATGGGTATAGTCGGTTTCAACTTTCGCGACTTCTCAATCGCACCCGGATAAAGCGCCGCGATCGTGAACCCGCGGTGATGATAGAACCGGATAGCGTCAAGATTATCATTGGTAGTAATCAGCCACAGCCGCTTACAGGTCTGCTTCACCCTGTCCTTTACAGCCTCAACGAGCGCCGTGCCGATACCGGAGAACTTAGTGAACGCGTCCAGCGTTACAATCTCGCACTGGTCACCGTCAATCTCGTAAGTAACCAACCCCACATTCCTGCCTGATTCATCTCTCGCGACAAAACCCTCCAAATCGTCCGGATATACCTTCCGTCCCCGGCTTACCACGAAATCCGCTCCCCAGCCGCGAAAGACCTCGAGCACGTAGGTGCTGTCTTTTTCTTCTACCGGATGAATTGATAATTCCATAATGAGTCTATATGGCCCGCACGCCGTCGTAGATGAAACTCGCGCCGAGATAGACGAGGAAAATCGCGCACGCCACTATCAGCACCCTGAGGGCCTTCCCCATGATAATCCGCTTACCCATCCACAGAAGTACCGATACCACCGAGTACCACACGAAATCGGAAAGGATGTGCCCGAAGTAGAAAACCACCGGTCCGATCACCCCGAACTTGAGCGACTTGACCAGAAACGCCAGCCCCGTCGTCGCCCACCAGACAAACCAGTACGGATTCGAGAGCGTCGCCGTGATTCCTTTACCGGCCAGTTTGTGGCTCGACTGTTTGTCTGATGTTACAATTTCGTAATCGATCTTCTTTTTCAGGATCTCATACGCCATCTGCACACCCATCAGAATCAGCGCCACTCCCCCGACAATTCCGATTATTGCCGCCACCATTGGATCCTGCGCCAGGGCAGCCAGTCCGAGCGACAGGACGACCACGACGAAAATCTCGGCAATGGCATGTCCGATTGAGATGATCGGTCCGGTCTGCCAGCCGTGACGGGGTGTCTCGGCAATACCGACCGCCAGAAGCGGTCCGGGCATCATCGCGCCGGAAAACCCGACCATAAACGAGTTGAAAAACAGAAGCGGCAGTTCCATACTAACGTATATAATGCAACCATTACCCCAAAGTTCCAAGCCTGAATTTTCTATCGCGACCATCGTTCAAAAGGGGTGCCGATAACGACACCCCTTAACGGATAATCAATAAATTAGACCCGGCCTATCAATGACCGGTGAAATTGGGTTTGCGCTTCTCTAAGAAAGCCTCCATGCCCTCGTTCTTGTCACCGGTTCCGCAGATCTGGCCAAAGTTGGCCTTCTCCAGGTCACAGCCGGCCGTAAGGGTACCATCGAGTCCGCGGTTGATGCATTCCTTGCCAAGCGAAACGGCAATCGGCGCCTTACTGGCAATCGTCTTTGCCATTGCCATCGCCTTGTCCATCAGCTCTTCCGGCTCATAGACTTCATCAACCAGCCCTATCCGGTGCGCCTCGGCGGCATCGACCATATCGCCGGTGAAAATCATCTGCATCGCCTTGCCGCGTCCGACCAATCTCGGCAAACGCTGCGTGCCGCCATAGCCGGGGATAATCCCCAGGTTGACCTCGGGCTGTCCCATTTTGGCTTTTTTCGAAGCCAGACGAATATCGCAGGCCATCGCCAGTTCACATCCGCCGCCCAGCGCGAAGCCGTTGATAGCGGCGATTACAGGACGCGGGAAATTCTGGATCGTCTTCATCAGGTACAACCCGCGAGCCGCAAGCTCGGTCCCGCTGCGCACGTCAACATCGGCCAGCTCGGTAATATCGGCCCCGGCCACGAATGCCTTCTCCCCCGCGCCGGTGATAATGACACACCGAATCGCCTCATCCGACCAGTAAAAGCTGAAAAGCTGCTGAAGCTCCGCGATTACTTCCCGGTTGAGAGCGTTGAGAGCGCGCTCACGGTTGATCTTCACGACCAAAATCGAGTCGGACTTCTCCACCAAGAGGTTCTTATAATCAGCCATAAAATCTTCCTTTACTCGAATCTATTTAACACATCCTATTGTGCAGTTCCAACGCGAATGCCTATTTGTTGTAATCATAGAAACCGCGTTTGACCTTACGGCCAAGATACCCGGCGTTGACCATCCGCCTCAAAAGCGGCGGGGCCGAATAATGCGAGTCCTTGAACTCCTCGAACATGATATCCGCGATATACAGAATCGTATCCAGCCCGATAAAATCCGTCAGCGTCAGCGGACCCATCGGATGCCCGCATCCCAGCATCATGCCGTTATCGATATCATCGCGCGTGGCCAGCCCGCGTTCGAGCTGACGAATAGCATCGAGAAGATATGGCACCAGCAGAACGTTGACGATAAACCCCGGTGAGTCTTTCGCGGTCACACAGGTCTTGCCGACAGATTCGGCGAAGGCGAATGCGGCGTCGAAAGTGGCTGCCGATGTATCCAGTGTCTTGACCACCTCGCAAAGCTTCATGATCGGAACCGGGTTGAAAAAGTGCAGCCCGAGAAAACGATCCCGGCGACCGGTCACGGCCGCCATGTCGCCGATTGAGAGCGATGATGTATTCGAGGCGAAAATAGCTTCCGGCTTACAGATCTTGTCCAGCTTGGCATAGACTTCTTTTTTCACCTGCATATTCTCAACGACAGCCTCACAGATAAGATCACAATCGGCCAGATCATTCAAATGCGCCGTGCCTTTGATTTTCGCGAGAATGCCGTCTTTTTGCTCAGCGGTGGCTTTTCCCTTCTCGATAGCCTTGTCCAGCGACTTGGTGATATATCCCAATCCTCTTTTGAACACTTCGTCGGAAATTTCGCACGCGACCACTTCATAACCAGCCGCGGCGGACACCTGTCCTATCCCGGAGCCCATCTGTCCGAACCCTACAATACCGACTTTCTTTATCATCTGACTCTCCCGGTTTTATATTAACGATTACAGCTATCTTACGAAGCGAATCAGCCTAAGACCCTGGGTGTATGATGTCACCCCGGTCAGCTCAAACCCCGCCTTCAGAAAACACGACAAAGCAGCCGCGTTTTCGTTGTACATGTTGATCATAACTTTGGCGACATCCATTCTCGCCGCCCCCTGCTCGTACAAAAGTTCGACCAGGCGGGTACCGAAACCCTCCGAGCGGCGGACCGGATCGACAATCAGGTGGGCAACTTCAACGGCGAGGTCGTTGGGACGGTTCCACAACTCGGCGTAGGCCAGCGGCTTCCCGCTGCGGAAAAGAAGATACGAGCTTACATCCTTGCGCTGCCAGCTATCGACAATGTCCTGAGGGGGCGGGAATTCTTTCCCCCGGCAAACATCACGAAAAACCTCGGCCGAGTCGATCCAACCCCGAACGGTGGCCGAATACTCTTTGGTGTATGGAACGATGTCCGCTTTGGAGTGCGACTGGCCGCTCAATCTCATATCCTCATAATTTAGGACCGGCAATATAGTCAATATTGCGCCTGCGGGCAACTGCCGCGAATGCGAAAGTACATTTTCGCCCGCCCCGGTCCAGTTCGAATTGACATTAACCCCGTATTTGGCTATATATTGCCGAAACCCCGAAAACAAAAAGGAGCGCAGCTTCCATGATAGATTTTTCACTGACTGAAAACCATCTGGCCGTCCGCGATATGGCCCGCGAAGTAGCCCAAAAAATAGTAATCCCCGACATTATCGAGTACGACCGCGCCCAGAAAATGAACCCCAAACTGCTTCCGGCCATGGCCGAGGCTAACCTGCTGGGGTTCTGTATCCCTGAGCAGTATGGCGGCCTTGGCATGGACTATATTTCGCTCGGGCTGGCTTCCGAAGAGCTCGAATACGGCGACACCGCCGCCCGCGTTATCCTCTCGGTCCACATCGGCCTGTTCTCCCTGCCGGTGCTTACCTGGGCCAACGAAGGACAAAAACAGAAATACCTCGTCCCGGCCGCCAAAGGCGAGAAAATCGCCACTTTCGGCCTGACCGAACCGGCTGCCGGAAGTGATGCTGTCGGTATCCAGTGCACGGCGGTCAAAAGCGGCGGACATTATATTCTCAACGGCGAAAAAATGTGGATTTCGCTCGCCGATGTCGCCGACTATTTCCTTGTCTTTGCCTGGACCGATCTGGACAAAAAGAAAAAACGCGACCACACCGGCCTCTCCTGCTTTATCGTCGAGAAAGGCTGGGAGGGTGTCTCCACCGGCACGATCCATGGCAAACTGGGCGTCCGCGCCGGCAACACCGGCTATATCGCCTTCCAGGATGTAAAGGTCCCGGCTGAAAATCTGGTCTACAAAGAAGGCGCCGGGTTCAAGATTGCCATGTTCTGTTTGGATCAGGGACGGTACACCGTGGCCGCCGGTTCCTGCGGTCTTATCAAAGCCTGCCGCGATGCCTGCGTGAAGTATTCCAAGGAGCGTCAGACTTTCGGCGTCAATATCGAGCAGCACCAGTTGGTCAAGCAGATGATCGCCAACATGGAAGCCGGGTATGAGTATTCGACCTATTTGTGGATGAAGGCCGGATGGCTCAAGAACCAGGGCAAGCGTTCGACCAGGGCGACATCAATGGCGAAATGGATTGCCTGTCGTGAGGCTGAAGCTTCCGCTGCCAATGCTGTGCAGGTGCACGGCGCTTATGGTTTCTCCGATGAGTACCCGGTCGAGCGGTTTTATCGCAACTCGAAGGGTGCATCGATTTACGAGGGCACCCGCGAGGTGCACACGCTCATGCAGGCCGACTATGCTCTCGGCTTCCGCTCCGACAAAGACCTCGAACGCGATTTGCCGGTAGTCGAGCAGTAGACAGACATAAATATCTTGTAGGGCGGGTCCGTCTTCGAACCCGCCTTAATGTTATCATCCCCCTTCAAATTCGCAAAGGGTGCCCCACCTTTTAGGTGGGATTGACTAAACCGCTGAACGTTTCACTAGATAGGTAACAGAATAGACTCACCACATGGGTAACACTTTTTGGGTTAAAGATCAATGTTGTTTCCTTCTCGTGACTTTTGGTTTTATAAGCATTTTCTTCCTTTCGTCGTAG
>JBFLZR010000005.1:0-155000 GCA_040756055.1 Candidatus Zixiibacteriota bacterium
CCTGTAGCAGACCGGGAGAACTTATCTACTAGACAGGCTTTCCGGCCTCGGTCGGGTTAGAGTTTCATCCCGGTCTGTCATAATATCTGACGCAACCAATGACCAAGACAAGATACAAGGTCGGGTTTTTAACGGATGCGTGTCAATGATAGAATCTAAACGATCCGTGCCCGGCGACTTCGAAAACTCAAAAGGGGGTTGGAACAAGCCGGGAGTGAGGATCTGAGCCTTGGGGGCGCAGGGATGTTCAGACCTCCTCCCGTATAAGAACCAACAATACCACACCAGATACATTCTTTGATTAACCGACCGTAAAATTGGATGTCCTCGGGTCGGATTGTGTACCAGAAGCACCTGGACTTGTGACAAGGCGAAACATAAAACCAAAGGAGTTTAGCCAATGAGTCGGGCTCTGGAAAGCAATAATAGGATTACCTCAAGGCGGTCGCTCAAGAGACCAATCAATCATAAACCGGAATTGTCGCCCAAGCTCAGCTTGCATCGTCAGGATGTCGATGAGACCGACACGTATGACGATACTCGCGCGAAGCAACTGGTGAGCCAGATTCAGCAGGGCAATCAGCAGGCGTTTGCCGAGCTGGTGGACAGCTACAGCCGTCAGGTGACGGCGCTGGCTTATAAGATGGTCAGCAATTATGATGAGGCGGCCGATATCGCCCAGATGGTTTTCGTCAAGATGTATCAGAACGTCTGGCGATTCGATGATTCGAAGAAGTTTTACAGCTGGCTTTACCGCATCACCGTGAACGCTTCAATCGATTACATGCGAAAGCACAAACGACACCGTCATGAGCCGCTGGAGGAATTTCACGAATCAGTGGAGACCACGCAGGAGGATCCCGAAGAGTCGTTTCGTCGTCAACAAATTGCGGGCTACCTCATTAGTGCTGCTGATGCTCTCAACGATAAGCAGCGGTCCGTTTTTGTATTAAGGGACCTCGAGGGTTGTGATATTGACGAGGTGGCTTCATCATTGAACGTTTCTGAAGCGACCGTTCGCTGGTATCTGCACCGGGCGCGGGTCAAGATTCGCAAAGAACTACGGCGCGAGTGCCCTCAATTACTTCATTTCCTCGGTATTGTCTGACACCAGACGTACTTTCTTCATTAGGCAGCACCTTTTACAGTTAAACGGCCTGGCCGCGTTTTCCACCGGTGGAACGGCCATTCGCGGATAAACGGATTTCGGCGGGGATTGTGGTTTGTCGGGCTCTTTTTTTGCTGGATAGCCGCGACGAGCGGAATTTTCTTGTCGGTATTTTCCCCGATTTGGATTATCTTTACCGGATTATGTCGCTTGGCATCAAGAAAGTCTCCGTCTTTACCGTCACGCTGTCGGCAATATCCGTTAATATCGGTTTCTATGCATGGCGGGTGATGTTCAACAATTTCGGTGTGGAAGTCTTCGGAGCTTCGCCTACCGAAGTCGGTATCATTCAGGCCGCCAGGGAAATCCCCGGGCTTCTGGCATTCGGCGTGGGTGCCCTCGCCGTTTATTTTACCGAATCAAAGATCGCCGCCATTTCCATTGCCGCTATCGGGCTGGGGCTTCTGCTTTGCGGTGCGGCGCCGACAATAGTCGTGCTGGGACTGGCCACGGTGCTGATGTCCTTTGGATTTCATTATTTCGAACCCATGAATTCATCGCAGTTGCTTGCGCTCACGAATGTCGATGAACTCGGACGGACACAAGGGAAGCTGATGTCGTTCGAGGCCATGGCGGGGCTCGTCGGCGCCGGGCTGGTGTTGCTTCTGACGTTTTTCCTGGATTTCAGAGCGACTTTTTACGTTATCGGCGGCCTGGTGACGGCAACCGGCCTGTATCTGACCGTGGCGCTGCCGTCCAACCGCGGCGAGACTGAGCAGCGAAAGTTGAGAATACAGAAGAAATACTGGCTTTATTACACTCTCTCATTTTTGAGGGGCTGTCGAAGACACATATTCACGACTTTCGCCATATTCCTGCTCGTGAAAAATCACGGCTTGAACATAACCGTGATATCGAGTCTCATGCTGGCCACGGCGGGCGTAACGATATTCACAAATCGATTCCTTGGCAATCTTTCCGACCGGATAGGGGAGAGGGTGGTTCTGGCGGGGTGTTCTTTCGTGCTGGTGTTCATTTTCGCCGGCTACGCCTACGTTACCTTTTTGCCGATTCTCATCGCTTTCTATGTTCTCGATCACGTTCTGTTCGGTTCGTCGATTGCGCTGAAATCCTACCTGAAAAAAATCTCTACCCCCGAAGATCTCACCAACTGCCTGTCGTTTGGCATGACAGCCAATCACGTGACAGCGGTCGTGATTCCTGTGGTGGGCGGTGTGTTGTGGGCGACATTCGGGTATGAGGTGACGTTCATTTCCGGAGCGGTGATCGTTTTCGTCGACATGCTCTTCGCCTTGCGGGTTCCGCGGAACGGACACATCGTGTAGGCGAAGAATGTGATACAATTTTAGTTGCACTGCCGGGTTGTGTGCTTAAATTAGCGTTGATAGGCTGAACTTCAAACAACATGAGAGCTGGGTCTCTTTTGGCGGATGGCCGAGATTAAACGAAAACTGATGGGGAACGGAAGCAATCAGCTACTTGCTGAAGACCGGCCAGTGCATGACTGGTTTAGGTTTGTACTGTCATACCCACCGCATTTGGTAAGAGAGTATTTGGGACGTTTCGATGCCAGGCGGGGGCAGTTCGTTCTGGATCCATTCTGTGGAACCGGCACAACGGTAGTTGAGTGTAAGAAATTGGGTATAGCAAGCATAGGTTTGGAAGTGAATCCAGCCGTGGCCGCATTTGCTCGGACAAAAACCGATTGGGCAATAAATCCGAGAAGTTTGGAGACTCATGCAAGGGGAATTTACGATAAAGCCTTGGAGAAACTTCATAAACATGGGCTCTCAGATAACGGTGAGTTGTTTTCGGCTGCTCAAAATGTGTCGTCCTGCGACGCGGGTCGACTCCGCACCCTTCCCGAAGAAAGCATGGCTCTTCTAATCAAGAATTCTATAAGTCCGCTACCACTTCACAAAGCCATTGTTTTGTTGGAGACCATAGAAGAAAGCAAAGAAGTTACCTATCATCAACACGAAAGACTGGCTTTGGCCAAAACAGTTGTTTATGGCGCAAGCAACCTCCATTTTGGACCGGAAGTGGGGGTAAGCAGGGTGAAAAAGCAAGATGCCGGGGTGATTTCGGCATGGTTAAACAATATTCTTCAAATGTGTCGGGACCTACGAGTTGTAGCGGATTGTGGCCCGACGGAGGCCGCCGTGCGATGCGAGGATTCACGCACTATTGCTCAATCTTTTGACGGTCGCTCTGTTGATACAGTGATCACTTCGCCGCCGTATCCGAATGAAAAGGATTATACTCGGACTACTCGCCTAGAGTCTGTCCTTCTTGGTTACATATCAACAAGGCAGGATCTGCGAGACCTGAAGAAGTCCTTTGTTCGTTCGAATACTCGTGGGGTATTTGCAGGTGATGAGGACGACAAATACATAAGGGGAAACCCCAGAATTGAGAATATCGCGAGGGACATCGAAATCAGAAGAATTGAACTCGGCAAAACATCGGGGTTTGAACGTCTCTACGGGCGTTTAACAAAACTCTATTTTGGGGGCATGGCGAGGCACTTTGCCGAACTTAGAGAAAGGTTGAGCCCCGGGGCGAGGCTCGCTTATGTCGTCGGAGATCAGGCATCCTATTTGAGAGTCATGATTAGAACCGGGCAATTACTTGGTGAAATAGCAGAGTCATTAGGGTATGAAGTAACCGATATTGATCTTTTCAGAACTCGTTTATCCACAACCACCGGTGAGCAGTTGCGTGAAGAGGTCCTGTTGCTTCGGTGGCCCGGTTAGTGTGTTGCGAGGTTATGAGGATATGGGGTCAAAGAGCAAATACAATGAGATTATTGAGCGGATTTTTCTCTCCAAGTTTAGATCTGGAGCCAGCGAAATTAGTTTTGAGCGCTCGGACATAGTAGCGGTTGCCGAAGACTTGGGGATCGAATACCCCAAAAACTTGGGCGATGTAGTATATAGTTTTAGGTACAGATCTAGTTTGCCAGCGAAAGTGAGAGCAAAAGCGCCTAAAGGAATGACCTGGATAATCAGAGCAGCGGGGCGAGGGAGGTACCGTTTTAGCTTAGTGCGCGACATCTCTCTCGATCCCAACGAAAACATTGCTGAGACCAAAATTCCCGATGCTACTCCAGGGATCGTTAGCAAGCATTCTTTGAGTGATGAACAGGCTCTTCTGGCTAAGGTGAGATACAACAGACTTGTTGATGTGTTTACAGGGATCACTTGCTATTCTCTGCAGAGTCATTTGCGAACAACAGTACCCAACATGGGACAGATAGAGACGGACGAAATCTACATTGGCGTAGACAAAAGGGGGGTTCAATACGTCATTCCAGTTCAGGCCAAAGGTGGGAAGGACCGCTTGAGTGTGGTTCAGATAGAGCAGGATTTAGCGATGTGCGAGCACAAGTTCCCTGAACTCGTGTGTCGGCCCGTTGGCGCTCAGTTTATGCGTGAGGAGGTCATTGCTCTATTCGAATTTGAGCTTGGCAACGGAGGGGTTCGTGTGGCTGGCGAGAGGCATTATCGCTTGGTAGAACCTGACCAAGTATCTGATGCCGAACTCCGGGGTTATCGCTCTCGTCTATCGGAATAATATCCTTGAGAGACTGCCATTGAGTCGAGTCAATTGATCTGTCTGTATTGGCGTGGCCTAGAGGCCTGAAAGCAGTACTGTTCAAATTGTGAACACCCGCATCTCTGCTCTTTGTCTGCATCTGAATGTCAAATTTTTACACCGAATAGGTTCTCGGTGGCTCCCCGCTGCTTCGCTGTAACGCATGGCTGCCGTGGCACTTACAAATATGGATTGGTTTTGCCGACAGTTGGCGTGACTTTTGCATCGACAGGGTTGGAAGCAAAGGTTTTTGCGCAACGGAGAATGATATGAAAAGAGTAACTATTCTGGCAGCCCTGGCAATCCTGACGGTCGTGATTGTGCTGATAGGCTGCGAAAAAGAAAAGATTGTTGAGTCGACCGAGTATGTCCACGAAACCGAAACCGAGTATGTATTCGATACCATCGTACGAATCGACACCGTTGTCGATTCAGCTCCGAACCCCGTTCAGGGAGTTGATACTGTCGTTTTAGAGGATACTCTCGTGCTGGTGGATACGGTCACTATCACGGAGACCGACTACATTTACGACACCACGCTCCTGTATGACACGGTGACGATTGATCACAATTACTACGATACGGTCGTGGTAACGGATACCGTGGAGACAGTCCGATGTGATCCGAACGGGTACTTCGCGTTTGCCGCGATGCAGTACTACTGTGATCCTCTCGTGATTCAATTCATCTATCAGGAGTTCGGCTATTCGGATGGATGGATATACTACCTGTCCATGTTCCAGAGCGATATAGCGCAGGTGTCAAGCAATGTGTATGACATCTATGGTTACTGTGACTACTGGACGCCTGACTGGACCGGATACTACCCGCTCGAATATTACTGGCGACTTACCTTCACGGGCGGTGATCCATCAGATGTCGCCAATTGGGACATGGCCGAACCACCGGTTAGCGCCAGTCGTGAGCCTGGCGTCAGACTGATGCCGGCGGACGCCAGAGTCAAGTTGCGTTAGAGACATCACCGGTCTAAACTTGACCTGTTAACACAGGCGCAAAGTTAAGGGGGGGCCATCGGGCCCCCTAATTGTCTGACCGATTCAACAACCCCCTAACAGATTGTCGAAGCTTTTCCATTGAGAGCGACAACACATATTGTGTTCAATAATACTATACTAACTAGTATATGATTGTGGAACTACTGGACCTCCTTGGTCAAAAAATATCACTTTTATCTCTTTTTTTGTTGACTATTAGAGTCGAAAAATTGTTCATGAATTGTCAACATGGTTTATGTTGAGGAAACGTGATTCTTTTGAATCGGGGGTGATGCATGTCTCCTTATGTTTTCAGGGTTTTGAAATTTACCCTGCCGTTATTAGTCGTTTCCTTCTCCGTCATATCGTCATATTCGCAGGTGGGTGGTCAGACGTTGGATGTTGCCGATGAAGACTGTCTTGCCTGCCATGAGGACTTCGATAAAAGCCTGATGCCGACCACACATAGGCTTTCCTCGACCGTAGACAATCCTTCCATGATGATTGCCTGTGTCTCCTGTCACAAAGGAGCGGATATGCATCTGGATGATCCGGGTCGGGGAACGATCGGCAATCCGGCGGTAATGGAGTCTTTCCGGGTCGAAAAGATATGTACGGATTGCCACGATGCGCATCTGCAGGCCTACACGGCCGGGTTCGACCCGCACGCCGGATTGGACCTCTCGTGTACATCGTGTCACACGGTTCACGGAACCAATGAGTATCTGTTGATTGACCCCAGCGGTGGATTCTGCGGAACCTGTCACGTCGCGGTGGTCAACGAATTTCGCAAACGGTCGAATCATCCTCTGACTGGACAGAATATCGGGTGTATTGACTGTCACAGTCTGGTGTCGGCGGGTGAGCCGGACTACGGACACGGCGGTGGCGTCATCTGCACCAACTGTCATCCGCTGCAGAGCGGACCGTATCTGTTCGAACATGAGGCGACCAGTTCTTTCACTCCTGAGGGCAGTGGCTGTGTATCGTGCCATTCACCTCACGGCAGTTCCAATGACCGGTTGCTCAATCAGCCGGATGATCGCCTGTGCCTGCAGTGTCACGGAACTCCCCCCGGGCACCTGACGGCTCACGGCGGTAGCATGGCCGGGTATGCTTGCCTGGACTGTCACAGCGAAATTCACGGGTCATACGATAACCTGTATCTGCTCGATCCGCAGCTTGGCAGTAAACTTGGAAGCGGCCCCGATGACTGCTTCTGCCATTACTATCGATAGGAGGTGGCTCGTTATGAAATACTATAAAGGTGTTTTCACGATTGTAGTCGCTGTCCTGTTAGTGGCAGTCATCGCCAATGCCCAGAGTGACAATTACGGGGGTACGGTCAGGGTCGGCTATCTCTTTCTGGACACGGAGGGAAACCAGAGCTTAAACCAGAATACTTTCAATCTCTACCAGGGGATTGACCTTTCCCTTGAGCAGTTTTCGTATCGGTTCGACAACGGGCTTAATTTCTCGGCGAATATTCGGAATGCGGCGTTTCGCAACCGCAATGTGGCTCTGAGCGCTTCGAAGACGGGAGCGTGGGGGATAGGGTTTACGCACAATGGTTATCGGCGACCGTATGACTTCAATGGTGACTTTGAGACTCATCGTTACCGCTCAAGCGGTCAACTGTGGTGGCGGGCCCGTCCCTGGGTGAAATTCTTCGCCGGGCTGGGAGTCATCAAGAAAAACGGCGAGATGTTGAAGCTGTTTGTGCCGGAGGACGGGATAATCGCCGACAGTGTGGATTACTCGCTCTGGTCATATCACGCCGGTTTGACATTTCAGGAAAATCGGCGGGTCGGTCAGATCGAGTTTCGTCGCACTACGTTCTCCGACGGTGTCGACTATGATAACGATCGCTCCACCATTCGTTTTCGGGCCGATGGCTCTATGCCTTTGCCGAACTATGAGAATCTGACGGTCAACGCCGGCTACCAGTATTATCGCAACGCTTTCGAGAGGCGCGTCGATACCCTTCAGGCCCACACCTTCTGGGGTGGAGTGCGCTTTGTCAACGATGATGGGTACCTGGTCAGATACAGCTTCATTTTCGACCGGGCGAGGCGCACCGGAGATGCTACCGATGCTGATAATATTACCCATGCGGTTTATATCGGAAAAAGCTGGCACCGTCGCGGTGGCGTTACCGCCGGCTACAAATATAGACTTAACGATGATATCTCCGACGAGTTGACCGGCAACGGCTATTCCATAACCGCCTGGTTCATGCCGGTGGATAAGTTGAGTCTTAAGGCCGGGTATGGATCGGAGGAAATGGATGTAGATGAAGGCCGGACTCTGACCGGTACCACTGAGCGAAGCAACGGCTGGGCATCGGCGCGGTATCGCGCCGATTTCGGCTGGCTGCGCGTGAAGGTGCAAAACAGGCAGATGGACAACGAAGATATCGGCAGTTCGACTGACTATATCCGCTTTGCCGGTGATGTTTCGGTTGAGCTTTCCCAATATGGCATGGCGACCGGTTCTTATTCATACGGTAACGGTGAATACAAGAACGCGTCCGGAGTTTTCGAGTTTGATGAACACGTGTTGAACGGTGAACTGACCACGGCGGAATATCGCAATTTCATTTTCGGGTTTGGCGGTATGTATCTTCGCAGTCAGCAGGATCTGGATGTGGAGAGTTTTTCCGTTCGGTTTACCGGTCGGTATCGTCTCGAGAGCGGGCTTGGGCTGGAATTCGAGTATAGCTCGCACAACTTCGATAATCTCGGCGATACTTCGCCCATCTACAACGAATACTACACAGACAATATCGTGCGAGTGGGAATTTCGTACGATTTATAGGCTATAAAAGGTGGCGTTTTGATGATAACAAGGAGGAAAGATGGATAGACTCAAGTACTTAGCGGCCGGCCTGGCGTTGCTTCTGTTGATCGCGGCCGGATGTGATCGGGAGATATCGGGCAATGTCGAGTACGATGATGACTTTGCTAACGCCAGTGAAGACTGTCTGGCATGTCACAGCGGGTATCTCGATCAGGCGCAGGGAGAGTGGGCAAACTCGACTCATGCGTCGGGAAACAACATTGACTATACCAATCGAGGCGGTACTGACTGTACCAAATGCCACAATGAGGAAGGTTACCTGTCTTTCCTGGAGACCGGCACGCTTCCCGATGTGCCTTTTGCGAGTGTGAGCGCTATTGGGTGTTTCACCTGCCACAATCCTCACGAGACGGGCACCCTGGAGCTTCGCCAGACCGAAGCGGTCGCCCTTATAGACGGTGCTGTGTTCGATCATGGCGCTGCCAACCAGTGTGCCGCCTGCCACCAGTCGAGGTTCGCCGGCAGCGCTATTACCGCCGATCAATCGGTGAACAGCAGGTTCGGACCGCATCACAGCAATCAGTCCGATATGATTGACGGAACAGGTGGTTACGAATTCCCCGGCGAAGACTATGAATTCCCGCTGTCGCCGCATGCCAATCAGGTGGATAATGCCTGTGTCGGTTGTCACATGGGCGATCCGCGAACGCACGTTGGTTACCAGTTGGGCGGCCATTCATTTAACATGGCAGTCGAGGGCATAGACGAAACTCTCGTCGGCGTGTGCGCAACGAGCAGTTGTCACGGTGAGGATGTCGAGGAGTTTGATTTCGCGGCTGATGAAGACTACGACGGTGATGGCGATATTGAAGGATACCAGACTGAAATGGACGGTCTGCTTGAGGAATTGGCGATGTTGCTGACTACCCAGGGAGTTCTTGACGACGGCTCGCCGTTCAGTGGCACTATTGCCGATCCGCATTTGGCAGGGGCGCTTTATAATTATGTATACGTTGAGGAGGACCAGTCCAGAGGTATTCACAATTTCAATTATGCCCGCAGCCTTATTGAGGCCTCGATTGACTATGTTTCCGGCTTGCCGGTGCCGATGCTATAGGTCGGTTCAGGCTGGATAAGCGAGATTATCACAAGGCCCCTTCCATTTTGGGAGGGGCTTTTTTTTGGCAAACGCGGCAGCGGGACGCAAGGGCGGGGTTGGACCGGGAAATTATAGTTGCGTATACTCCTGCGCCTGTATACATTACCCGCGCCTGTCAAAATCAACATACCCAATTGCCGGAGTGGTGGAATTGGTAGACACCAGGGACTTAAAAACTGATCGCGACGAAAATGCATCTGATTGGCGTTCAGCGCATTCCATAGCACGGCAATTAGATAGGGTGCGATTGTTTAAGTATTACTTTGGGAGGTTTTTGATTGATTTGGACTGAAAGTGGTCCCAAAATGGTCCCAAGGGTGGCAGCTTTCGTCGCGATTAGTGGTGCACCTTTTCACTCCGTCTGCTGGACGGGTGTCTGAAAGGAGCTATTTTGCTTGCATGGTCTAGTCATCCGAGTATTATTGCTATTTTGTTGGGTGGAGGTGCAGCAATTCGGCTCTTAGTCTGGGCACAGAAGTCGACGCTAGTATGAGAGGAATTACTAATGGATGAACAGAATGTCGCGGTGTCTACCGTGATGCAGGAACGAACCTCTGATGTGGATTGTGAATTCTGTGTTGAATTAGACAGTCCGATAAGATCGCGGTTCGCTAGGGTGTACGGGGAAACGCTCGCCTCTCGCGTTATCTGCGAAACGGAATCTTTTGTGGCTCTTCCCACAATTGGCCAGTTGTTTAAAAGCAGCCTGCTGGTATTGCCTAAGCAGCACGTCGAGACTATTTCGAGTCTTGAAGCTCGTGACCTCAAACATCTCATATCACTTATTGACCGCCTGGCCGGAAAGGTGTCAACCCTGGGATTTCCGATTGTCTTTGAGCATGGAGCCAAGTGTGGTACGGGCCATGGTTGCGGCATATACCACGCGCATGTCCATATCGTCCCGGTGCCATCGCAGGTTGATTGTGGTCGGCTCCTCGGCCGGCATTGCCAAGACACCACTGATTTGATTGACGCCTGGCTCCAGCTTCGTAACGCCGACAACTACCTTGTGGCCCGGGATACTCACGGATCCACAGGTCTCATTGATCTGCGAGACTCCAAAGACAGTGATTTCCCATCGCAGTACATGCGTAGGCGTCTTGCAGAGCTCTACGGCGTGCAGAAGTCATGGGATTGGCGTTCATATCAAACAATTGAACCTTGGCTGATTGAAACGGTCCACAAGCTTCGGGTTGATCGTTCGATTCTGCATTCCAGTTAGAGTTTTGAAGGGGTAGATGTGCCAACTGAGCAGATTCCACAGTTCAGAGACATTGTTGCTGAAATAGTCGACGAAGATCAGTTAAGCTGTATTGAGTGGTCGGCACGCAAATTCCTCAGACACATTGCAACCACCAGACGGTTAGCAGCCAAAGTCTATCCGCACATTCGACGGTACAGCAATCTTCCAATCAATCTCAAACTCGTATCATTAGAGCGGGTTGGCGCTGCACCGGGGTTTAGTGGTGCCACTGTCACAATAGGCTATTTCTATAGAAACCATCCAGATGACCACCCATCGAATCCTATGGTCTTGAAGATATCTCGACCTACCATAAAGAAGGGACGCTTGTTCGACAAGCTCAATGATGAATGGAATCGTGCCATGCAGGTTGCTTCCTACGCGGGACAGGATAAATCCAATTTCGCTTTTCCGATTCATTTGGATAAGGCAAATCAGCGAAGAGAGTACTCCGTGCTCTGGTCGCCGTTTTTCTCGTCTAAAGCCTTCAGATATCGACCACTGTTAGGTTTGCGAGTGAGTAGTTTGGCCAATGTGCTCAGGGGCAAAGAGACATTGGCAAATACATCATTGAGTGAATTCGTGACCACTGCCTTTGACCGTTTAGACGACATGCACTTCCGAATTGGCAGTGGCAGGCTGTGCAGGCGTCGAAACATACTATGCGAATACAAGAGATACTTGCGGGGTTGGAGTAGGGGAGAACGCGAGAAATGGGCAGCAATTTGGGGACCTCATACGGAACAGATGACCAAGCAGTTTGGTAGGAGTTGGACCAATCCCATTTGGCTGATGGATCAACTCCGGTACAAGAGGCCGAGACTAACTCTTGGCGCAGTTCATGGAGACATTCACCCGCTAAACATCATCATACAAAACGATAGATCTCCCGGAGTAATTGACTTCGGCTGGGCAGAGGACGAGTCTCATGTTGCCAAAGACTTCGTCTTGATGGAGTGTAATTTCAGATTCGTCTTTCTGAAGCCTGATATCCCATTCTCGGCAATTCTGAAGTTGTCTCGTGCTATCGGAGGTAACCTCAGATCGGAGCTAAACTCGGGGAGCGCGCAGTGTGATGAGTATTATCAGTTGATTAAGGACTTGCGAGAATTGGCCATCGGACGCTTGGGTGAAGGGTCGGACTTTGACATTGAATATGTCCTTCCTCTCTTCTTGACAGCTTTTGGACTTCTTAGACATCTGGACTCATTTGAAAACCAGGTATCTGCGCATCTGACCGTTCTCGGTCTATCCGACTATTGTCGAAAGAATGTCCTGCCAAAGTTGACTGGTACATAGCCTTAGTACTATAATCATGGAAGGCAAGGAGTGTGAAAGGCAATCGGCTAGAAGATGTTGGAGAATTCCGCTTGCTGCAGGAAGTGGTTCTGCCGCTCAGCAGCGATCGGAAAGGCACAATCACGCTTGGAGACGACTGCGCGTCAGTCCGCCTTGAGCGCGGTCACAGCGAGATCGCTATTACGTCCGATCCGGCTCCCAAGCCCTTAGTGTGGGATCTTGATTCTGAACCGTACCGGACTTGGGGGTGGTATTCGGTCCTAATCAACGTCAGTGACTTGGCGGCGGCCGGGGTCGACCCGATTGCCTTTACAAGTTCGGTAGAGGCCCCTCCAGACTTGCTTGTTGCCGACTTTCAGAGCTTCTTCTGTGGAATCGCGGATGCGTGCAAGAAGATGGGGATAGCGAACGCCGGGGGCAATATCCGGGCAGCCTCGAAATTCGGCTGCCACGGGACCGCAATCGGTGGTGCACAATCGGGAGAGATTCTCCGAAGATCGGGGTGCAAACCAGGCGACGAGATATTCGCCATAGGTTCTTGTGGTCAGTTCATATCTGCTTTTCTACGGGCGAATCAGGTGGGTCTTGCCGATGTTTCCGAAAGCGAAAGAACTGCTTTAGTAAGACCGGCACCAAAGGTGCGTGAGATGAGCACTCTTAGGCGAGCTAGTGTTGTCTCCGCAGCCTCAGACAACTCCGACGGCGTGCTCGGTGCCATATGGAACATATGCGAAAGATCGATCTGTGGGGTCGAGTTAGAGCTGTCCGAGAAGTGCTTGCCGCTGAATGTCAAACAGGCGGCCAGTAGTCACAACCTTGACCCTTGGAATCTGATGTACTTCTGGGGCGATTGGCAAGTAATTGTAACGGTACCGCCGGAAAGAGTGAGTGAGTTGAGGAGATTAGCCGACCAAGAACAGATACCCTATACAAGATTGGGTCGTGCCATCGATGGAGAGCCAAGAATCACTGGCAGGTCCCATCGGCGCTACGGACGATTGAAAATCCTACGTAACGAGAATTTCATCAAGACGTCGTATAACACTGCCAGTAATGATCATGTTGAATATATGCTTCGCACAGACTTGTTTGAGTGATCAATTGCAAAGACGGTCTTCATCATGCGGCTTTCAGACGGAACTGGAGCCTGAATATGCGTGCAATTGGATAACTACGATCGAGGTGGAGTCGACCGGTTCTTTTCTGAGGTTGGGCGTTTTAACGAAGGAATGAAGGTGGTAGGACTTCGATACAAGAGAGTCGATCTGCACATTCATACACCAGCCTCAGGTGATTACAAGGACAAAGGAGCAACCCCAGAGCAGATTGTGGATGCAGCTCTTAAGGCGGATTTGGCGGCGATTGCGGTAACGGACCATCAGACCGGTGATTGGGCCGACGGTCTGAAGTCCGCCGCCGAGAAGACACCGCTGGTAGTCTTCCCTGGTGTCGAGCTTCTGGTTACTGGAGGAGAAGAGGGAGTACATGTCCTTTGTCTCTTCAGTGAAGAAAAAGGCACGGATCACGTCAATCAGTTTCTCAATACTCTCGAAGTCTATGACAAGGAAGGAAAAAAGACTCTATGTACGGAGCTTTCCGTAGGGCAAGTAGCCGATAGGTTGGATGCATATGATGCCTCTGGAATAATGATCCTCGCCCATTGTCATTCAACCAAGGGAGTTCTGGGGGACATCAAGGGAGAAACTCGCAGGGCAATATTCGAGAAACCGAGGCACTGCCTAATAGGTGCAGAAGCATCGGAGGCGAATTTTCGCGATGCAGATAAGAAAAAGAAGAAAACCCGAGTGGTTGACCTTCTGGATGGAAATGATCCCAATTACCACTACCGGCGGCTGGGGGTTGTTCAAAGCTCAGACTCTCATAGCCTCGACACCATTGGCAGTACATGCTCTTTCTTCAAGGTGGAAAGCAATATCACTTTGGAGGACATACGTCAATGTCTTGTAGATAGAGACACGCGCATAAGACAGCCTCACGAGTACGCTGAGATTAGCTATCCCATTGTTCAGAGTTTGGAAGTAACAGGCGGGTTTCTCAGTGATCAGTCATTTGCTTTCAACAATGGGTTGAATAGCATCTTAGGCGCAAAGGGATCGGGTAAATCACTATGCGTGGAGTTCCTGAGGTTTGTGCTTAATCAATCCCCATCAAACCCCGACCTCAAGTTGGATCATGAGCAGAAGCTCGCGAATTGCCTTGAGACCTACGGCAAAGTGAGTGCGATTCTGTGCGACGAGTCTGGCAAGAGGTACAAGGTGGAGCGTGAGCTGAAGCCAAACGAAGGTAGTCTCGTTGTAGTGCGTGACATCGAGGCTGGTAATGAAGTGCATTTCGAAGTGGCCGAAGCCTTTCCGGTGCTATTTCTGAGCCAGAACGAGATAATAAAAATAGCAGAGGACAAATCCGGGCGTGAGCAGCGTCACTTCATAGATCGCTTCTTCGATTTTTACAAGTACGTTCGAAACACCGAAAGAGCCCTATCGGATCTGATCGAAGCTGATCGAAGGTACTCCGAAGCGCTGAGGGCGCACTACAAAGTCAGGTCGGTTGAAGAGCGCAAGAAGTCGGTGCAACAGCAGTTGGGCGTAGCGGAACGTCAGCTTACTAATAAGGCATTCACGGAGTATCAGAAGAAGGAATCCATTGGCCGCGCATTGGTTAATCAGCGGAACTACTTGGAGGGACTAAAGGGCGAAGTTGAAGACTTCATACCTGAGATAGAAGATCTGACTTCGCCAGAAATCGAAGGAGAAGACGCTAATAATGATCCTGGAGTGAAAAGGACGGCAGACGTAGTCAATAGTACGCACACTGCAGTAGTGTCCGGTTTAAAGGATCTCGCTAAGACTGTAGCTGCTGGCGTTGTCAGCATTGTCAAGGAAATCGCAGATTTCGAAAAGACGTTTGCACCAGTAAAACAGGAATATGACAAGCTAGTAAAACAGGCTGGCGGGAATCAAGTGGTGCTAAGCGAGCAGCGAAAGAACATCGTGGCACAGCTTGGAAAACTGGATGCAGAAATTGCACTCCTCAAGGGGAAGGCCTCGCTACTGCGCACAATCACTGAGAGAAGAAGGCAAATCGTCTCACGCCTGGAGGAAAACAGAAAGGCATACTTCGAGGCCAGAAAGACTAGATGTGACTATTTTAACAGCAGTTCAGGCGGCCTGCTGAATGTCGAGATGTCAGAACAAGCCGATACAAGTATATTCGCGGAGAATCTGCTGCGCTTCAAGAAGGGTAGTTGGCTCCGAGATGAGGAAATGCAGGCAATCGCATCCAAGGTGGCCCCGAGGGATTTAATCAGATCCATCTTGGCATATGAATGGAAGGGGCGAAAGACAACCGATGAAGCCAGATGCATAAGTGAGCCATCGAATGTTGAACAAGAAAAGATACTGAAGCTCTTCAATCACTTATTGGACAGCTATAGCTACGAGGATATTCTCGCGCTTCAGCACAAGTCTACACCTGACGACAAGCCATCCATCAGCTACAGAGTTGGCTCCGAGTACAAGCCGTTGGCAGAGCTCTCCACGGGGCAGAAAGCAGTTGCTCTGCTTCTGATGGCCCTAAGCGATGGCAAGTTCCCAATCGTGATCGATCAGCCGGAAGATTCTCTGGACCTCCGTTCAATTTGGGAAGACGTATGTTACAAGGTCAGAAACACGAAGGAACGCAGGCAGTTCATTTTCACTACTCACAATTCTTCTGTAGCTGTAGCCTCGGACTCGGATAGTTTCTGCATCATGGAAGCCGATGCTTCATCGGGCCGAGTGCTTCTTACTGGATCCATGAACCAGCCTGATATCCGGGATCAAGTCATTAAGTACCTCGAAGGTGGTCCTTCCACGTACGATCACAAACGAAAGAAGTACAACTTGTGATATGCGCGATGTCATTGCCCATTTAGGCAATTGACCACATTCCCAATCCTCCTACACTGAACGGGCGGCAGCACATTCGCTACTCATCCAGCATCAATCCCAATGCAGTAGGGGGATCAAATTTCACAGAATCTGTATGAAACGCAGGAGCGGTGGGCTGTACGCCCGCCTGACTAGCGAGTTGCGGGGCAAACGAACCGTGTTAACTACGCCTTGGAATCGCAAGCCCTTAATAGAAAACAAGGAAAGCTAAGCTAAATCTTTCTTGCGTCCTTATCAAAAGTTGTGTAACTTCTTGCCGCGTTACCAATTGCCGGAGTGGTGGAATTGGTAGACACCAGGGACTTAAAATCCCTTGCTCCGTAAGGGGCGTGCCGGTTCGAGTCCGGCCTCCGGCACCAACATCGTTGGTTTTAACCAGACCCCGCGTTCAGCATCTACCGCAAGGACAACGTAAAGCCGACAAGTCGGTTCGAGTCCGGCCTCCGGCACCAACATCGTTGAATTTATCCAGACCCACTTTTAGCAGCGACCACGAGGGGAGTATGAAGCCGACAAGTCGGTTCGAGTCCGGCTTCCGGTACCAGCGTCGCTGGATTTGTCCGCGCTCAGCCGACAGAAGCTCCAATTCCATCTTATCTGGAGAAGAAATCTTTGTTAAGGCTCAAATAAAGTGGTGTTCGAACCCAGAAACCACGAAATCCAGCGTTGAACATCATTGCGTCGCACCTCGGAGCGAAGGGTCCGCATGCGCCTCTGACGGTCCTGCTGATCCATAATATATGCGGCATAGATAGCATCTGCGGTTCCCTCGAGGTCGAACGGGTTGACCATCAGGGCCCCTTTTGCCAATTGTTCTGCGGCGCCGGCGAATTCGGATAAGATCAACACACCATTGTTTTCCACCGAACTGGCGCAGTATTCTTTGGCCACCAGATTCATACCGTCGCGAAGAGGAGTAATCAGAGCAATTTCGCAGGCACGGTAGTAGCCCAGAAGCTGTGTGCGATCCAGCTCGCGGAACATGTAGTGGATGGGAACCCAGCCATGTTCGGAGAACTCCCCGTTGATTCGTCCGGCAAGGGTGTCGAGGTATTCTTTCAAGTCGCGATATTCAGGAACCTTTGTTCGGCTCGGCACGACTATCTGGACGAGCGATACGTTCTGGCGGAGCTCGGGATATTTCTCCAAAGCGCGCTCAAAAGCGAGGAATCTCTCTGGAATACCTTTGGTGTAATCCAACCGGTCGAGCCCGAGAACGAGCTTGCGGCCGGGCAGATTTTCATGGACGAACCAGGCGGACTCGGCAACATCTTTCGAGCGGGCATGATCGTTGAATTCGTTGAAATCGATACTTATGGGATACGTGCCCAGCCTGATAGTGCGGCCGTGAAGTTTGATCTCGGTCTGGTAGCGGTAGCCCTTGACCGATGCCTCCGGTACGAGGGCCCTGACACAGTGGACGAAATTGCGGCGATCGTGAGTTGTCTGAAAACCGAGGTGATCGTATTTGAGAAGCGACTGGATAATTTCCGTCCGCCAGGGTATTCGCCTGAACAGATCGTGCGATGGAAAGGGGATGTGCAAAAAGAAATTCAGTTCGGTGATTACCTTTCGCTCACGAAGATAATGCCCTACGAGCATAAGCTGATAATCGTGAATCCAGACAAAATGTTCCGGGGCCACGTGCTGCGATATCTCGTCGGCAAATCTCTCGTTGACGGTGTTGTAGACCTCCCAGTTTTCGGCATCGAACGTGGCATAACCGATCAGGTCGTGAAACAGGGGCCAGATGGTTTGATTGGAAAATCCCCGGTAGTACTTTTCAATTTCTTCATCGCTGATTCTAACCGCTTTGAGAGTATATCCCTGCTCGCTGCTGTGTTGTTCGAGTAGAGGTTCCACCGGAGCTTCCGGCCGGCAGCCCGGCCAGCCCATCCAGAGGCCGTGATTGGCCCGCATCAGTGGCGCCAAAGCCGTTATCAGGCCGCCGGAACTGGCGTTGACCAGCCACTGGTCTTCGTGTCGGTCGACAATGATGGGCAGACGGTTGGAAACAACGAATAATTTCTTTTCCGGTTTCTGCAAAAGAACCTCCAGGACTAAAGTGACCCTGCGATTATCGTGGATTACCGGCGAGGAGCTTTAATTCATGCCTCACCTATAATACGGAATTTTTCGGGGGAAAGCAAACACGCGGGAGATTTTACGGCCAGCGTTGAAAGAAGTCACTCAGTTCCGATGGAGGCTGAAGCCAAAGATCCGCTGCGGTGTCGCGAAGTTGTGGCCGTACGAGGACGCTGAGGCCGCGCCCCTTGAGAGCGCCAAAAGCGTCTTCATCAGTAAAATCATCGCCCAGGTAAGCGGCCGGGATGTTTCCATCAGTCTGCTCCAAAAGGGTTTTTACAGGTGTTGACTTGTTCGTTCCCGCGACGCGGATTTCGACGCCGCCATCGAAATTGTGAATTTCCAGACCCGAATTCTCTATCTCACCCTGCCAGCGATTCAGAACCTTGTCTCTGATTTCGTTGACCAGATTCTCGGGCCGGCCGCGCCAGTGAAAGGCGGCGCCCGATGGCTTGAATTCCGCTATATCTATCAGACCATTTTGACTGATCCACGGATACAATTCGCCCAGCCTCTCATTGACAGCGTCTTCGAGAGGCATAACCGAGTGCTCGCCATCGCGCGTCAGACGCTCCAGACCGTGACAGCCCCATAACTCCGGAAGGCGGTCGAATTCCAACAGTCCCTTGAGACTTTCAATCGATCGTCCACTGATAATGACAACCCTCGTTTTGTCGCTTTCGAAGAGTCTTTCCATGGCAGGTATCAGCTCATGGTAGGGATAAGCGCTTTCGCGGTCAGTCGTAAACGGAGAGAGGGTGCCGTCGTAGTCCAGCATCAAGAGCGGCTTCTCGGCTGTACAAAGACGTTCGAAGAATGAGTCGAGACTGAATTTGTCATTCAAGAGTTTCATCGTGTTTTATTATACTCTGATGAGCGTATTCTCCAAACCTACCTTGAAGCCCAGCATGAGAGTGAGATACTCGCGAAGGTGCCGCGTCAAAAGGAAGTTGTCCCGGACGAATTGTCTGGCGGTGGCTCCAATCTTTTCCATTCGCTCCGGTTGTCTGAGCAATTCACGGATGCGCAACGCGGCGCCTTCCGGCGAATCCACGGTGTATCCGGTGTAATGATTGTGCACCTGAAGTCGGATACCGCCCACATTGCCGCCGATGACCGGTTTGCTTTTCCACATGGCCTCGGTCACGGTAAGCCCGAACCCTTCCTGCAGGGACTTCTGTATTACGATTGTCGATGCCCGTTGCAAAGCATTAATCGTTCTATGAGCATCGCTGGGAAGTTGCAAAACGAATATTTTATCGTTGCCGGTGGCGAAGTCCATGACTTCCTGATAGACGGCGTCGCCCTCGGGGTCATCTGTGGCGCCTCCGCCGGCCAGCACAAGCTGCGCCTCCACTGCCCCGTCGAGCAGATTGAACGCCTCGATGACACCGACCGGATCCTTGAAGCGATCGAAACGGGATATCTGCGTGAGAATCGGTAAATCCTGAGAGATCGCGAATTCCTTCAGGGTTCGATCAACCTCCGCTTGGGCCAGTTCGCGATTCTTTTCGCTCAACGGGTCTATACTCGGGGCAATTATGAACTGTGGGTGAGGGAGACTCTGAGCGAAAATAGGCATCGAAAAAATGCTCGCGTCGAAACTGTCAACTTTCGTCTTGAGGTAATTCCAGACTTTGCGATAGGGATGGCTGACATCGACGTGACATCTCCATATCCACTTGCCCTTTCGCTGCGGCATCAAGTCAAGTAGATGGGCCGGCTGGGGATCGTGGATGAATACAAAATCGGCCTTTTCGAGTATTGGCCGGAGTCTGTCAGCGTTGGAGGCGACCGTCTCTTCATACGTACGTATCATTGACGGCGTGAGGGTCACGCGATTCCCCTGCAGACCATTGTGGAAGGCCTTGGTCACGTTGAAATAATCCTCGTGGCCATCGATAACTTCCCATGACGCATGAATTCCCAGATCGTTCATGAGGGGGATCAGCCAGTGCAGTATCTCCGCTACTCCGCCACCGGCCTTGGTGGAATTAACATGAACCACGGAGGCGCCGGCAAGACTGTTGGCCAGTTGCCTCAACTGCGACACCGCCACTTTGCCCGCGACCTCTTCGTATGCATCGAGCGACCGTCCGTTCATGCATCCACCTTTGAAGTGATTGATTCAACAGTGTCTATCAGAGTCTTTTTCAACTCGGGCAAGGTCAGGTAGTAGAAGTCGATACTTTTGAGGGCTCCTATAAGTTCTTCACATCCTTTGCCAAAACCAAGACACCAGGCTGTGAAATCGTCGACACGGCTCTCGGTACGTCGTCTGGCCTCGATGAAGTGATAATAGATGGAGCTGTAACTAATACTCGGAAGTATTTCGACAAGCTCAGCCGGGTTTGTCAGCACGACGCCGCTGCTGAAAACAACCGTTGCGGCGCGCATGAAGATGAAATCGTCCCCTTTGGGTACCGATGGTATGTATGGCAGTTCGCTCAGGCGGTCATCGATAATTTCCACGACTGTCTCGCGGAGGAGTTGAAAGGATTTGAATTTGTAGGGATTAAGAATCCCCAGGCGTTCGGCCAATACACGGTCACGCAGAAACCGGGCAGACCAGACGGCAAAGTCGTTACGGAACTCCGGATCATCGAAGGAAGGTCGAATGAGGGTTTCGCTGAAGTGATGAAACAGGCAATCTTCGGGACATATCGCGATTCTTTCGCGCAATTCGCGCAGGTTTACGGCCGTATCGACTCCGCCCATTCTTGTAATCAGTGTGCAGTCTTTGACTTCAAAGGGCATATTAGTTTTTTCGGTGGGTAAGCTCATATCTTTAGAAAAAGCCCTGCTATCGGGCAAATCACCCTGTATTCGCTGCATTATTAAGCTTAAGCCGGTCAATTCAACCTGTTAAGCTCTATTATTACAACAAGCTTAAGGTAATTACGTTTCAATTTCTTTGGATTTTTTCCATTGCGGGAATTTAGATTTTTGCTTTTATTCCGAACGCTTTCGACATCAACACAATTTCGGCCACCGTAGCTCAGCTGGTAGAGCAGCTGATTCGTAATCAGCAGGTCAGCGGTTCGATCCCGCTCGGTGGCTCTTTTTTTGTATTCAATGCAGTCGCCGGATTTTCTTGCGCAATCGCCAAAAAAGGTTAAATTATGGCGCATTTTAACCATAAACGGCCTATGAGGAAATCATGAAACTGGAACGTCTGCAGAAATTAGCTAAAGATAACAAAATTGAATTCATCGACCTCAAGTTTATCGACCTGCCCGGTTTGTGGCACCACATCACTATCCCGGTATCGGCACTGAGCGAAACTCTGTTCAAAACGGGGGTGGGCGTGGATGGATCCTCACTGCCGGGCTACTCATCCATCGAGCGCGGCGATATGCTTGCCCTTCCCGTGGCCGAGACGGCCTTCATCGACCCGTTTTATGAAAGACCAACTCTTTCGTTCATGTGTGATATCATGGACTCGCGCGATAAGGTCGAGCCGTACTCGCGCAACCCACGTCGTGTAGCCGAAGACGCCGAAACATATCTGAATAAAGTGAAACCGGGTATTCGGGCTATAATCGGGCCGGAATTCGAATTTTACCTGTTCAGCAAGGTTAACTTTTATCAGGGACCGGATCAGGCCTTTTATTACCTCGACTCCGAAGAGGCCGAGTGGAACGCGGCGCAGGATGAGGAGAGCCTCGGCTTTAAGATACCGTATAAGAAGGGGTATCATGCCGCTCCGCCGATGGACCGTAGTTTCAATTTGCGTTCCGAGATGTCATCATTGCTGTCGAAGGTGGGGATTGAATTGAAATACCACCACCACGAGGTTGGCTCGGCCGGTCAGCACGAAATTGAAATAAAATTCGCACCGCTTCTGAAAATGGCCGACCAGAGCATGCTGGTCAAATATTTTATTAAGAATCATGCTTTCCGCAACAAGATGTCGGCGACCTTTATGCCCAAACCTCTGTTCAACGAACCGGGGTCCGGGCTTCACGTCCATCAGTACCTGGCCGACAGCAAAGGCTCGATCTTTTACGATGCCAAAGGTCCCGCGCGTTTCTCCAAGATTGGACTGTATTACATGGGCGGAATCCTCAAGCACGTTGACTCCCTGCTGGCCTTTACCAACCCCTCGACCAACTCCTTCAAGCGGCTCGTGCCGGGATTCGAGGCGCCTGTGGCCGGTACTTATTCGGTCGGCAACCGAACGGCGTGTATACGCATACCGGGGTACCAGCGCGATCCCAAAACAATGCGGTTCGAGTTCCGCCCTCCCGATGGTACCATGAATCCGTATCTCTCATATTCGGCTATGCTGATGGCTGGGATCGACGGTATCAAAAACAAGATTGACCCGGGTCTGCCGCTGGACAAGAATCTGGACACTTTGCCCGAAGACGAGCTGGCGAAAATTCACCTTCTGCCGACCTCGCTCAACAAGGCGCTGAATGCCCTCGAGGCCGACAATGAGTATTTGCTTGCTTCGGGCGTCTTTACCGAAGATTTGCTCCAAAGTTGGATCAAAATCAAACGGAATGAGGTCACGCAGATTCGTATCAGACCCACGCCATACGAATTCCAAATGTACTATGACATTTAGCCGGGATTCGGTCAGCGCGTCGGTGACGGGCTGACCCTAAGGGTCTGTAGTACAGTGGTTTGCGTCTATTGCGGGGATTGCCTCAACGAAGCCGAGCATCGCAAAAATTCCTGCCAACAAAATACAGGGGCGATTACGTATTATTTTGGATAGGTCGAAGTACTCGCTTTCGACCTCATTTTCAAGAAAAGGCTTTCGGAGCACCTCTCGCGCTGGTTGGGCAGCGCCTATGGAGATAGTAGTAATTATTACTGGCACATTTCGAGAGGAGCTCGCATGAAATCATCGTTCAAGTCTCTTACCGCAATAATCGCCTTATTACCTCTTTTCAGCTTTTTTGCCTGCTATGACGAACAGCAAGTTATCGATCCGGTCGTTGCAGAGTATGGTCTGGAGACGCCTTCTATTGACAATGTATATCCGGCCAATGGTGAAAGTAATGTTAACCGCCACGGAGCGTTGGGGATTAAGTTCAATCGCCCCATGGACACAGCCTCGGTGAACAGGAGTATGCGTGTCGTGGGAGCTTCAGGGATTCAAACCTGCATGGATTCGCTTATGCAGCGAAACGACTCAACCGGTGGCGGCCAGATGGGCAACCCGCCCGATGATCACACGATGGACTGGATCGACAGTGTCAGTTATACCGGTGCAATGCACTGGAATGCCACATCGGATAGTTGTGTATTTCACGCGGATTCCGCATTTCTTCCGAATACGGAACACATGATCATCCTTACCGGGGAGATTCGGGCGCATGATGGCACCGCGATGGATATGAGCGGGTATGACGCCGGTTGCTACATGTCGTTCTTCACAACGGGTCCCTGATTTATTGTCATGGCGCGAGTGGGTGTGCGCGATCGGCGGCGGTGTCGCAGAGATAGAATCTCAGGATCAATGATATCAGATAGATCTGTCTATGTACCTCGTTTTGTTTTGTCCTATGACATACGAGGGCAGGTGATTCCTTTTTCCGTTGTGTTTTCCAGCCCCGATTACTATAATCCGTGTGGACAAAAAGCACTTTTTTCGGAAATAGAGTCGTAAGTAAAAGTTTTACAATAACCAGAGAAAGGATGACAGAGCAATGCTCGTCGGACAAAACAACAAGACACAGGTCGAGCAGTGGAAAATAGCGCCGCACGTCGTAAGGCTGGAGTCTTCGATTATTCGTGAAATTCTCAAGATCTCGTCCCAACCGGGCGTGATTTCGTTTGCCGGCGGTCTTCCTGCTCCTGAGCTGTTTCCGCTTGAGGACCTCAGGCAGGCTATGGACGAGGTTGTACGCAAGCATGGAGCTCCTGCGTTTCAGTATACGCTGTCGCGCGGTATCCCGCAGCTTCGGGAACTTCTCGCCCGGCGCGCGGCTGAACGCGGCACAGTGTGCGAGGTGGACAACATTCTCATAACCGCCGGTGCGCAACAGGCGATTGAGTTGGTGGCGAGAGCTTTTGTCGACAGAGGCGATTATATCATTACTGAGTATCCAACCTATGTTGGCGCTTTGCAGGCATTCAATTACTATCAGGCCCGCTATGCAACGGTTGATATGGATAACGAGGGAATGATTATAGAGCAGGCCGAAGAAAAGATCATAAAATACAAGCCGAAACTCATCTATACCGTGTCGAATTTCCAGAATCCGACCGGTATTACGATGTCTCTGGAACGTCGCAAAAAACTCATTGATCTGGCCATGCGCTACAATATTCCGATAGTCGATGATAATCCTTATGGTGATATTCGTTTTACCGGCGAGCGTGTTCCGACACTCAAGTCGCTGGGCGGCGACCAGGTGATAGCGCTGAGGTCGTTCTCGAAAATAGTCGCCCCCGGACTCAGGCTCGGGTGGATGAATGGCGCCAAGGCCATAATGGGACACTTCGAGAAAGTCAAACAATGTACCGACCTGCACACTAACACACTTTGTCAATATCTCATATATGAGTTTATCGCGGCCGGCAAATTGGAGCCGCACATAAAGAAAATAGTGGCTGACTATCGTGCCAAGCGCGACGTGATGCTCAAAACGATGAAAGAAACCTTCCCGCATGGTGTCAGATGGACTGAGCCTGAGGGCGGCCTCTTCCTGTGGGTAGAACTACCCGAACACGTATCAGCCAAGGACCTCCTGCCCAAGGCTGTGGAGCAGAAGGTTGCATATGTTTATGGTTCGCCGTTTTTCCCGGATGGCGGCGGTCAGAACACCATGAGACTGAACTTCTCTAACGCCACGCTCGAGGGAATCGTGGAAGGTATCACGCGGCTGGGAAAATTACTCAAAGAGAATATGTAGCAGAGACCTGTTGTTCTCAGCAAATACAAAAAGCCCGCAACGCGGGCTTTTTTAAATTGCCAGAAGCGCCAAAAAGCCATTTCGTTAGCCCTATGCAGATACAATTCACCAAGTACCACGCTCTACAAAACGACTTTCTCGTTATAGAGCAAACCGGAGCCAGTCTGTCCGGACGTCGTCTTTCAAATATCGCGCGGACCTTCTGCCATCGCCGCACGGGCGCGGGCGCCGATGGTATACTGGTACTGTCGAAAGCCCGTGGAATTGACTACAAAGTGGACATCTACAACGCCGATGGCAGTTGGGCCGAGAAATCGGGAAATGGTCTGCGTATCGCGGGAGTCCACGTATTTCTGAAAAGCGGAAAGCGGCAAAAAAGCGACTTTCTTTTTCGGACAGGTGCGGGTGTCGACCGGGTACAAATCGGCAGGAAAATAAAAAACGGCTACCTGGTGACCGTTGATCTGGGCCGGCCCGAGTTCGACACTTCGAAAATTCCGGTTAAGACTAGTCAGCGTTATATGATAAATGCGCCGCTCAAGGTGGGTACGGTAAATCTCCCGGTGACATGTTTGTCGGTGGGCAACCCGCATACGGTGCTTTTCGTCGACAATTTCGACTTCGACTGGAAAGCTCTCGGCGCTGATCTGGAAGTCCACAAAGCCTTTCCGAATCGGACGAACGTTGAGTTTGTCAAGGTTGTCACTCCCCGCGAGATATTGGTGTGTGACTGGGAGAGAGGTGCGGGGGCTACCGGATCATCGGGAACCGGGGCAGCGGCATCGGCCTGCGCCGGTGTTATGCTGGGCTTGGTGGACCGTAGGTGCGAGGTAGTTTTTGATACCGGCTCTCTGGATATTCACTGGATTGAGAAGACCGACACTATCAGGCTGACCGGGCCGGTCGTACATGTGACACAGGGCACATTCCAACTGTAGAGTTGTCGATAGCTCCATGCCTACCACGATATCATCACCTCCCGAACAATCCAACATCGGCTCACTATCAAGCGCGCTGAGAACGGGCGTGGTCGAATATCTGTCGCACGTCAAAATGTTTTCGCGCAACGCCCGTCTTTACCTGTTCGGTTCTTTCCTTATGGGTATCAACTTCCACGTATTTCAGCTTCTTCTGAATCTGTATCTCAAGCAGCTTGGATTTAACGAAGGGGAGATAGGTTTTGTTGTCTCCTCCCGGGCCATAGGAATGACGGTCATTGCGATTCCGGCCGCCATACTGATGAGTCGGGTCAAACTGAAACCGCTGCTGATTATCAGCGGGATTTTATTTGCCGGGTTCAGTTTCTTCATAGCCACGTATCAGGTGTTTATTCTTTTGGTGGGTTTCTCCGTTCTCAGCGGCATGGCTTTCGCGTTTTACCGGGTGGCGGCCGCGCCTTTCTATATGCGAAATTCAACACCGACGGAACGTACGCATTTGTTTTCGTTTTCATTCGGAATGATGTTGCTGGCGGGCATGGCGGGGTCGATCGGTTCGGGGAAGATGGTGATGGTTCTTGGCGATCTCACGGGTGATATCGTCCTCGGCTACCAGTTAACCATGTATCTGGGTATTGTGGTGGCGCTGATGGCCGTAATACCGTTTTTTCTGATCAAGGCGGCAAAACCTTCAGTGGAAGAAAACAAAATCAATATCACCTGGGCCCAGTTAAGACAGCGAGGCTGGTTCTACTTCAAAATCACCATAAGCAATTTCATACTTGGGGGAGGAGCCGGACTGATTATTCCGTTTCTGAACCTGTACTTTCGGGACAGGTTCGGCCTGACTCCGGATACTATAGGTCTGTACTATTTCGTGGTCCAGCTTGCCATGCTTGTCGGGTCGCTATCCGGCCCGTTGCTGGTTAAACGGTTCGGGCTGGTGAGGACGGTCGTTATCACGCAGATCGCGTCAATTCCGTTCATGCTGGTATTGTCGTACAGCTATATGCTGCCGTTGGCTTTCATAGCGTTCATCTTCAGGGGCGGTCTGATGAATCTCGGAGCCCCGCTCGTCACGAATTTTGGCATGGAGATGTCGCAGAAGCAGGAGCAGGGGTTGGTCAACGCACTACTTCAGGTCGCCTGGACATCCTCGTGGATGTTCTCAGCGGCTATTGGCGGAAGTCTCATTGAGGCCTACGGCTATACAGTGACTATGAATATTACGATTGTGCTATATGTTATTTCGACTGTCCTGTTTTTCGGCTTCTTTCGAAAATCCGAGATACGAAGCGGGAGTTCTGTAGGCTGGACGCTTGCTCGCGACAATGGATCGTAGTGACGAGTGCGTCAAATATTCGCCCCGAACTGGCTGATAATTCTGGACTTGACGGATAAAACTGTTATTTTTAGCCTTCTCAATAACTTTACGATAGACAATCAGGCTGATGAGCAAAAGCAAATACAAAGAGATATTTTCAAGGGCGATTAGTGAAGCCTTTCAGACTGTATACCCGGAGAAATATTTCGAAACGGGTCAGCAGAGTATTTTCGACTCTGGTTTTGTATTTCAAAATCTCGAGAAGCCAAAAGACCCAACAATGGGACGTTTCGCTCTGCCGGTTTTCAAATATGCCGGTCTTTTAGGTGATAAGCCGCAGAACATAGCCGAGAAAATATCCGAAGCCGCCGACGCATTGCTTTCGAGCGCCCCGGTGAGGACTGTCGCGACCGGCGGATTCATAAATGCCAGAACCGACTTTGCCGAGGAAGGAGCGGAAACTCTACGGGATATTATCACAGCGGACGCTGCCTACGGTTTTTCGGATGATGGTAGGGGTCGTACCGTGCTTGTGGAGTACTGTTCCGCCAACATCGCTAAGCCGTTTGGTGTCGGGCACTTGCGTACCACCATCTTAGGTAATTCTTTAAGGAAAATCTTCCAACGGCTTGGCTATGATGCCGTCGGTATCAATTATGTGGGCGACTGGGGGACTCAGTTCGGCAAGATGATTGTCGCCTACCGGAAATGGGGAGCCGATTTGCCCGTGGGCAAGGAGACTGTCTCCGACCTGCTGAATCTGTACGTGAAATTCCATGACGAAGAAGAAAAGAACCCGGATTTTGCTGAGGAGGCAAGAGAGGCGTTTAAGAATCTGGAAAATGGCAGGCCGGAGGAAAGGGCGCTCTGGGAACGTTTCCGGAATATCTCATTTGCGGAGTGGCAGCGTGTATTTGACATTATGGGAATAGAGTTCGATTGGACAACCGGTGAAGCGTTTCTCAACGACAAAATAGAGCCGGTCATTCAGCGTCTGAAGAAAGTCGGGCTGACATCGGTTTCCGATGGCGCCCTCATAGTGGACCTTCACGACCCGCAACTGCCGCCGTGTCTTTTGCGCAAAGCCGATGGCGCCACGTTGTATGCTACCAGGGATATTGTCGGCCTGTTATATCGCGCCGAGAAATACGATTTTCACGAGGCGCTTTATGTTGTAGCTTCGGCTCAGTCCGATCACTTCAAGCAGGTTTTCAAGGTGGTCCAAATGCTCGAGGAGGCGGAGAATGTGCCAGAATCCAGAAGAATCGCTCCCCGGGCCAAACATATCGACTTTGGATGGGTCAAGTTCGGTGAGAAAACCATGTCGACCCGGCGGGGTAATATCGTTTTCCTCGAGGATGTCGTCAACCAGGCCGTTGATCTGGCCAAACAGAAAATCCTCGAGAAGAACCCGGATTTGAAGAATATCGATGAGACTGCCCTTATGATCGGCACCGGCGCGGTAATATTTTCTCAGCTTTCAGTCAGGCGTCAGAAGGATGTCAATTTCGATTGGAACGAAGTACTCAGTTTCGAAGGAGAGACCGGTCCGTATTTGCAGTACACGCACGCGAGACTCTGTTCACTTATGCGCAACTATTCGGGGAAAATATCGCCGGATATCAACATCGGTTTTCTCGACAACGAGGAGGAGAAGCGGGTTGTGGAGTTGCTGGCAGACGCTCCAGATGCAATAAGGGACGCGGCCAGAAATTACGAGCCGAATTTTATTTCCACTCATCTGTTGAAATTGGCGGGCGCTTTCAATAAGGTATATCAACGCAAGGATGAAAGCGGAAAGATCGATAAGATTATATCCGATAATGCTGACCTCACGGCTGCTCGCATGGCGCTGGTCAGGTCGGTTCAAGTGGTGATAAAAGAGGGTCTCTATTTGCTGGGGTTAAAGGCCCCCGAGGAGATGTAACGGGTCGCGAATAATCACTTGCGCCTCTATCCGGCAAAAAATACCTTATGTAGTTGCTATGAAAATTCCCTGGCTCGAAAGGCCGGGCTGTTAAACTGACGGTATCTACGGAGACTTATTAATGTTAGTTGTAATGGAGACGACCGCTACCGACCAGATGGTCGCCAAGGTTTGTATTGTTATCGAGTCAATGGGGCTCACCGCCCATCCGATACCGGGCACACAGAGAACAGTGGTGGGTGTAACCGGGAATAAGTCGAAAGTTGATGCCGATAAGATATTCGCTCAGCCTGGCGTGAAAGACATAATTCACGTTACTCCCCCTTTCAGACTGGTCAGCCGCGATCACAAAGCGGAGGACACGATTGTGGACATCAGCGGTGTCCGCATTGGCGGACGAGAGTGTGTGATGATGGCTGGGCCGTGCAGCGTGGAGAGCCGCGAGCAAGCTTTCGCGATAGCGGAGGCGGTGTCAAAAGCGGGCGCAAAGGTGTTTCGCGGCGGGGCGTTCAAACCAAGGACATCACCATACAGTTTCCAGGGGCTGGGAGAGAAAGGATTGAAAATCCTCCGTGAAGTTAAGCAGGAGTTTGGTCTATTGATAGCCACCGAGGCTCTCGACACGGAGACGCTGGACCTGGTCGCGGAGTACACTGATATCATTCAGATTGGCGCCCGCAATATGCAGAATTTCTCACTGCTTCGCAAAGCCGGACGATCACGGAAACCGGTTCTTCTCAAGCGCGGCATGTCAGCTACTCTTGAGGAGTTTCTGATGGCCGCGGAATATATTCTTGCCGAGGGCAATCCGAATGTGATCCTCTGTGAGAGAGGAGTCAGGATATCCGCCGACCGAACAAGAAATACGCTCGACCTCTCCGCGATTCCATATGTAAAACGCACCAGTCATCTGCCCATAATTGCCGACCCCAGTCACGGTACCGGCCGGAAGGACTTTGTTATTCCGCTTTCCCGTGCGGCTGTCGCGGTTGGCGCCGATGGTCTGCTTGTCGAAGTTCACCATGATCCGGCCAATGCGCTCTCCGATGGTGCTCAGGCAATCACCCCTGACATGTTTCAGAGCATGATGGATCAGGTTAAGGCGATTGCAGCGGTACTCGACAGGACATTCTGATGCCCCGTAAGATTCACCCGACAAAAAAATATGGCGGTACAATATCTGTCCCCGGGGACAAATCAATAGGTCACCGAGCGGCGCTCTTGTCGATACTGTCCAAAGGCGATATCAAGATTATCAACTTTCCTCGCAATGCCGACTGTTTGAGATCACTCGAAGCCGCCAGGGCGTTCGGAGTGCGGGTTAGCGAGCAGGACGGGATAATGCGCTTGAGTCCCCCGGAGACGCTGACCATCGCTCCCGATACGCTTATCGAATGCGGCAATTCCGCAACGACCGCGCGACTTCTTTTCGGCATCATCGCCGGCTCGAATCTTACGGTAACTCTCTCCGGTGATGATTCGCTTTCACGACGTCCGATGGCGCGCGTGATCGAGCCGCTGAGCGCGATGGGCGCGGAGGTGTTCTCCAAAGAAAACAAGCTGCCAGTCAAAATCAGCGGGAAGAAGCTGCTGCCGTTCGATTATGAGTTGCCGATTCCGTCGGCGCAGGTCAAATCCGCCGTGCTACTGGCCGGGCTGGCATCTTCGTGCTCGGTGAACGTTCGCGAAAAGACCATCACGCGTGACCACACCGAAATAATGCTGGAACAACTTGGTGAAGGTGTCGAGGTGAGAGAAATAAAACCGGTGATGGTTCAGGATCCGGTCGATCCGAGAAAAAAGAAAATGCACATGCCGGAGTCGTTCAAAAAGGAGATCCGTATAACCTCGCAGACACGCGTAAACGGCGGCACGGTTGACATTCCTGGTGATTTTTCGACGGCGGCATTTTTCATGGCCGGCGCGGCGGTATCGAAAAAAACGATCACTATAGAAAATGTAGGGCTGAATCCGACAAGGACAGGATTTCTTGATTACCTGAGGGCGGCGGGCTGTAAAGTGGAAATCACTGAAAAGAGAACAGTCTCGGGAGAACTCCGGGGAAGTGTCACCGTGACAGGGGGAGAGCTGAAAGCGCGCAAGATAGCAGGCGACTCGGTCGTCGAGCTTATCGATGAAATCCCGGCGCTGTCGGTGGTCGCTGCCTTTGCCGATGGTACCACGGTCATTCGTGATGCCGGTGAGCTTCGCGCGAAGGAATCGGATCGGCTCGAGGCAATTACCGAGAATCTTAAACTCATGGGCGTCAAATGCGGCGTACTCGAAGACGGTTTGGCAATTGAAGGTCGCAGGGAGCTGACGGCCGCCGACTTTAAATCGTTCGGCGACCATCGAATAGCGATGGCTTTTTCAGTTGCTTCGCTTTTCCTGATAGGGCCATCCAGCATCGACAATCCGGATATTGTCGAGATCTCGTGCCCCGGCTTCTATAGCCTGCTGGATAAAGTCACGGCATGAAAGATAAGTACTTATTTGGAGTGGTGGGCCATAAAATCGGTTACTCACTCTCACCGCAAATTTTCCAGACAATTTCCAAAATTACCGGGGTGCCCTGCGATTTTAAGTCCCATGACATCGCCCCGCGTCGTTTCAATATAGACTTCCCTGAGGTTCTCAAGAGCGGCATTGATGGATTCTCGGTCACGATTCCTTTTAAGAACAGGGTTGCGGAGTATTTGGATGAAGTTGATGTCTCTGCCGTCGCGGTTGGCGCGGTCAATTCCATCGGTATCAAAGACGGCCGAGTCTTTGGTTACAACACAGACAGCTATGGTTTCTCCCTGCCGCTGCTGAAGCACTCTGATAAGCTCCACGGCGGAGCGGCGCTTGTCTTTGGGGCAGGTGGCGCTGCCAAAGCAATCGTTCACAGCCTGGCTACCAGATTCAAGATGAGGCGAGTATGTGTGTTCGCCCGAAGTGCCGTCAAGTTCGCGGAATTCAAGCAGTGTCTCCAGGAGAATATCCCCAGTCTCAATATCGAAGGTGGTTTAATCGAAGACTACGACCCGCAGAGTTACGAACCGTACGATATCGTTGTCAACTGTACTCCTCTGGGAGGATGGAACCATCTTGATGAATCCCCTCTGCCGTCATCATTTAACTGGCTGGCCGGTAAAATCTACTGTGACCTCAGTTATAACCGGGGCAACAAAATTGTTGCTTCGGCCGCAAAACAGGCGTTGACAGCGTACGATGGTTCTATCATGTTAATAGGGCAGGCTCTCAGATCGCTCGAACTGTGGACAGGCATAAAGGTAGAATTTGAACCTGTTTATGGTGAAGTGTTTGGCGGGGTATAGCAGGTCTGTAATGCTGAAGAACGCTAATATATTTCTGGTGGGTTTCTCCGGCTCCGGTAAGTCGACCATCGGCCGCAAGCTGGCGCGCAAGCTCCGGGTACAGTTCTACGATACGGATCAGATAATCGAACAGGCGGCCGGCAAGAGTATACCTCGCATTTTTGATGAGGACGGGGAAGAGACTTTTCGTCACCTCGAAGAGCAGGCCGTCGAAGGGATAGTCAAGCGGCGGTTGCACAGCAAGGTGGTTGCCCTGGGGGGCGGTGCTTTCGAAAACAAAAGGACGCGGGGGCTTCTCAGTCAGAGTGGTGTAGTTATCTACCTGAGCTGCGCCCAGGACGAACTACTCCAGCGTATCAGCAGACTACCGGCTCGTCCAAAGCTGCGTGTGCAGGGGGGCATGGATGCCAAAAAAAGTCGGGTTGTCTTGAGGGAGCGGATGAAATCGCTATTAGCCAAACGTCAGAAAAACTACAAGACGGCGCATCTGACTTTCTCGACCACCGGAAAGGACCCGGATAAATCGACTACCGAATTGAAGTCAAAACTGGTAAGAATGTATGCCCGAAATAGTCGTTAATTTGAACAAACGCAGCTATCCCGTCGTGGTGGGCTCCGGGATCGGTTCCAAACTACCTGCGAGACTTCGCAGGATTGCCGGCGATGCCAGGCTTTTTGTTTTCTACGACGCCAACTTTTATGCCCTTCACGGTCATATCCTTCAAAAGTCGCTGGAGAAGGACTTCAGGACTGTCGAAATTGTGTCGCCATCGGGAGAACGGTTTAAATCCCAGAGACAGCTTAACAAAATTCATGATTTGCTTTTTGCGGAAAAAGTCACCCGCTCGGATTTAATTCTGGCCTGTGGCGGCGGTGTGACAGGCGATCTTGTCGGTTTCGCGGCATCTTCCGCCCTGCGTGGAATTCGATGGGGTATTGTGTCCACGACACTGCTGGGAATGGTCGACGCAGCGATCGGCGGCAAGACCGGTGTCAATCATCCGCTTGGAAAGAACCTTATTGGCTCGTTCTGGCAGCCATCCATTGTCTGGTGTGACATCGATTATCTGGCTACACTCCCGACACGAGAGTGGATATCGGGACTTGGAGAGGTCATCAAATATGGCGGTCTGATGGGCGGCCCGGTACTTGAATGGTTATACGATATTCATGATTGGCCGGTCGATCAACAGGGTCGCATGCTCCAGAAAGTGGTCGTTGAGTGCTCCGGGTATAAAGCCAGAGTGGTCGCTGCCGATGAGACCGAGAGGGGACAGAGAATGGTTCTCAACCTGGGCCATACCTTCTCGCATGCCATAGAAGCGACTGTCGGGTTCGGAAAGCTGACCCACGGCGAGGCCCTGATCATTGGATTGAAGGCGGCAGTCGATCTTAGCTGCATTCTTAGCCGTCGTCGAGAGGCAACTCTTAAAAAGTATGATAAAATCTTGACCGGCTTCCTGAAATACGTGAGACGGCGCAGAATCGATGCTGCCGGGGTAATGAAGGCAATGCAGGTCGACAAGAAACGCGGCAATCTGACGGCAAAATTCATCTTGCTTGAAAAACCGGGAAGGCCTATCATTGCGGAAGGAATAAACAGGGATCTGGTATATAAATCACTGCTATCGGCTTTAGAGGTTTACGGGCTTTTCGGAGGACGCAATGCCTAAAATTCTTGTTGTTAATGGTCCTAATCTCAATTTGCTGGGCAGGAGAGAGCCGGAAATTTATGGTTCCCGGAGCCTGGAGGATCTCAACGACAAGCTGGTTCTGCTGGCCGCCGAGCTAAAAGTCGAGCTTGAGTTTTTTCAGTCCAATTCTGAAGCCGAACTGATCGACTTTATTCACACTAAGGGGTTTGATGCGGATGGCATGATTATCAATCCCGGGGCGTTCAGCCACTATAGTATCGCCCTGCGTGATGCTATTGCGGCGGTCGGCATTGACACGATTGAGGTCCATCTGTCGAATATTTATAGTCGGGAGGAGTTCCGACACAAGTCGGTTATTGCGCCGGTGTGCCTGGGACATCTGGTCGGTTTCGGATTCTACGGTTACGCTATGGCGCTCAGCTATTTCAGTGACCTGTCGAAAGAGGAATAGTTCATGAGAGTGGCGCGCTTTTTCATAATTGCCGTGAGTATGATTTTGATTAGACTCGTCTCGTGTACTCAGCAGCCGCTGACACAGGAAGCCCTGCTTACGACGCTTGATTCTCTTGAGTATAAAATGGAATGGCTCGATTACCGCATTTCTCTGGCCATGTGGGAACTGTACACCACCGGTGAATCGGACTCTCTTCGTTACTATCAAAATCTTTACGGTGAGGTAGTCTCTGGCCCCGAAATCTACCAGCAGTTGTCTTCGGGCGGAGCGCTGCTTACCGATGAGCTTAACCAGCGCAGAAGAGACATACTTTTCGGCGCCGTTCTGGTTGGCAAGGTTGAAACCGATAGGGACATAAGCGAGCTGCGCGATTCGCTGGAAGTGGTGAATATCAACTACCGTCCGGAATTCGAGGGGGCTGAGAGGACCTCGGGATACCTCTACAGCGTGTTTCGCACGGATCCAGGCCGTACCCGCCGGGAGCTTGCGTACCGGGCGTGGTGTTCGGTCGGCGATGAACTTGCCGAAGGTCTCGAACAACTGCTCCGGATGCGGGACCAACGGGCACGCCGTCTTGGCTATAATAGTTACATCGCCCTTAGCTTCGGTGCCAACGGAATCGACATGACTAACTATCGGGCGCTGTTAAGACAACTGGATTCGCTCAGCGCTCAACCCTACCTTGAGATAATTAAAAGAATTGCGACCGACCTCAATGTTGACCGTCCGGAGATTTGGGACCTGTCCTATTCCTACGGTGACATAACGACGCAGGTGGATCGCTTTTTCCCGGCTGATTCCCAGATGAACTACATCCAGCGGAGTCTCGAAGGGGTTGGTTTTGACCTCGATAAGATGCCCATTTACTACGATCTGGTTGACAGGCAGGGAAAGTCGCAATTCGCGTTCGCGTTTCCGATCAAGCCGCCTCATGATGTCCGCGTACTGGCGAGCCTGTATGATGGCATGTACAGCACCCGGATGCTTTTCCACGAGATCGGGCACGCCGTTCACTACACGCAGATCGCGCAGGACAATCCATTATTCATCAACAATATTCAGGGCGCCTGGTCCGAGGCTATGGCTCAGACAATTTCCGCTCTGATGGATGACAAATTCTGGCTGGCTGAATATGCCCACATGCCGGAGCAATTGATAGATTCCTATCTAAAATCGAAGCGGGCGCAGGATATCATTTACCTGCGCACGACACTGGTGAGGCTTTATTTCGAACTTGAAGCCTACACCAATCCCAACCGGGATATCAACAAGCTTTACTGGGACCTGTTTGAGAAGTACATGATGTTACCCCGGCATGATGATATGAAACCGTGGGCGGCCATATTCCACTACACGACCCACCCCGTCTATCTGCAGAATTATCTGTATGCCGACATTGTGGCCGCACAGACGATAGACTTTCTAAAGACCAATTACGGCAGCTTCGTTGACAACCCCATGACCAGCGCGTTTCTGATTCAGAATTACTACCGTTTCGGCGGACGGTACGACTGGCGGGAATTGCTCAAGCGGGGAACGGACGAAGAATTCAATCCAGCTTATTTCATCAAGCGGATAGGCTTGTAGAGTATATACCCTCAGCGTTTCATTATCGGGATGCCGATGCCGAATTCGATGCCGATGCACTCGCCGAAGAAATCGACCTCGTAGCCCCACAGGTCGTCGATCTGTCTGCCTTTGGAAAAAGCCCGCGTGTAATATAACTCGTATCGCATGTTATAGCTTTTCGATGAATACGAAAACAACCCGAAACCTAACCGTATAAAAGAATACGTACCCAACTCCAAGTCCGGGCCGCTTTGTGGCCACTTTGCCGTAAAGAGCCCAACATCGAGACGAGCATAGGGAATGGATCGAGTGAGGGTCCGCAGGTTATATATACCGCTGACCGAATAGAACCATCCCTGACCATTGCTCACATCTTCACCGGGGACCGTCTTATAGCCGCGCTGGATACTCGCTTGAAGTCCATAGCGTGGCTGAGGGTAATATGTCAGCGACAGTCCGAAGCCATAAAGTGCCTTATCAACGTCATCGCCGCCAAAATCGTCGATCAACTCCGCTGTCTTTCCGATAACCACACCACCTGTCAAAAACGGAGCCAGGTTCAGTTTTAAATCGACGATATTTGCCGGTTTGGTATCAATTTCAGGTTTGTCTTTCTTCCCGGCGTGGACGGTATTGAAAGCCGCCAGCAATAGTGCTACTGCCAATACAAACGTTCTGCGTGTTCGCATGAATCCCTCCTGTAAAGTGTACGAGATTGCTATCGTTTCAACGCGTCAAGAGCGGAATACCGAGGCCTATCTCGAGACCGACCCGCTCAGCATCGAAACCTATTTCCTGACCATCAAGGCCCTCAGGCTTATTTTCGCCGGAAAAAACTATGCTGTAGTACAGCTCAATCCTGGTGCTTATTGATTTCATTCGAAAGATAAAGACACCTACCCCGGCTCGGCCGTAAGTATGGGTGCCAAGCCCGAGATCATCGTCTCCGGAATAGTCCGGAAGAGTACCGGTTGCGATGCCAAAGTCGATCCGGACATAGGGGATGGACTTGACGTGCTTCAACGAATAGATAGCAAGGCTACCCGAAATTATGCCGCCGCGGATGGCCTCCCACTCACCGGGGAGATGCTTTCGGAAATACTCCAGGTTGAGCCCGATAGAAAACACCGGTTTCGGGTGATAAACCAGCGAAAGCCCGCCGGACCACAGGAGCCTTTCTGAAAACTCATTGTTAATCTGCTCTATCTTTTGCGATGCCTCGCCGACCACCATTGCCGCGCTTAGAAATGGTATGAGATTCAGCTTGGTCTTTCTAATCGTCAGGGGTTCAAAAAGCGTGGAGCTTTTCGTGGAGTCTTGCGCTGACGATATGGAGCCACACGCAAGCAGCAAGAAAATGGCAAGAGTTGTGGCTATGTGACGGGTCCGCATGGACCTCCCCATTTGGTGTATAAAGGTAAATAAGACAATCCTGTCTGCCTAATAAAATGGGATGAACAGTCTTTGTCAAGCGGCGGTGTCGATAAGATTTAGCTTGAGACAACAACCGTGAAAGGCTACCTTATTCCGAAATACTCAAATCGCGCGCGAAAAAATGCAGGAATCGACATTCTCAACACAGCCGGATGATAAAATAACGAACGGTTCGATCTCGAGGTCGATCTTCAGTCTGGCCGTACCGGTTGTGCTGGCCATGTTCATGCAGTTCGCCCTATCCTCGACCGACTACTACTGGGTCGGCAGGCTGGGTCCTACCGCCCAGGATGCTGTCACCAGTTCGATGGTGATTACCTGGACGGTCTACGCCCTTATGACCATTATTTCCGTCGGTATTACGGCTCTGGTCGCCAGATATGTCGGGGCCCGGGACTATAATAAAGTCACGTACTATATAAAGCAGGGTATAGCTATGGCCGTAGTCCTGTCGCTGTTTTTTGGCGCGGCGGGATACCTGCTCACTCCGAGCATACTTAATTTCATGGACACCAGCCCGGCCACCCATGTGCTGGCTTCACCGTATTTGAGGATATTTTTTGCTTCGGCTCTTTTCTTTTTCGGGCAGGACCTGGTCTACGCCATATTTCGTGCTTCGGGAGATACCCGGACTCCCACTCTTGTTGGCATAGGAGGGGTGCTTCTGAATGCCGCCCTGGACCCGCTTTTGATTTTTGGTCTGGGACCGATACCTGCTCTCGGAGTGGCGGGCGCCAGCCTGGCAACATCTATATCAGTAACGGCCGGCGCGGCGGTTATCACGATTCTATTGATGAAAGGCAAACTCGGATACCCGGTTGACAAACCATTCTCAATAACGCCGCATCTTAACTCAATGATCAAGATCGCGCGTATCGGTATGCCAATCGCCAGTCAGCAGTTTATCTTTGTCGTTGTCTATTGGTTTCTCATCAAAGTTGTTCATGTCTACGGGGAAGCCGCTGCCGCCGCGATGGGAATAGGAAATCGGATGGAATCGTTTTCATATCTGACCTGCTACGGATTTTCGGTCGCCGCTTCGACTATGGTCGGCCAGAACCTGGGCGCCAAAAAACCGGATCGGGCAGCCAGATGCGCGTGGGGTGCGGTTGGCATCGCGGTCGCCATCACCTTTGTCATATCTGTGATATTCATAATTTTCCCCAGACAGATCGCCGCCGTCTTCACCGATCACTCCGAAGTGCTCGGGATCGCAATTGACTATCTGATCATTCTCGGTATCTCTCAGATGGCTATGGCGCTGGAAATTGTTCTTGAAGGCGCTTTTGGGGGAGCTGGCGATACCCTCCCGCCGACGTTGGTCATGATCCCGCTATCACTGGCCAGGGTCCCTCTGGCCTATTACCTGGCTTTCCATCTTGACTGGGGCATCAACGGAGTCTGGTGGACCCTCACCTTCACTTCAGTGGCCAAGGGGATTATTCTCGCCTTTGTATTCAAGCTCGGACGATGGAAAACCAAAGAAGTCTGATATTATGTTGCTTCCCCCGGAATATCGCTATTTATTCTTATAATTCGTCAATCGAACTGATCCTCGAAGCGAGGTCGAAAGGGAAAAATTGAGATATGAACAAAAAGTATGTTCGTTTCAGTCCAAAGGGGCAGAATCTGCCAAGATACGGTTCTCTTGAAGTCGACAATGTGACGGCCCTGGACAAGGCTCCCTGGCTTGGGGGGATGGAAACAGGCGATAAATACAAGCTCGATGAAGTACAGCTGCTGGCTCCGGTCGAGCCCTCCAAGGTGGTCTGTATCGGACTGAATTACCACGCCCACGTTAAGGCTTCTCAATCTGCCAACGAGGCCCCGGAATACCCTTTGATTTTCCTCAAACCGCCGTCATCGGTAATCGGTCAGGACGAGAAAATCATATATCCGCCGCAGTCCCAGCGAGTTGATTATGAGGCTGAGCTCGGAGTTGTAGTCGGTCAGACAGCCAAGGGGGTCTCCCGCGATGACGCCATCAAGTACGTATTCGGTTACACCTGTGTCAACGATGTCACCGCCAGGGACCTTCAGAAGAAAGACGGCCAGTGGTCGCGGGCCAAAGGTTTTGATACTTTCTGCCCGGTCGGCCCCTGGATTGTGACGGACTTGAAGTATCAGGATGTTCTGGTTGAGGGCGTACTGAACGGTGAGGTAAAGCAGTCGGGTAGAACCTCGCTCATGATCTTCGACATCCCGTATCTGGTAAGTTACATTTCTTCGGTGATGACCCTTAATCCGGGTGACCTGATTTCCACCGGAACCCCGGCCGGAATTGCGCCGATGAAATCCGGCGATATCATCGAGGTCAAACTGGAGGGGATAGGTACCCTTCGCAACACCATGGCTTGATCCGGGTGCGGCCGGAATTTGCTCGGTCAATGTCGTCCAAATCGGGGAAAAATTGTAGAAACGATTGAGCGAATCAGAGTATCATAAGATAAGATGACGACAAGACTATATTACAAAGATCCTTTCCTCCTGGAATTCGATGCTACGATTGTCGGCGGTGGTCAGCACGAGGAGCGCTTTTTCACGGTGCTCGACCGTTCGGCTTTCTATCCTACATCAGGCGGTCAACAGCATGATACCGGCAGACTGAATGACGTCGAGATAGTCGATGTAATCGAGAGTAATTCCGGCGAGGTGTGGCACATTTCAGGGCGGCCTGTTGGCAGTGTCGGAGCCGCGGTTAAGGGTGTTATTGACAAATCCCGTCGGCAAAGGCACCGCCAGCAGCACACCGCGCAGCACATTCTCAGCCAGACCTTTGTCCGTTTATTCGGGTTCAATACGGTCTCGGTTCATCTCGGTGAGGAATACGGAGCTATTGAGTTCGATACGAAAGAGATAAGCGCGGCGCAACTCGACGAGGCCGAACAATTCGCAATGCAGATAGTGTTTGATAACCTCCCAATCGAGATTCTATTTATCGACAGTTCCCAGGTGGCCGATACACCGCTACGCCGGGCGCCGACCCGCGGAGGTGAAATCCGTGTCATCAAGATCGGAGAGCTGGACTACTCGGCCTGCGGAGGCACTCACTGCGCAACAACCGGGGAGGTCGGAATCATCAAGATTATCGGAACCGAAAAATTGCGCGGCCGGCCGCTGGTAAAATTTTTTTCCGGTGTTAAAGCGTTTGAGGACTATCGGACGCGCTACGATGTCTCCGATCGAATCGCGCAGAGCCTGACGTGCAACGTTGTTGACCTTCCGGAGAAGCTGATCAAGCTTCAAGAAGAAAATAAGGCAGTCAAACAGGAATTGGTCCGGGTACTCAAAGATGGGTTGCCGGCCAGAGCGCAGGAATTGGCGAAAAGCGCAACCGAGCATAACGGCATCAGGTTGGTTTGCGAGAACATAGGGAGTTTCGATGTGCGTTTGGCCGGTCAATTGGCAGGGCAGACGGCTGAGATTGTCAATGGCGTCGCGGTGCTGTTTACGGAAGGCAGATTGATTATCGCGGTTTCGGAAGGATGTTCGATGCAGGCGTCGCAGATAGCGAAAAATCTGACGGCACAAGCCGGCCTCAAGGGCGGCGGCAGCGCGAAACTGGCTCAACTTGGCGGCGCCGAAAGCGGGATCATTGGACAATACCGCGAACAACTCAAAAGGATACTCGAGAGTGCCTAAGTCGACAGGTCACATAATCACGCTCTTGGCGATACTTGCTCTGGCGACAACAAGTTATTCCCAGCAAAAACAGAAGCTCGTTCTGCACCACGCCGACCAGTTCGAGGTCGTCCTTTCCAGTGATAACCGTTACATCTCCTACGTCACCGGCCATGTCGCCTTCAAGACCGAGACCGGCTTCATCTACTGCGATTCCGCTCGCTGGCTTAAGGGGGAAAACGTTCGTCTGAACGGCCACGTGCTTATCGACGAAAGGGATTACCGTCTCGAGTCCGACTCTGTCTTCTACGACTTGACGACTGAGGAAGCGCTGGCTCTGGGCAAGAGAGTCGAGCTGTGGTCATATCTTGACTCGCTGTACGCTGTCGGCACTCATGCCTTCTTCTCCGATAAAGCCAAGTACTTCATTATGGAACAACGCCCGGTGGTCTATATCAAGTACCCCGACAGTGTGAATATGATCGAAGTAATCGCCAATACGGTTGAGTATGACGCGGCGACGAAGACGGCTGAGGCTTATGGTGACGTAAAGATAACCTCGAGTGAGTTCTCATCGGCTTCGGGCTGCGCCGTGATGAAAACTGAAACCAACACGGTGGACCTGTTCGATCAACCCTCGCTGATCCGCGGCAAATCGACCGTCTCCGGCAGCCTGATCGCCATATACTCGGAAAACGACGTGCTGTCGCGCATAGACGTGGTTGACACCGCCAGGGGAGAATTCAAAGAGCCCATCGATACGGTCAAAGGTTACTACGATGAGTCGATTCTTTCGGGAAATCGGATAATCCTCGACTTCGATCAGGGTGAACTCAGTAACATCACCTGCTGGGGGCAGGCTTACTCATGGTATTTCCCATCGCCCCGAGGCGGCGCAGAGACGCATCAAAACAGTGTGTCGGGCGATACGATTCGTTTCTATATCGAGCAGGAGGGGCTGGAGAGGGTAGACGTTGTCGGTGGCGCTGTCGGACGGTATATAACATCGAAAACACGCGCTGCGGATACGGCTCTCGTGATGCAGGTGGACACTATCGATTATAACGGGAAGTTCATTGAATACCATATAGCCGATTCCCTGATTTATCTGGAGCGGGCATCGCACGTTCAATCGGGTACTGTCGCCTTGGATGCCCATAAGATTTCGTTCGATACCAGGCAAAAGATCATCGAAGCATATTCGGCCTATCTTGATCAGGATACTGTCGGTACTAAGTACAGTGTCGCGGCGCAGATACAACCAAACAGCATCCCGGTGATTCTGCGCGACAAATCTCAGGAAATTTACGGCGATTACCTTTTGTATTCTATAGATACCGAGAAGGGCCGCATAATCCAGTCCAAATCCGATTATCAGGCAGGACTCTACTACGGCGACAAGCTGTATCGCGAGCAGGAGCGTATCGTTTATGTCGATGACGGTCGCTATACGACATGCGACGCCGAGGAACCGCATTTCCATTTTCATTCAAAGCACATGAAGCTGATTCAGGATGATAAGCTGATAGCCAAACCGGTCGTATTCTATGTTGAACGAATTCCCGTTTTCGCGCTGCCGTACTATGTGTTCCCGCTCAAAAAAGGACGACACTCCGGATTTCTGCCGTTCACCTTCGGTCAGTTCCAAACGGGGGACAGGTACATCAGGGATGTCGGTTACTACTGGGCTGCTTCAGAATACTGGGACTTGCGCGCTTCAATGGACTATCACGAAATACAGCAGACGTTGGCATTTAACACCCGGATGGACTTCAAGAAGAGATACCTTCTGGATGGCTATTTAGCGGGAAGCTACGCCAGAGAGACTGCGTACAGTACTTCGGTAGCCTCGGAATCAAAATCGAACCGATGGACACTCAGGGGTGTCTACAACCACACCTTCTCGCCATCGTTTTCTATCAGGTCCAGTGCCGATTTTCAGTCCGACAAATCTTATTATACCGACTATTCGCAGAACCTTGAGGAACGTCTTAACCGGAATACCAAATCGCAACTGTCGTTCTCCAAACGCTTCGCTAACGGCATTTCCCTTAGCGGTACCGTTACACACAACGTCGATCTGGATGCTGAATCCCGGACGGACAATATTCCGAATCTGTCAATGTCATTTCCCAGGATTTGGCCGTTCGGAAGCGGCTCCAAAGATGAGTCAGGACAGCTCGTCAAAAAGTGGTACAACGATATTGTCCTGAGCTATTCGCCCAACCTGACGAATTTTTCCAGTCGAATCACGCGGGATTCAACTTATGTCTTAGCGATCGATACGACTATAGACAGTTCGCTGACTCCTTGGGATACGACTGTGGTTGAGACTGTCGACACTCTTTCCTATCGCAGTCGAAAAAAGTACGCACAGATCAATCACAATCCGAGCATCACTCTTCCGGGTATCAAATTCGGCAATTATCTGAATCTAACGCCGAGGTTCAGTTACTCCGAGACATGGATCAGGATATATGAAACGGACCAGTCAATAGATAAAGCCATAGACGCCTCTACTACTTACCGCACATATGCATGGAATACAGGTGTCTCCGCGAATACCAAGCTGTATGGAACGGTGTATCCGAATATCGCCGGTCTGACCGGTTTGAGGCACGTCATCACACCAACAGTTTCCTATACCTACTACCCGGACATAGATCTGCACCCGGAGGTTCGTGCTTTTGCCGGCGGCGGAGCCGGCAGCAAAAAAAGCTCGGTGATGGGCTTCAGGCTGGAGAACCTGTTCCAAGCCAAGTATCGCAAGGGAGAAAACGAGGTAAACAAGGATCTGTTGTCCGTTTCGTCGAATTTCTCTTACGATTTTGAGAAGGAAGATAAACCTCTTTCGAATCTCTCAACGAGTTTCAGTTCTTCGGCTTTGCCGATAATACAGAGCCTTAGCGGCTCGATGACGCACACTTTCTACAATCCCGAAAACGACGAGCTCGATTTCTGGTCGCCATATTTAACCTACTTTAACGTTGATGCGAATTTCAGGATAGCCGGAAAGAACTTTCTTTTCGATGACCCGGACGAGCAAGTCGAGAGAGGTTCACTGCGCGACTATGAATCAATTGCCGATTATGCTCAGCCAGTCGCACCCACGCAGACTGGTGGCACGCGAGCGACGGGGTGGAGTCTCACGGCGACCTACAGCTATACTGAATCCGGCCGTGGAGAAGCGTGGACCAAGCGGAGTTTCATCCGCATGAATCTTAGTTTTAAATTAACGCCGACGACCTCGATAACTTATTCGCAGCAGTACGATATCGAACGCGGACTGACCGTAAACAACGCGGTGAACATTGTGCGCCAGCTCCATTGCTGGTCGGGAAGTCTCTACTGGGTCCCGATAGGCTCAAACCGCGGCTTCGGTTTCAAACTCTTCGTTACCGAGATACCTGAAATAAAGATCGACAGCAACCACGACACCTTCCTGGAAAGCCTCCAGTAAAAGCCGAAAAGCCTTTATTTTAGCGCGTTTTCACTCACATTTTTTTCAATTTTAGTTGACAATACTACGGTTGGAGAAGTTTTTAGCGTTATTACTGTTAGAATCTGTTAACCTTTAATTGAAAATTGGAGTATAGCTATGACTAAAGATGAGATGATTGCTTTGATGGCTGATACCGCCACTATTTCCAAAAAACAGGCAACCGAAGCCCTTGAAGCCTTCATGACTGGAATCACCAAGCAGCTCAAAGACGGTGGGAAGGTAAGCTTCGCCGGATTCGGCACGTTCTCGGTTTCCGAACGCAAGGCCCGCACCGGACGTAACCCGCAGACAGGTGAGACGATCTCAATTCCCGCTACGCGCGTCCCCGTTTTCAAGGCCGGAAAGAATCTCAAGGAAGAAGTCAAGAAGTAACGTTGACAACCGTGATTTACCCGAGGCAGGGTGCTTATGCCCTGCCTTTTTCATTGATTTTTAATTGATTTTTACCGCTACATTCTCGAACTTGACCGACGTATGGCTCGAAAGAAAAGTCGCAAACCCAAAGAGCGCCGTCAGAAGGCGTGGGGAGTGGTTCTTTTTCTGTTGGCCCTGCTGATTCTGGTATCGCTCGTCACTCACAGGGGGATCGATGACCAGCGAATCACGGGACAAATTGACGAAGGCCTCAAACTGCATGAGATCCAGATCCGTAACCAGGCGGGTATCGTCGGAGCCTACCTTTCATACCTGTTGCTGGCCGCGCTGGGTTGGCTGTCATTTTTTGTTCCCTTCGGTCTAATCCTTGTATCGCTCCGCATTTTCGCGTCGGAATTCGGTGAGAAACTTCGTCTCAACAGCTTTCTGCTGTTCGTAGCCTCGCTTCTGGCTACCATGATTTATAACATCCATCTGTACACCACGCGTGAGATTACAGCGGAAAAAGACTTCGCCGGTGGCCTGCTCGGTGACCGGTTAACGGCTTTCTCAGTTAAACTAATAGGTGAGACAGGTTCATATATCGTTTTGAGCGGTATTATCTTAATTCTACTGATACTCTACACGTCAATTACCCCGGCGCTGTCGGTCAAAATGCCGGTTCCATCAGCGGGCGCGTTTAGAAAAGTGTTCGACGCCTTCGTCTCGGTTGGTCGAGCCATCTTCAGCTTCAACTGGCTCACGACACTCTTTGAGAGGGGCAGTTCCGATGAGAGTGAGGAAGATGAAGAAGATGAAGGAGAGGTGGGACAAGATGACGAAGTTCTCGATGGGGAACCTGAAAAAGAAGCCAGCGATGATGTAACCGAAGAAGAGCGCCCGGAACCTTCGGACAGAATCAGCGGGGAACGAAAAACTTCCGCCGCGAAAAAAGCCCAGCAGCTTCAGCTAAAGTCGGTTGACTATACTTATCCATCCGTGGAACTTCTTCACGAGAATCCAAATGAGACGACATCGGTTGACACCGATGAATTGAACATGACCGCCCGGATGCTACGGGAGACTCTGGAGACTTTTGGAGTTAGACTTGAGGGGAATATAAGTCACTATCCGGGGCCGGTGATTACCCGCTTCGAATTCAAGCCCGGATCCGGTATTAAGGTAAATCAGATTCTTAACCTGTCCGATGATCTTGCGCTGGCGCTCAAGGCCAAACGAATCCGTATCATAGCGCCGATACCGGGAAAGGCAGCGGTCGGCATCGAGATACCAAACAGGCAGGCCCAGACTGTCTATTTGAAAGACATTCTTGTTTCCGAGCAGTTCCACAATCCATCGCTGAGATTGCCGCTGGCTATGGGTAAGACGACATCCGGTAAACCGTTCGTCGCCGATCTGGCCAGGATGCCACATCTTCTTATCGCCGGAGCGACCGGGTCGGGCAAATCAGTCTGTCTGAATATAATGATTACGTCGCTACTGTACCGTCTGCACCCTTATCAGTTGCGTTTAATTTTCATCGATCCCAAAATGCTCGAGTTGTCAGTTTACAGTGGTATACCTCACATGGGGCGGCCGGTGGTGACCAATCCCAAAAGAGCCGAGAAAGTGCTCGCCGATGCCGTTAAGGAGATGGAAACCCGTTACCGCAAGTTGGCCAATCTTTCTGTCAGGAACATCGTTGACTACAATCAGAAGCAGCAGAAGGAAGAAGATAAGTTACCATACATTGTGATTTGTGTCGACGAGTTGGCTGACATGATGATGTCGGCGACTTCGTCCCGTACGGAAATGCTAATCACGCGACTGGCACAGATGTCGCGTGCCGTTGGCATCCATTTGATTCTGGCCACCCAGCGACCATCGGTCGATGTCATCACCGGTCTTATCAAGGCCAACTTCCCGGCGAGAGTAGCCTTCCAGGTGTCGTCAAAGGTGGATTCACGAACGATTATTGACGCCAACGGCGCCGAGAAATTGCTGGGTAATGGTGATATGCTATTTCTGCAGACGGGGCAGCCCGAACCCGTCAGAATTCACGGCGCATATGTCTCGAGCGAGGAGACAGAGGCCATCGTCAAGTTTATAAAAGATCAGGGTCTCGAGCCGATGGCTCTTGAGAGCATCACCCAGGCGACCGGCGAGGCAACCGAGGAGGCCGATGTAGATTTCGGCGATCCGCTGTTTAAGGAGGCCGCCGAGGTTGTCGTCAGGCATAAACAGGGTTCTGTGTCGCTTCTGCAAAGGCGCTTGGGAATCGGCTATCAAAGAGCCGCCCGTCTCATCGACAAACTGGAACAGGCCGGCATCGTCTCGTCCTTTGACGGCTCCAAAGCACGCGACGTTCTGGTCGACAGGTCGTACCTCGAGACTCTGTTCGCCTCTCCTGACCGGTCGACCATTGTCGATTCCGAACAGAACTGATTGAAATATCTTATGTATAAATCAATTATGAGAACAATGCTGGCGACGGTAGCCGGGCTGCTTCTGACAACCGGTATTTCAGCGGATACGGATGTCTTCGAGCAGATAAAAGCCATGCTCGGGGAGGATGGTTGCTCTCATTTTGAATTTATGAGCATTATCGAGTCCGATGTTTTCGACCAGGTTGATACGGCTACGGGCACCGCCTATCTTGCCAGGGATGGTCGCTATAATATCGAGATCGGACAAGATAAATTTCTGTGTGACGGTGAATACAGGTATAGTTATTCCGAAGGAAGCGGCCAGGTAATTATCGAAAAGATGGAGCCGACCTCAGCCGGTGACGAGGAATTTTCCTTCATAATAAAGCTCGGCGACTTTTATAACACACACGTAGTGAAAAAGAACCATCGCTATCGGCTCGTCAGGAAATCAGAAGGCGGCGGTAGTTATCCCGATTCGTTGTATGTTACGGTTGACAAAGACACGAAAAGATTGAAACGATTTGACTATCTCGACGTTAACGAAGAAGCGAATACCATCTTGTTTCTCAAACAGGATTATCGTCTTAACTGTGATGATACGTGGTTTCAACCCAATTTTCCGGATTCTGTCGAGAGAGTAAGGCTGTAGCTTGAAATTCTATATCCATAAGCTGGGGTGTCCGAAAAACGATGTCGACGCCGATTATATTTCGGCGCGGTTGATGGCCGATGGCCATCAGCCGGTGTTCGATCCCGAGCAGGCGGAATCGATTATCGTGAATACCTGCGGGTTTATTCTTCCGGCCAAGGAGGAGTCCATCTTCGAGTTGCTGCGCCTTGGCCAACTGAAGAAATCCGCCGGCGTTAAAACTCTTTTCGCCACCGGTTGTCTTTCGCAACGCAACGGGGAAGAACTGCTTCAGGGCATGCCGGAGTTGGACGGCGCTTTCGGGCTGGGTCAGCTCGATGCCATCGCTGATGCTGTCAAGAAAGGTACAGTTTCAAGCAAGCCGGTGGTAGTGGATTCCCGCCGACTGGCTTATCTGGATTTTGGCGAACGGTTCATTGATGCTGACTCTCCTTACGCATACCTTAAGATCTCCGATGGCTGCGATAATCTTTGCGCTTATTGTGCCATCCCCAGGATCAGGGGCCAGTATCGTAGTCGCCCAATGGAATCGATTTTGGCCGAGGCCAGGTATCTCGCCGAGCACGGCAAGAGAGAGTTGATACTCGTATCTCAAGACTCAACTCTGTATGGCCACGACTACCCGGCGTCGGCGAAGGTCGACATCGTTTCTCTCCTGAAAGAACTGGAGTCGATCGAGGGGGTGAAGTGGATTCGCCTGATGTATCTTCATCCGGCCCATGTTGCGGATGGGCTTGTCGAGTATCTCGTATCCGGCAGCAAGACCCTTCCGTATTTCGATTTGCCGTTGCAACATATAAATTCGGAAATTCTGAAGTCCATGAACCGCAAAATCGACCGCGATGGGATTATCGGACTTTTGGACAAAATAAGGCGAGCCTCGTCTGAGGCGACCATACGAACCACTTTTATAGTAGGGTACCCCGGCGAGACCATCGAGCAGTTCGGCGAGTTGCAGAGCTTTGTGTCGGACTTTGAGTTCGACCGGTTGGGGGTGTTTGGTTATTCGCCTGAAGACGATACGCCGGCGGCGGATCTCCCGGGCCAGATTTCTGAGGAGGAGAAATTCCGGAGACTCGATGAGCTTATGATGCTGCAGCAGGAAATAGCCTTTGCCAAAAATAACTCCTTGATAGGCAGTCAGCGGGATGTTATCATAGATGCGATTTGTGATGATGGCGGCGCGATTGGACGCACCTGTGCGGACTGTCCCGAGATTGACCAGGAAGTGTATGTCACAGGGGGGAATCCCGGGATCGGCGATATCTGTCGCGTCACCATTACAGCCTCACAGGGATATGATTTAGAAGGGCACTTTAGCAGGGAATAGCCTATGATACAATTCGACAAATTGGGCATATTTCTATCCAAACCCATAGCCGTGCTGCTGGTTGTGATATACCTGATCCAGTCGGGTCTGCTGGTTTATCTGATCAAAAACAGGTTTGACCTTGAAAAACAGGTGTCTTTTCAGCATAACCGAATTAACGAGCTCGAGGAAAAGCTCCAGATTTTTAAGGCGATCGATGATTTCCAGATCGGATTCAATGATGATGAAGTCCGCCAGGTCACCGATGTCATATATAGCGAAAGCAAGAAATATCATTATGATCCGATGTTCGTTCTGGCTGTAATCCTGACCGAGTCATCCTTCAAAAGGGGTCAGATCTCCAATAAAGGCGCTCGTGGGCTGATGCAGGTGGTGCCTTTTGTCGGGAAAGACCTTGCCGACCGCACCGGTCTGGAATGGGAAGGCTCACAGATGCTGCTGGAACCCGAAACTAATATCAAGCTGGGGACATTCCATCTTTTCGAGCAAATTCTTAAGTTTGGTGACATCAAAAAAGCCCTGTTGGCATATAATATGGGAGAGGCCAAGCTCAGGGGGATGATTCGGGAAAACAAGCCGCTGCCCAAGGGCTACCTGAACAAGGTCATGGAGAACTACAAGATGCTCAAGGAGACATATAAAGTTTGAAACGCACACTCGCTCACGCAATCATGCTCACGCTCCTGACAATTTTTGTGTCAAATTTTGTTGGCTGCGGCGGAAGACCCAGTCTTGCCAATCTTACTGCCAGGGAATTGTTTGATAAGGGTAAAGCTAAATACAGCGAAAAAGACTATTTCGATGCGATCGAATATTTTCAGGCTATTGTTTACAACTATCCCGGTGAGTCAATGGTCGACACTGCCCAGTACTACCTGGCGCTCTCATATTTCGGCAACCACGAATACGAGCTGGCCCAGGTTGAGTTCAACCGACTCCTGGTGAACTATCCGTCATCGGTTTATTTCGAACACTCTATTTTTATGAAGGCGGTGTGCTTCTTTGAGGGCACTCCTCGGCACTATGGGCTCGACCAATCCGATCTTGAGACGGCCATCAAGCAGTTCGACGACTTCATTATCGACTATCCCGAGGCGGAACTCGTGCCTGAGGCTCAGCGGTATCTTTTGCTCGCCCGTACTCGTCTTGCGAAAAAATACTACAACAGCGGTGTTGTCTATAACCGGCTGGGAGCCTACGAGTCGGCTGGGATATATTTTCAGAAGGTGGTGGATGATTTCACCGATACCGAATTTGCGCCCCAGGCCACCTATAAGATCGCGGAAATGGAATATAAACGGCGCATGTACTCTGAGTCCTCCAAAAAATTCGCTAACTTTGCGGCTGTTTTTCCCGAACACGAGTGGGCGGCCGAGGCCTTGGAAAAAGCTCCCGAGGCTGCTTATAAGAGCGGTGAAGAATCTTACAAGGCCGGGGAGTTTGCCCAGGCCAAGGAGCGTCTCGAATCATTTTTGGAAACTTACCCCGACCACGAAAAAGTAGATGACGCTCGCAAGCTGCTCGAGCAACTCAAGGCCATGCCGTCTGCGGAAATCAAAAAAGATGACGACAACTCCTGAAAAAGGAGAAAACTGGGGAATTCTGGGGGGAACGTTCGACCCTGTCCACACGGGACACATCACACTCGCCAACGACATCTGCATTGCCAAAGGCCTCGACGGGGTCCTGCTTGTCCCGGCCGGTAACCACCCGTTCAAAGAAGGCACCATCTACGCCTCCTTCGAAGACCGGGTGCAGATGCTGAAACTTGCCGTCGCGAATCATGATTGTCTTGGTGTCTCTAAGATTGAACAGCAAAACAATCTTTCCGGATACACCCTTGATACTATCAGGGCCGTCAAGAAACGGCACCCGGGGGTTACGTTCTATTTCATCATTGGCGCCGATAACATCTCGCAAATCAGAAACTGGCACCGGTTCGAGAAAATATTCGATGAAATCCATATCGTGGCCGGTACCAGGCCGTCATACACCTTGGATCACCATGGCGACGCTGTTTTAAGCCGTATTGAATTTGTCGAGACCTCTGCGGTTAACGTGTCATCGAGCGAAATCAGACAGTTGATCGGCCAAGGTGGTGATCTCAGCGTTCTGGACCGATGGGTGGGGAGCGAAATCAAAGAGTATATTATAAGGCGAAAGTTGTACCGGTGATGACTTCCAAGAAGACAGTGTACCTGGTCGATGGCTCCGCGGTGTTCTATCGCGCTTACTTTGCGTTTATTCGCAACCCGCTCATTAACTCAAAAGGCGAAAACACCTCAGCCACCTATGGTTTCGTTAACTCGCTGATCAAGATTATCAACGACGAAAAGCCCGACTATATTGCCGTCGCTTTCGACACCAAGCAGCCGACTTTCCGGCATGAAATGTACGAGGAGTACAAATCGACCCGTGCGAAAATGCCCGATGAGCTGGTGGAGCAACTGCCGCGAATCCGCCAGGCGGTCGAGGCTCTCAATATCGCCAGCTTCGAAAGGGAGGGATACGAAGCGGATGATCTTATCGGTACGATGGCCAAACAGGCTGAGAAAAAAGGTCACCGGGTCTGGTGTGTCACCGGTGACAAGGATTTCTTCCAACTCGTAACTGATAACGTAGGTATATATAATCCCAAAGGCTCGGCTGGTGAAGCTGACAAATATGGCCCGGAAGAAGTAAAGGCGAAGTTTGGCGTCTATCCGGAGCTCGTCATTGACAAGCTCGCTTTAATGGGGGATAGCTCCGACAACGTTCCCGGCATACCGGGCATCGGACCGAAGACGGCTGATACACTTTTGGAGCAGTTTGGTTCGCTTGAAGCGGTTCTGGAAGGAAGCGACAAGATAAAGGCCAAAGGCGTTCGTGAAAAAGTCGGCAGCAATAAAGATAAGGCATTGCTATCCAGAGAGCTTGTTGTCATCAAGACGGATGTTCCGATGGAGTTCGATGTGGAGCAGATCCGGCGCAAAGAAATCAACTACGAACTGGCCAAAAAGCTCTTTTTAGAACTCGAATTCAACCGGCTCTTGAAACAATTACTTCCCGAACAACAGGCTTCGACGGTCGAAGACGCCGCGCCGGGAGTCGCCGACGTGGAGTATCTATGCGTCTCCAGCCTCGAGGAGTTAAAGGAAGTTGTCAAAGAGCTTTCCTCAAAGAAGGAGATTGCCGTCGATACCGAGACGACTTCCATCAACGCCCTCGAAGCTGACCTCGTAGGTGTTTCTCTGGCGGGACAGGCGCGTAAAGCATATTACATCCCGCTTGGCCACACTTTCGACAAAAACAAAAACCTCCCTTTTGACAGCGCTATCAAAGAGCTGAAGAAGCTTCTGGAAAACCCCAGAGTGCAAAAGGGCGGGCAGAATATAAAGTATGATCTGCATGTCCTACGGCGTTGCGGTATAGACATTACGCCAATCGGTTTTGACACCATGCTGGCGTCTTACGTGCTTGATCCTTCCAGCCGCGAAAACTCTCTGAATTTCCTTGCCATGAAGTATTTTGATTATCAGATGCAGCCCATCACGGATCTGATTGGCAGCGGCAAGAACCAGAAGACCTTTGATACCGTATCGGTGGACAAAGCTGTTTTCTATGCCGCCGAAGATGCCGACTACACCTTCCGGCTGCGCGGTAAGTTGGCTCCGCTCATTGACGATCACGAGATGAACAATCTGTATTACAACATTGAACTGCCTCTGGTGAAGGTACTGGCTGACATGGAGCAGGCGGGAATCAGGGTTGACACTGACTTTCTGTCAGGCCTGTCCGGCGAGATGGATAAGAAAATTGATAATCTAAAAATAGAGATTTACAAGATCGCCGGAGGCGAGTTCAATATCAACTCGACTCAGCAGCTTTCGCACATTCTGTTTGAAAAACTAAACTTGCCTACCAAAGGGAAGACCACCAAAAAAACGGGTTACTCGACCGACGTAAAAGTACTGGAGGAACTGGCGGAGATACATCCCTTTCCAAAGTTGATTCTGGAATATCGGCAACTAACCAAACTCACCGGAACTTACATCGACGCAATTCCCAGGCTGGTCAACCCGCGGACCGGCAGAGTGCACACGTCGTTCAACCAGACTATCGCGGCAACGGGCAGACTGTCGTCCACCGACCCTAACCTTCAGAATATCCCTGTGCGCACCGAAGAAGGCCGCCAGATACGTAAAGCGTTTATACCGGCCGACAACGACCACGTCTTACTTGTTGCCGACTACTCCCAGATCGAACTAAGAATACTGGCGCACTACAGCGAAGATAAGGGTCTTATTAAAGCGTTTCGCGACAAAGAAGATATTCATGCCCGCACCGCAGCCGAGGTGTACGGCGTGGACATAAAAAAAGTTACGCCTCAGATGCGTCGAGCGGCCAAAACGGCCAATTTCGCGGTCATCTATGGAGTGTCGGCTTTCGGTCTGTCGCAACAGACCGAACTTGACCTCGGTGAATCGAAAGAGTTCATTGATACCTACTTCGAGCGCTACCCCGGCATACGCCAGTACATGGACAGTATGAAACGGATCGCGCGCGAGCAGGGTTATGTGACCACGCTGTTCAATCGGCGCCGCTATTTACCCGAAATAACCAGCAAGAATTTTAATGTCAGGCAGTTTGCCGAACGCATTGCCATAAACACGCCCATTCAGGGAACAGCCGCCGATATGATCAAGGTTGCCATGATAAAGATTCACAAGAACATGGCGTCAATGAAATCCCGGATGGTTCTTCAGGTTCACGACGAATTGGTGTTCGACGCTCACAAGAGCGAACTCGACGATTTAAGGCAGCTGGTCAAAGATGGTATGGAAAAGGCGGTGAAGCTCAAAGTCCCTATTGTGGCCGACCTCGGAGTGGGGGATAACTGGCTCGACGCCAAATAAGTCGCAGACTTTCCGTCAAATGACCGCCGCGATACAACTTTTGCCGTCCGGTCTCCGTTATATATGATGAAGGTACCTGTAGAGAATTGAAAGGGAAGTGTTATGAATAAAAAGATATTAGTGATAGCCGTTATTGCCCTTATGGCTCCGCTGTGCGCCGCAGGTGGTGTCAAGCGAATCGATGTCTCCCCGATGGTGCTGATCAACCTCTCCGAGACACAGGACTTAGCCTCCGGTAATCGGTTCCTCGGAGGAGCTGTTGCGGGCGACTTCTATGTCTCACAGAACTTTGCCATTCGTACCACATTGGGCTATGTGAAAAACCTATATAATACTTCCGTGCAAAGCATCGATGAGCTTTTTGGCGACCCGCAGTTTGTTGAGGGCACGGAGTACTCATTTCGTGTTTCTATTGCCCCCTACGCCGAAGCGCACATTGGTCCCGGTCTGAAGCCGTACGCCACCTTCACGGGCGGATTCGGGTATTTCGAAAGATCGAACAACGTCTCCGATATACGGTACATTCAAGAGGGGGCTATCTCCAACGCCCAATATCTGTCTAATTCGCCCGGTGGAAGCTACTATGATCTTTCGACTTCCCTTGGTCTCAAAGTACCGGTGAGCGGACGGGTTTCTGCTTTTGCCGAAGTTACTCACAGAATATTCTCAAGTTTCGACTCGGATAACTACTACGATGCCAACTCGAACCTTCGGATGATACCGTTCGGATTCGACCAATACAAGACGTTCCTGTCCGCCGGATTGACCTATAGTTTTAGTTTAGATGGCAACTAAGACTTATTGTCACAGTACAATTTAATGGGCCCGGCAAATGCCGGGCCTTTTTGCTTTAGAGATGTCCGCCCTCAAACTTCGACTTGTCTAAAAGCCCGATTTTACGTTTCTTGCCTGATATGATTATTGGGATTACCGGTCAAATCGGCTCCGGCAAATCGACGGCAGCCAGGCTCCTGAAGCAAATGGGGGCGGTGGTTATTGATGCCGACCAGATTGGCCGCGAGGTGGTCGAGCAGAATCCGGCTCTGTTGAAAGGACTGGTCAAGCGGTTCGGCGATGAGATTCTGACGCCGAAAGGCAAGCTTGACCGAAAAAAGCTGGCTGCGCTCGCATTCCGCAATAACGACACCCGCGACATGCTCAACCGACTTGTCCACCCATACCTTTTGAAAGAACTCAACCGGCAGATGAAGTCATTGGCCAAAAGGCACAGGCTCGTCGTGATCGATGCCGCCCTGCTGCTTTACTGGAATCTCGATCAGGTCGTTGACAAAGTGATTTTGATACACGCTTCGCAGAAAATTCGACTCAGGCGATTGGCAGAGCGGGGGATAGGGCGCAAAGACGCACTCGCCCGCCAGAGACAGCAGCTCAGTTATACCGAGCAGCGCAAGCGCGCGGACCATGTTATTTTCAACAACGGAACACCGCAAGAGCTCAAACTGAAACTTCAAAAGGTTATCGCCAAATCGGTTGACTAATTTGATATATTTGCTACCATTAATCCTGTGTTAACTGACTGGTACAGCATATTACCTATCAAGAGGTTTGAAAAATGACAACGACCGGCTCCTCTCGAAATATCCATAAAAGCGAATATACTATCGAAAAGCTCATAGAAACCGCCAATTACATGAGGGGTCTGAACCTCACGGCGCTTTGCTCGGCGCAGTCGGGTCACAGCGGCGGTACACTGGGAATAATGGACATCTGCGCCGCGCTTTATCTTAAGATAGCCCGTCACGATCCCCAGAATCCCGATTGGGAAGACCGTGACCGCATAATCTGGTCAGCCGGCCACAAAGCCCCGGCGCTGTACACGTCGCTGGCGCTCGCGGGGTATTTCCCCGAGCGTGAACTGATGAAGCTCCGGATGCTCGGCTCGCCTTTTCAGGGACATCCGCATCGTAAAGATCTCGCCGGGGTGGAAATTTCATCCGGCTCGCTCGGACAGGGGTTCTCTGTCGGGGTCGGCATTGCGCTGGCCGCAAAGCTCGACAAAAAGGATTACTGCGTTTTCGTAATTAGCTCCGATGGTGAGCAGCAGGAGGGGTCTATTTGGGAAGCGGCCATGTCGGCCTCCCATCACAAGCTTGACAACCTGATTCTGCTTATAGATAAAAATCGTCTTCAGATTGACGGTGCAGTGAAAGAGGTCATGAATATCGACCCGCTGGCGGATAAGTACGAGGCCTTTGGATGGCACGTGCTCGAAGTTGATGGTCATGACATGAGTGATATCGTCAGCAAGCTGGACAAAGCCCGCAACAACAACGACACCGGCAAACCCGTCGCGCTTATCTGTCACACCAACAAGGGGCGCGGTGTATCGTTTATGGAAAACGTGGTTGGATGGCACGGCAAACCGCCGAGCAGGGAAGAACTGGGGAAAGCGCTTAAGGAGCTTGGGCTGGAGAAGACAATCGACGTCGATGCGCTCATCGCCTATGGCGCCGAATACGAAGCCGAAATGGACAGGAAACTCGATGACGGTCTTCCGAAATTCAAACGCGATTACTGGTGGAATAAATCTGACAATATGAAAGTGGAGATGGATCCAACCCGCAAAGGCATGGGCCGGACGCTTGACAAATATGGCGATGACGAGAGGGTCGTCTGTATCGGCGCGGACATTTCCGATTCTATCACCATATCCGACTTCTACAAAAAACACGCGGAGCGACGGAAGCGCTTTATTTCTGTCGGTGTGGCTGAACAGGGAGCCACTACCATAGCAGCGGGTTTGGCCAAAGAAGGCAAACTGCCGGTCTTCGGCACCTATGGTGTCTTTTCGTCCGCCCGCAATCTCGACCAGCTTCGCGTTTCGGTCTGCTACGGCGATTATAATGCCCTGGTGGTCGGCGCTCATGGGGGAGTATCGGTTGGGCCGGATGGCGCCACGCATCAGGAACTCGAAGCGCTTTTTCAAATGACCGGTCTTCCGAATATGAGAGTGGCGGTTCCTTGCGACGCTGTCGAGACGGAGAAGATGACCCGGGCTTTGCTTTTCGATGTTGTTGGTCCCAAATATCTGCGCTTTGCCCGTGAGGCTACTCCCATTGTCACGAAGCCGGATACGCCGTTCGTTTTCGGTGAGGCCAATGTTTACCGCTATCGCGGCGAAACAGAGAATTTCGTTGATGCCTTCGAAATCACGCTTGCGTCGGAATACGAAAATGAAGGTGAGGAACTCACGATAATTTCTTGCGGCCCCGAAACCGCGGAGGCGCTTCGCGCCGCATACATTCTAAAATCGGATTTTGGCGTTGAGACACGAGTCATAAATATGCACACGGTCAAGCCGCTTGACAGGGACGCCATTCTTCGCGCCGCCGCCGAGACAAGTGCCATTATAACCGCCGAAGAACATCAAATCGGCGGGCTGGGCAACCTGGTGGCTGCTGTCGTGGCCGAGGGGAATTTCGATGGCGGCGAATCGGTGAAGTTTTCCATGGTAGGCGTTCGAGACAGTTTCGGCGAGTCCGGTAAGCCATGGCAGCTTATCAAAAAATACGGCCTGGCGGCCGAGCACATAGCGCTTAGAGCAAAAGAGTTGTTGGATAAATAAAGAAAGGCACGTTAGCATGAAATACTCCACGAGGATTACCAAATTAGGGACCGAAGGCGCGTTCGCCGTTTTAGCCAAAGCCAAACAGATGGAGGCCCAAGGACGGTCCATCATTCACCTCCAGATCGGTGAGCCGGATTTCGACACCCCGCAGAATATATCCGAAGCCGGCGTGAAGGCCCTTTGGGATGGTCAGACACACTACAGTTCATCGGGAGGCGTCATGCTGGCCCGACAGACGATCGCCGATTATTACCGCAACGAACGCAAGATGGATATCGGTCCTGAAAATGTCATTATCATGCCGGGCGCGAAGCCGGTAATCTACACCGCCCTGTGTGCCGCGGTGAACGAAGGGGATGAAGTCATTATTCCCAACCCCGGTTACCCGACTTATGAGTCGGTCGTCAACTACCTGGGCGCGAAACCGGTGTTTGTCGACCTGCTCGAAGAGAAAGATTTCCGCTTCGATGTTGAGCAGCTCAAAGAGTTGATCACCCCCAAAACTAAGATGATCGTTATCAACTCGCCTCAAAATCCCACCGGCGGCATGCTTGCCCAGAGCGATCTTGAGGGTATCTATGAACTGGCAGAAAAGCACGATCTCTGGATTCTTACCGATGAAATCTATTCCCGCATAGTCTATGACACCAAGTTCCTCTCAATTGCGACAATCCCGGGCGCGATGGAGCGCACGATCATTGTCGATGGTATGTCCAAGACCTATGCCATGACCGGCTGGCGTTTGGGATACGGCATTATGCCCAAGAAAATGGCCGACTACCTGTTTACGATGGCGGTCAACAATTTCTCCGGCACCTGCACATTTGCCCAGTACGCGCTTATCGAGGCTTTAACCGGGCCGCAGGGCTCGGTGCAGAAGATGGTGGCCGAGTTCCATCGCCGCCGCGATGTCATTGTCGAGGGTCTCAACAAGATGGAAGGTATAAGCTGTCTTAATCCGGTCGGGGCGTTTTACGTATTCCCGAATATCACCAAAACCGGTCTGACCTCGCAGCAGTTCGCCGATCTGATGCTTCAGGAGGCTGGCGTAGCCATATTGGCCGGCACCTGCTTTGGGTCCAACGGTGAAGGATATGTACGGTTTTCGTATGCCAATTCCGTTGAGAACATTCAGGAAGCCCTTAATCGCATCTGGAAGACACTTGCAGGGGTCAAGCAGGCGACATAGCGGACATCGACAACAATCGACTTTCAGCGACCGGGGCATTCGCCCCGGTTTTTTGCTGTAACAAGATGTCCTGTTATAGCTTGAACGAATTTGGGTTCGTTTCATTAATTTCCGTATCCAATGTTCGCTTATGGTAGGCTCATGCCGTGGCGTGAGCCTACCAAATTAAAATATCCGGTCGTTTCTAATAAGACTTCGGGAAGGATTCTGCCGCAAATTTGTATTAAATTTGAGACGTGGTGATCCGTGCTGTGGTTGACAGAATAGATAAGTTGGTTTATGCTATAAGCATACACAACTCGACAGAAGCAACTCGGCATTATTGGGTTTCACCATTTCTTCTGGAGGGATAGAGAAGATCTCAACCACTTATCGATGAGGGAGTCTAATGAAACGGTTAGTGCTACTAGTTACGCTCGGCTGTCTGGTTCTGCCGCTCGTTTCGATGGCTGACGGTCCCGTGGAGAATGAGCCGGGGGCGGTTTTCACGGGCGTATACTCGGATTCGGGAGTTGATGAGAACAACGATGGCTATTTTGATTATCTGTTAGTCTCAGTAGAGGTAGATGTTGCCGTTGCCGGGGAATATGTTGTGAGCGGGCTTTTGATGGATGAGATGGGCCGCGAGATATGTTGGCGGGCCAGTTATGCTAACTCATGGGTAACATCGACGGCAAGAGAGTGCGGGGAAGGCACTCACGCATTCGGCGTCAGATTTGGTGGTGAGGATATTCGCAAATCACAGGCGGATGGAATTTATCAGACTCGGCTCATGCTCGGGGGAGGTTCGGAAGATGTTTTGGAAGTGATAACAACACCTTATACCCATACCGAATTTCGCGAGATGCCGTTCGAGATACTGGATTTGGTGTCGCATCAGGGGGTCGATACAAACGGGGACGGGCTTTTTGAGTTGATTGAAACCAGAGTTGAAGTGAGTGTCTTTCGCTCCGGTCTTTATGATATGCTCGGGCGTTTGTATGGCAGAGGAATCTTTTCCGAGCCGGTTTCGTTCTCAGATTCACTTGTCGTGGGTATGGACACACTCAAGTTTGAGCTCCCTGTTCGTAGAAGTGAAGCGGGGAAGATTGAGGGCGCCCTGACCTTCGACTTGAAATTCGACAATCGGAGAGAACTTTTTGGGGGACAAAGAGAATACCAATTGTGTGGCTATAGCTCAAGCCATTTCGAGCCCTAACCTGCAGGTACGGTTCATATCAAACATCAGCTATATACGTAGCAAATACGTAGTTTCCCCTCATTGTCCGATTTTAACATTCTATTAATTTGAGTTCACAAGATTTGGGAACGTCCTGGCACCGGTAACAACCGGCCGTCGATAAAGCAGGAAGTTGATTCGGCGGCCGGTTTTGTCCCCGGAACTGACGCCGGCTCAGGTTGTAGGTCCCCGGGCCGGGTGGAGCGGCAGGAAGCCGGGCGTTCACCGCCACAAACTGCAAGGGTAGGAGAGACACCGTGATTACACTTCACGAGGTAAAGGTATTTATCCAACAAATGGCAGTGATGAGCAATTACATCATTCAATTGAATCAAATGCTGCCCCAGGTAGTCCAACTGGTCGAGCAAATCGACAGTATCAACGAAGAATTGACCATCGATCGGGACCGGATGACCGCCAAAATGCGCGCTACGGAGGTCCTTGGCGAAATCATCAAAACCCGTGTCTACCAGAATACGCTCGATACTACTCCGGACAGCCCGCACCGTCAGTACTAAACACGATAGTCAGTTTCCGACTGACTCTCTTTTTTATTTGATTACCCGCCCGCGACGGCTTAAAATGAAGCCATGAAATACGGGTGGGTAACCGGCAATCTGGTCGATCTCTGGACTGAGCCCAAATTCAACAGTGAACGTGCCAGTCAGCTCCTGTTCGGCCAGACGGTGAGAATACTTCAGGAAAAAAGCGGCCACTATTTTGTACGGATAGCCGATGGCAACACCGGATGGGTGGACAAGCGCTTTATCGCAGGCGTTTCAAAGGCCGAACACTCCAGATACGAATCACGAATTAATTCTTTCGTGAATTCATCCACCGCTAAACTGTACGATGTAAATCACGGAGAAGGGCAAGCACCGTATTTTCTGTTTTACGGTACCCGCCTGTTCACCCGTTTAACAAAAGAAGGGTTCGCGAGGGTAATTTTGCCCGATAATACTACCCTCGCGATCAAGAAGAACAATCTCGTGCCGATAAACAGGACAAGTGCGCTCAAGGTTACACCGGAAATGGTGGTCTCACAGGCCAAACGATTCCTCGGAGTGCCTTACCTTTGGGGAGGAATTACTACGGCCGGTTTTGATTGCTCCGGCTTGGTGCAGACCGTATTGTCCCGGTTCGGCATCAGCGTGCCGCGGGATACCAAAGACCAGATTACTGTCGGCGAAAAAATAGGCCGTGAGTGTATAAAGACCGGAGATTTGTTGTTCTTTAAAAGACATGTTGGATTCGCTATCGGAAAGGATAAAATAATCCACAGCTCGGTAGGCGGCGGAGGCGTCCGAATCAATGGATTGACACCGGACGGACCGGATTACAGAGAAGACTTGGATCGAGATTTCAATCAGGCAAGGAGACTGGCATGTTTCAGTTAGACACCGTACGTGTTTCCCTACCTCTCAAGCAGAAATTCGTGGTATCCAAAGGCGGCACCGATGTAAAAACGAACCTTCTTACCGTCCTCAACAACCGTTACAACGGTGAAGCCTCGGGTTCGGTCCACTACGGACCATCAATCGATGACATCGAAAAGGATATCAAAAAGGGTATAGAGAAAATTCAGGGTTTCAAGGAAATCACGATCGAGACCCTCGAGGACGTCAGCAATTTCAAGATCAACCCGATTGCCCGCTCGGCGCTGGTTGCGATGCTTTTGAATTACATCTCCGGCGAAACGAGGCGCTATCCGTGGGAAGTTTTGGCGCTCGGTTCACCGGTGGGCATCAAAAGCTCCATTACCATCAGTATCGATAAACCCTCGGAGATGATCGATGCGCTCGAGAGAAGCGACTATCCGATAATTAAGCTCAAGATGGGCAACGAGGAAGATATTATGCTCCTCGATGCCATCGATAAGGTCAGGGGCAAGGAGATCAGGGTCGATGTAAACGGGGCGTGGTCGTGCGCCAAAGCCGAGGAAATGATCTTCCATCTCTCCAGGAAAGGCGTTAAAATCATCGAACAGCCGACGGACACGGCATTTGTTCAGGAATGGCCGCACCTCAAGGGCAAAGCGACCGAGGTGGAACTGGTGCTTGACGAAGGATTGAACACTTCGGAAGATTACAGCGATATGGCCGAGTATGTCGACGGAATAAATATCAAGATGGAAAAGTGTGGCGGCATCCTCGAGGCTGTCAGAATCGCCGATAAGGCCCAGGCGGACAAGAAGAAAGTCATGCTCGGGTGCATGGTCGAGTCTTCGGTCGGAATCGCCCAGTCGGTTTACATGTCGTCAAAGGCGGATTATTTTGACCTTGACGGACCGCTGCTTTTGCAGGATGATATCGCAGATGGGATCAAATACGACAGGGAGTCAATTGAGGTCGACCGTGAGATTATCGGCGGCCCCAAACTTAAACGCGATGTTATGGAGAAGTACATTTCCGGTTAGGCTGCTTATCAGCCTGATCTTATCCGTTGTTGCCGTCTCATCGGTGATGGGTGCATCGCTCAAACCCGACGACATCAACGATGTAAATGCCCAGATAAAAATCATCCATCCCAAGCCGAACCAACTGGTAGCATCGGTTGATTCGGCTTTCATATTGGGGAATGTCCCGGCCGAAAACGATGGCCAGGCCTACAAGCTGTTTATCAACGATCAATTTGTGCCGGTTCATCCCAATGGCGGCTTTATCGCGTTTTTGCCCATCGCCCCCGACACATTCCAGTTTCACCTTGAGGCCTATCTCGTCGAAAAAGACCGCTACAAAGACCTCAATGGAACCAGTTCCAAAAACGACATTCTCTCTATCCATATCCAGCGCGCGCTGACAAAAACCCTTTCTGTTGTGGTGCCGAAACCGATGCAGACACTCCCCATGGATTCAACGGTCTTTGACCGGGAAATCAACCTTCCGTCGGGCGACATAGTGATGACATCAGGCGACAGGTTCAAAGTCGAGTTTCGAGGTACTCCCGGACGAGCGGCATGGTTTGGCATTCCCGGAGTGATTGACTCGGTGCCGATGGCCGAACTGGAACCACAAATGCAACAGTTCTTCGGAGAATCCGTCTTCGGCGCCGGAGGGGTCCCTGAATCGCTTAAGGTGGCGGGGGTGTACTCGGGATTTTATGACATCCCTCCCGGGGTCCAATGCGATACCGTGCGCTTGAATTACTGCCTCGGCCAACTCGGGGTGAGGGAATTGCTGCACAGGTTCTGGCTGCCTCCGTACGAGCATGACGACCGAATGCTGTCGATGCTTCTTTCCATGACTGACACCACGTGCGCGGACACGATCAGTTCCTACCGGGTGTCCATCAACGGCCCCGATTACCCGTTCACTGTCCGCTTCATGGATTCAGTACAGATTATCCGGTACGCGCCGCGCATGGGGTATTTCGCCATATTTCAGCCAAAAGGAGTGGAAGCACTGGCCGTGGGAGCCGAGGCAGACTGGTACAGGATTCAACTGTCAAAAACGCAGTTCGCCTGGGTACAAAAAAACTCCGTTGAGATTCTCCCCAAGGGTATCCTTCCGCCGTCATCCTATCTTGCCTCGGTGAGAACTTATGATTCGACCGGCAGCCTTCTGTTCGAATTTCCGCTGACAGGTAAACACCCGTTTCGGGTGTTCGAGGATGACCCCAAAACATTGCGGATACAGTTGTTCGGGGTTACATCAAACACCGACTGGATCCGTTACGATTTTGCCGACACTCTGGTGGATATCGCTACCTGGTCGCAACCCGAAAATGGCGTCTACGAATTCAAGATTCATCTGCGCCACGATATCTGGGGATACGATACTTTTTACAGGGGAAACACATTCTATTTCCAACTCAACAAGGCTCCTGAAGATCTTAATGATATTGAAGATAAGATAATCGTGATAGACCCCGGTCATTCCAAAGACTCCGGCGCGATCGGTCCCACTGGTTACACCGAAGCGGAGGCGAATCTGGCCATTGCCCTGAAAGTGGCCGAGAAGCTCCAATCAAGAGGCGCCATTGTCGTTCTTACCCGCGAAGATATGAGCGACCTTCCGCTTTACGACCGACCCACCATCGCGAAAATCGTGGATGCCGACCTGTTCGTATCGATTCATAACAACGCCCTGCCGGACCGCATCAATCCTTTCCAGAACAATGGTTCATCGACATATTACTATCATCCCCATTCAATCGGGCTGGCGCGCGCCATACAAAAGGCACTGGTGCCGAAAACCGAGTTAAGAGATTTTGGCCTTTATCATGGCAACCTGGCGGTGAATCGCCCGACTCAGTACCCGGCGGTGCTGGTGGAATGTGCTTTCATGATTTTACCGGAGCAGGAGGCATTGCTCAAGACCGACAAATTCCGCGAGCGAATAGCCGAGGCAATAACGGATGGTATTGAAGAGTTTCTAAAGGAAGCGCACAATGTCCGCAAATGATTCCAAAACCGTTTCCACGAAAAAGAAACAGCCGATGTGGCTGGTTTATGTCGCTTTGCTTCTTGGCGGGGCGATACTGCTCGCCGACGCCTATAATGTCACGCAACTCGACCGGTGGACCGCCCGACTCGGTTTGTCACTGGTCTATACGGCATTGGCTCTTTTCGTGGGGAATGGCCGTACGGTCGGTTTTGTAGCTGTTGCTATTGTCTGGCTGGCGGTCATAGCCTCTTATATTCTCTGAGAACTACGTATTAGAGATATAACCATTCAAAATACAGGGGGATGAGTTATGCCCAAAACATTGAGCTTATTGTTGATAATCGTCCTATTTGCGGGCGGAGTATGCGCCGGAGATAACGATGTGGTAACGCCGCTTCATCCGGTAAATACCTACTCGATAGTGGCGTACGATTCGACCACCGGGCAGTTCGGGGCGGCGGTGCAGTCGCACTGGTTCAAGGTCGGCGATGTTATCTGGCTGGAGCCGGGGGTGGGGGCGGTAGCGACCCAGTCACTGGTGGAATTTTCCTACGGTCCCCTCGGACTGGAAATGATGAAAAACGGCAAGTCGGCCAAACAGGCTCTCAAGGGCCTGCTTGCCTCAGACCCGCAGAATGCCGTCAGGCAGGTGGCCATGATCGATGCTAATGGAGTTATTGCGACACACACCGGCGACAAGTGTATCGCCGAAGCAGGGCACAAAATTGGCGGGAACTACTCCGTGCAGGCTAACCTGATGGAGAAAAACACCGTCTGGGATGCTATGGCAAGAGCATTCGAAACAACCGAGGGAGACCTTGCTGACAAAATGATGGCCGCGCTTGAAGCCGCTCAGGCTGAGGGGGGAGACATTCGCGGGAAACAGTCGGCGGCAATGGTTGTCGTCAGCGGCGAGCCGACCGGACGCCCCTGGGTGGACCGGCTGGTTGATATTCGGGTCGATGATTCACCGGAGCCGCTAAAAGAACTTCGCCGACTTTTGAACATTACGCGCGCCTATGATCACATGAACAAAGGCGACGAGTATATCGCCGTTAATGATTTCGACAACGCCAACAAAGAATACGCTAAGGCCGCTGAGATGGCTCCCGGTAACGCTGAGATCATGTTCTGGCATGCGGCCACCCTCGTGACGGCCGGTGAGTTGGAAAGGTCCCTGCCGCTGTTTAAGAAGGTCTTCGCGATGGATGAAAACTGGCGCATCCTCGTGCCTCGTTTGGTGAAGGCGGACCTTCTTCCGAACGATGATACTATAATCTCAAAAATACTGGCGCAGTGAAATTATCGACAGATACATTGTAGGCGTTTGATTAATCAAACGCCTACAGCCAGAAAATGATGAATATGAGAGCACGCACCTATTTTATCCTGGCTGTCCTGGCGTTTTTGGCCGCAGTCGTGTACATCATCTGGTTGCCTTCCGAGGTCGATAATGAATTGTTGAAAACGGTTGAACAACTCCATAAGCGGCATGGTGCTGATATCGCAAAAGATGACTATCGCGTAATAGTAGATTACAGTCTGCCTATCTACAGCAAAAGGCTCTGGGTAATCGACGCGAAAACTGGTGACGTCGTTATACATTCGCACGTTTCTCACGCATGGAAATCCGGGTTTCTGTTTGCCACGGACCTGTCAAATGAGGTCAACTCGGAAAAGTCGTGTGGCGGAGCCTTCGTCACTGATAAGGCGTACAACGGTGATTTTGGAAACGCCATGCGTATAAAGGGTCTTGATGCCGGTATAAACGACAATGCTTACAGCCGCGCCATAGTTTTTCACGAATCATTCTGGCCATGGAGTAGAGGTTGCTTTATGACGCTGCCATCGACGAACAGAAAGCTGATAGACCTGACCGGCGGAGGCGCCTTGTTATACGTTAATGGCCGGTGACGATTATGTTATCGAACCTATGAGTCAACACGCAACGACATTGTAAAACATTTCAGAACGACCAGTTGACAATAGGGAAGACCGGGAACTGACCGCCCTGCTTGATTATGTTCACCAACCCGATCTGAAGTCCTTTCATAGTAACGGCATAGTTGACAAGCCCCAGCTGCAGACCGTTACACTTGTACGCGTAGTTCACGAACCCCCACTGGAAGCCCTCAAAATTGCGCCTGGTAATATTGATAAAGTTGTCCTGGAAGCCCAGGAAGTCCTCTTCAACCACACCCACCAGTCCGAATTGCCATCCTTTGGTCAGACCGGAGGTAGTGTGGTTCACCAGCCCGAAATCAACACCGCTGACCCAGGCATTTTTGCCATAGATGAGATTGAATCGCACGCCGCCGATTGAATAATCCTCGGGGAAAATCTGCACCGGATTGAACAAAGCCAACTGGATCGGTCGCTTCTCAGCAAAACTCGTAGCGGGCATCAACGAGAGCATTACGAAAAGAAGACTGGCCAGCATGAGACATCTCTTAATCATGTTTGCCTCCTATATGACAGGTGTATATTATTGCTGCGGATTTATACTCAAGATGAATCCCTGAAGGCAGACCGTCAAGCTCAAAAACCTGGCCTATCCGAAGCCCTAACTCGCCCGGCTCGACATCTGCCGGAAGAGTCGATGTGAGCGCCTCGCGCAGCGAAAGAGATCGACTATCCCCGGCAAAATACGCACCAGCGGTTTGGCGCGCAGAGGCGATACCACCGGACGAATCCGCACGGCTCTTCCAGCCGACATGGCCTTGCGATGAAGCCGGCTGTAGAAAGTGTAGAACTCATCCAGCGACAGTGTGGTCGGAAGTACCGGGTGAGCAAGGTCGTAAAGGCGCGTGTCCGTATAGGTTAACTGGTCGCGAACTTCTTCGTAGAATGGTGTGCCGGGAAAGGGAGTTAACACCGTAAATTCGAAATAGAATATCTTCATGCGGTCCATATAGCGAAGGATATCCTCAAAATCCCTTTCTTTGAAATCCGGCCTGACAATAAACGCGCCCAGCGGGTCAACCTTGTTCGCGTGCAGAATTTCAACCGCGCGGGTGTTGATATCCACCGAGCCTTTCTTGTGAAGTTGCTTCATCTCTATGTCGCTGACAGTCTCGAGTCCGATAAAGACTTTCTTTAGTCCGATTGATGCCCACTTTTCGACAATATCGGGTCGGTTGACAATGCTGTCTGCCCGGCTGAGCATGTAGTACTCTTTTTTGATCTTGAACTGTTCAATCAGGCGGGCAATCTCCGACGCATGCCGGGGATCGAAAAAGAAATTGTCATCGCCAAAATAAACATACTTCTCATTGATCTCGGATAGCTCTCTGAGCACCAGATGGGGCGAGCGACGCAGGACCCGTCGCCCCGTCAGCACGGGGCAGGGGCAGAAGCTGCATCCGTGGGGACAGCCAATCGACGACACCATCAGCGCCACTTTCTCCCAAACGAGGTGGCAGTATTTGGAGCGATACCGTGCAGTGAGGTCACGACGCGGCATCGGCAGGTCATTGAGGTTGGTCCGTTGCGTGTTGCGTTTTGTATAGCGCAACCCGCGATCCGTGCGGAAAGCAAGATCAGAAATATCGCCGAAGGGAGAATTGGACTCAAATGCTCTGACCACCTGCTGGAAGGATTGGTGCGAATGGCCGAGCGCGATTATATCCACCGAGGGATCATCGAAATCATCCGGCACGAGGGTAGCGTGCGGCCCTCCGACAATAGTCAAAATCTGTTGATTCATTTCTTTGATAATGCGAAGGATCTCAATTATTCGTGTCGCGTGGATTACCGTGCCCGTGATTCCGACAATATCGGGAGCGAATTTCTCGATGACCGTTTTCCATCGGCGGTCGGTTTTCATATCGATGATTATGACATCCTGTTCGGGAATCATGGCCGCCAGGTATTCCATCTGAAGGGGTTCTATGTTGATAAGTCTTCCGGGGATAATGCTCAGCGGGTCAACATCGGGATATATGAGCATGACCTTCATCGTTCTCACCTCCGTTTTCGGGCCGGCTGGATGCTTCGGCCCGATTTGGTTTTAGCTGCCCGATGTTAGTGCAATGCCGGTGCCGGCGGCGGTGATGTTATTTACTCTTGAGAGGGGGTTGTGACACAAGGAGATAGACCTCCAACACAAACTCACATTCGAACTTTACGTGGATAGCGCCTATGCGCGCAGGTAAGGAGATAGCCAGCTTGCGGAGGAGAAGACAAAGTAACTTAGAAGTACTGTGATGAGGAGAGCATCAGCCGCCGTGTGAATCACGAAATAACGATAATTGAGTTTCTGAATCCTTGCTCCTATGGATTCGATCCGATGAGACGTTCGTGGCCAGATATTTCGAAATCGCATTAGCGGCAGTTTCCATTTCAACAACGATCCCGCCCGTTTCTATTAGAGAAGCGTTTCCTTGTGGCTGGGGACCAAACTGCGCGTGATCCAACACAAATACCGGTATACCCATCCGCCTCGCAACTTTAGCGGTATCATAAGTACCACTCATCTTGCCATTGGAGTCGCGTTCGGGACCGGCTTCAATCACAAGAACTGCGGTCGACAGAGCGCATATCAGTCTATTTCTGGCAAAGGCGTTTCCCGGGTGCCATTTATCATCGGGAGAAAATTGAGAGAGCGCCAGTACGTTGCTGTCCCAGTTAAACTCTTCAAGGGGCGGTTTTGTGGTCAACTGCAGAATGCCGTGGCTGAGAGCAAGCGTTGTCGTCCCCCCAGCCTCCAAGGCGCCAAGATGCGCTGCTGTATCAACGCCCTTGGCGTAGCCCGACACGATATTGAATCCCTCTCCCGCGAGGTCATAGGCGATTTTCGATGTTATCTCGAGTGTTTGGTCAGTGGCCGCTCTCGATCCCACCACCGCGATGCTTCTGGCTGAAAGCAGTTTGTTACACCCCCGTGCAAACAAAACTGGGGATACCCCAAACTTGTCACAATAGACAAGAAGCTGTTGGGCGTACTGGTCAACTCCGGGATAAATCAACTTCACGCCGAGTTCCTGCAGTCCGTTCCAGCGTGCTTGGAATTCGTCCTCGTGGTCCGCAATTGGATGTTCTCGGAGGATTCGTGCAACCTCCGGGAGCCGCATCAACTCGTCAATTTGCGCGTCCGGCGGAAGCTCGCGCAGATTGTAACCTTCTACGGCAGTCGCGATTTTGAGCAAAGTCTTGGGTCCAACACCAGGGGTATTGAATAGACTATACCAGAAAAGCGCTCGGTCCATATTATCTCTTAATCCGGGTTTTAGTAAGTGCTAGTACAAATACGCGTGAAACCCTGCCTTTGGCAAGGATTACCTTCGTCGCCCACGCGAGCGTTTCTCCGGAGCGGTATAGGTCATCCAACAACAGGATGCACCTTCCTTCGAAGCGCAGGTCTCTAACCGTGAACGCCCCCGCTAATTGCGTGGACCGGCTGTGGCGATCTTCGATATCTTTGAGGGGTGACGTCTTTTTTACTTTGACCAAATAATCTGACGGTGAATCCAAACCCAGAATCTTGCCTGTCTCGTTTGCGATTGCCAGTACCGGTTGAAACCTTCTTGATGTGTCAGAAGGTGGAATGGGGACGATTGCGGATATCTGATCCGACAGCTCTACGTCGTCTCTTATAAACGCGGCGACAGTCCTCGCTATCGGCAGCAAAGGCTTCCTATCACCGCAATATTTGAGTCGGTAAAGGGCTTCTCCCAACTCGGTTCGCTTTGTGGTAAAAGTGCCGTTATCATGTCTTCGGCTCGATATTGTGTGCCTATCGAGAGTCCAGCCAAGATGCCAGATGCCGCCCAGGCGGTTTGGCTTGATGGAGATATTCAATGTCCCCTCCTCTTTAGCGCGTACGGTTATGCGTATTGTCTCGAGTAACCGCCTGAGAAGCAATTTTACCCCGTAGTGATGGTTAAAAAATACCCCCGCCAGGAATCGAACCTGGATTACCGGCTCCGGAGGCCGATGCGTTATCCGTTACACCACGGGGGCACAAACTGCGCTTGCTCTATATTCGTAAGGATCCCACCGTCCGCCATCGGCGGATGGGGTACCCGTCGAGTCGTTGCGATCCCATAGCAAGCTATGGGGCACCCGAACACTCCTGCCCTGCCTAATCGCGGGACCCTCCCGCAACAGGACGACCCATTAATACGGCAAAGAGCCTATAAAAGCAATAACTTATTGAGGGTACATGATGAAGATGGACCCCTGCGTTCGCAGGGGTGACTTGAGGGGGCGTTCGCAGGGGTGACCTAGGGGGGCGAAAGGGCGCTGTCAGGCGAGGACGCCTTACAGCACCGATTGACTGCCAGTCAACATGATTTTAGGTTGCTTTACGCCATAAAATGGCTATTTTTATCAATTACTTTCGCTGCGGGCGAAGTAGAAAAATCCGATTATAACTTCTTGACCGATAAAGGAAAGCAGACATGCGCTGGACCAAAACATACATACCGACTTTAAGACAGAAGCAAACCGAGGCAGAACTGATCTCCCACCAGCTCCTGCTCAGAGGCGGTTATATCCGAAAACTCGCTTCCGGAATCTATCTGTATCTGCCGCTGATGCAGCGCGTGATTGAAAAATTCTCCAATATTGTCCGCGAAGAAATGAACGCCAAAGGCGCAATCGAAATCCACATGTCGGTCCTCTGCCCGGCGGAAATCTGGCAGGAAACTGGACGCTACCACACGGTCGGCAAAGAGCAAATGCGCATGAAAGACCGCCACGACCACGAGTTTGTCATGTGCGGAACTCACGAAGAGACCGTTACGACCCTTATCAAGGGAGAAGTCAAAAGTTACCGTCAGCTCCCCATGAACCTCTACCAGATTCAGGTCAAGTTCCGCGATGAAATCCGCCCGCGCTTCGGCCTGATGCGCGGCCGTGAGTTTATCATGAAAGACGCGTACACGTTCGATGCCACCGAAGAGTCATTCGACGAGTCCTACGGCAAGATGGTTGACGCCTATTTCGCTATCTTCAAGCGGGCAGGTCTGGATGTCGTCAAAGTTCAGTCGGACACCGGTGCGATGGGCGGCAAAGCGGCTCATGAGTTTATGCTGCTGGTCGACACCAACGCCGGGGAAGAGGTAATCCTGATCTGCGACAAGTGCGGCTACGCCGCCAACCGCGAAAAGGCAACATTTACAAATACTTACAAGCAGGAAGGTGAAGTAATATTTCTACCAACGGAAGTTGTCGATACTCCCGGCGCGGCGACGATTGAAGAAGTAACAGCGTTCTTGAAAGTCGATGCTAAGCGGCTCGTCAAGACATTGCTATACATGGCCGATGGCAAGCCGGTAGCGGCGATGGTGCGCGGTGATCGCGATGTAAACGAAATCAAGCTCAAAAACGCTGTCGGGGCAATCGAGCTCGAGTTGGCCACCCCGGCCCAGATTGAAGATATCACCGGCGCGCCGGTCGGGTTTGCCGGACCAGTCGGTCTGAGAAACGTCCAAACCATAGTCGACCCGATGGTGGCCGAATTGAAGAACTTCATCGTTGGGGCCAATGCCAACGAAAAGCATATTCTCAATGTCAACATTGGCCGGGATTTCAAGCCTGCCCGGTTGGTGGATATCACCGTGGCCCGCGGCGGCGACCGCTGCCCGAATTGCAGCGGCACGCTCGTCGAAAAAAGTGGAATCGAGGTCGGCAATACGTTTATGCTCGGGACCAAGTATTCGGAGTCGCTGGGAGCCAAATTTCTCGATGCCGAAGGAAAAGAGCATCCGATAATCATGGGCTCCTATGGTATCGGCATCACCCGTACGCCACAGGCGGCCCTGGAGAAATATTTCGACGACAAGGGGATTATCTGGCCCAAGAATATCGCCCCTTATCTTGTTGAGATTATTCCTCTTAGCATGGAAAATCAGGCTCAGGTCGAGACCGCCGAAAAGCTCTACCAAGAGCTTACAGAGGCCGGTTTTGATGTCTTGATGGACGACCGTGACGAGCGTCCGGGTGTGAAATTCAACGATGCTGACTTAATCGGGCTTCCTATACGTATAACTATTGGCGATAAGTCGTTGAAGGATGGTAAAATAGAACTTAAGGCCCGGGCCGAGGCCGAAGTTAAGCTGATTGAGGTGGAAAATGTTCTGCAGGCGGTCAAGGAAATGGCACAAAGGCTTAACTGATAATAATTTTGTTGCTTCGGCAGATCCTTTTCAATATATTTGTTAGCTTGAGTGGGCCTACGCCCACTCTTTAATTTATGGAAGCTAATGCCGGACGAACTGAAAGACAAAATCGTCGCTCTAATTGAGCAACCCCTTTTGGATGAGGGGTGCGAGTTGGCCGATGTTGCTTTGTCGAGATACAAAAACAAAGCCACGCTTCGTCTGTTCGTGTATTCCGCCGGAGGAGTCAATATTGACGAATGCGCCCGGCTGTCTCGCATCTTGGGCGACATCATCGACGGAACCGATTACTTCAAGTCCGGTTATACTTTAGAGGTGTCATCGCCCGGGTTGGATCGTCCGCTGAAGACGGCGAAAGATTTCCGCTACCGAGTGGGCGAAAAAGTGACAATCGAGTTTGTGGACCGTAAGAAAAAGAAACTTACGGCCGAGATAAAGGGCGCCTCCGATGAAGAGGTGCAGTTTGATGGTGAGGCCGGTGAATTCAGTGTCAAGCTGGCCGAAATAGAAAAAGCTAAAATAATCTTTTAAAGGCGAGGATATAAATGGCGTTTGATATGATCGAGGCAATGACCCTTATCGCCCGAGAGAAAAATATCGAGTTCGACGCCGTGCTGGAAACGTTGAAGGGAAGCCTTTTGGCCGCGGCCAAAAAGAGATACGCCTACACGGATAATATCAGCTTCAAGTTCGACCGCAAAAACAATGAGTTGCTGATGATGATCACCAAGAAGGTGGTCAAGAAAGTGGAGGACCCCAACATCGAAATCTCCCTGAAGGAAGCAAAGGAGATTGACCCGGAGGCGGAAATCGATGATGAGATCGATGAATATATCGATTACGAAACCGAGTTCGGACGCAACGCGATTCTGACAGCCAAGCAGATTCTTATACAGAAAGTGCGAGAAGCCGAACGCGACCGAATTTACGAAGAATATATCGATAAGGTCGGCACCCTGGGGTCGGGCGTCGTCCAGCAGATCGATAAGGGCAACGTGATTGTCAATCTGGGACGCGGCGAAGGTATACTTCCGGTAAAGGAACAAATCCCGCGCGAGAAATTCCGTCAGGGCGACCGCGTGCGCGCTTTTATACTCGATGTCCAGAAGTCGCTTAAGGGTCCGCAGGTGATCCTGTCGCGCGTGAACAACGAGTTCCTGCGTGCCCTGTTCGCGCTGGAAGTCCCGGAGATTTACGAAAAGGTTATCGAAATCAAGGCTATCGCCCGCGAACCCGGGGAAAGAGCCAAAATAGCGGTCTATTCATCCGATGACCGCATCGACCCGGTAGGCGCTTGCGTCGGTATCAAGGGTGTCCGCGTGCAGTCAATCGTGCGCGAGCTTAACAACGAGCGCATCGATATTGTCCCGTTCTCGTCCAATCCGGAAATTTTTGTCACGCGTGCGTTGGCTCCCGCCAAGGTCGTTCACATCGAAGTATTCGATGCCGAGACCAAAATGACCGTGGCGGTTGAAGACGAAAAGCTTTCGCTGGCTATCGGCCGCAACGGGCAAAACGCCCGCCTGGCTTCCAAGCTGACCGGCTGGAAAGTCAATATCATGTCCGAAACCGAGTACAACGATAGCAAACGCAGGGAAGCCGAACTGCTGGTGCCGGTGGGACAGCTCGATGGCGTTGGTGCCAAGATGTCAGAGCGTCTGGCCGACGCCGATATCGGCTCGGTGCAGCGCCTGGCCAACACCTCGATCGAGACCCTGCTCAAAATAGAAGGTCTCGGACAGAAATCCGCCGAGAAACTTCTGGAGAAGGCTAAGGCCTTCGTGGCCCAACTCGAAGCCGACTACGAGCGCAAGCAGAAAGAAAAAGCCCGCCAGGGGAAAGACGAGCGCAAGGAAGAACAGAAATTGACGGCCGAGGATGTCTTCACGGAAGACGATGAATTTGTCAGCGAAGAAGACGAGGTCAAAGAAGCGACAGCTCCGGACCTCGAGGAAGTAGAAGAAGAAAACGACGAAGAGAAAAAAGAGTCGGAATAATTGTTCGAACACCGCTTTGGACGTTACGAAGACGGAAACGCGAGGAGGTGAGTTCTAGATGGCAACCAAGAGAATATATGAGTTGGCGAAAGAGTACAAAGTATCGTCGAATGCTATGCTTGCCATTCTGCGTGAACTCAACTTCCAGCCGAAATCACACATGTCGGTGGCCGCCGATGATATGATTAAGGCTATTGAGTCGAAGTTTGCCGAGCAGAAGCAGGCCGCCAAGATGGAAATGGAACACAAGGAGCAGATCAAGGCGGCGGTTCGCAAGAAAACGACGATAGGAAATGTTGAGATATCTGACGGCAAGTCCCCGATAGCGGGAATTGTCCGCAAGATAGAGAAAAAACAGCGCAAGAAAGACCGGCGCAAAAAGAAAGGCCGCAAGGTCGTGGACCAGGCCGAAGTGGCCCGGAGTTTCAAATCGACCATGGCCGGTCTCGCCGGCGCCAAAGGCAAAAAGAAATACAAACGTACTCCTCAGGGTCAGCATATCGAGGTCGAGGATGATACCAATGTCATCGAGGTCAATGAGTTCATCTCGGTAGCGGAACTGGCCAAGCAACTCGATGTAAAACCGGCCGAGATAATCACCAAGCTGTTTCAGATGGGCATGATGGCGACTATTAACCAGCGTCTGGATATGGATACCATCGAAATGGTCGCCAGCGAGTACGGTTTCGAAGTCGCCCAGGTCGCCGAGGTCGGCGAGTATGCTATGGAAGTCGAGCACGAGGAACAGCTCGCCAAGCGCGCTCCGGTCGTGACCGTGATGGGACATGTCGACCACGGTAAAACATCACTACTGGACTATATCCGCAAGACGAGTGTCGTCGACGATGAAGCGGGCGCCATTACCCAGCATATAGGCGCTTACGAGGTCGACCACCAGGGCGATCGCATCGTGTTCGTGGATACGCCCGGTCACGAGGCGTTTACCGCCATGCGCGCCCGTGGCGCCCAGATAACCGATATCGTGGTCCTTGTGGTGGCGGCTGACGATGGGGTGCGCCCGCAGACTATTGAGGCTATCGACCACGCCCGCGCGGCGCAGGTGCCGATAATCGTTGCCGTCAACAAGGTCGATAAGCCGGCTGCCAACCCTGACAATGTGCGTTCCGAACTTTCCAAGCTCAATCTCATACCCGAAGAATGGGGCGGGAAGACAATCATGGTCGATGTTTCCGCCAAGAAGGGCACCAATATCGAGAGATTGCTGGAGATGATTCTGCTGCAGGCGGAAATGATGGATCTCAAGGCTGACCCCACTATCCGTGCTCAGGGTGTCGTGGTTGACGCTCGCCTGGAACGCGGTATGGGACCGGTTATTACCGTTCTCAATCAGAAAGGGACCTGCGAGATTGGCGATTCAATCGTAGCCGGCACGCAGTGCGGCCGTATCAGGACAATCACCAACGATCGTGATCAGCGTCTGCAGGAGATAGGTCCGTCGACGCCGGCTCGAATCACCGGTCTGAGCGGCGTGCCACAGGCGGGCGATTCGTTTATCGCCGTTCGAAACGACCAGGAAGCCCGCGAAATCGTCGTGAAGCGCGGCCAGATCAGGCGTGAACAGGAAGCGCGACGCACTCTCGGGCGGTTGTCACTCGATAAGGTCTTCGACCGCATCAAGGAAGGACAGATCAAAGAACTGCGCCTGATCATCAAGGGCGACGTGGATGGTTCGGTGGAGGTGCTGACCGATACCTTGGGCAAGATTGCCACCGATGAAGTGAAAACGACCATCATCCACGCCAGCGTTGGAGCCGTCTCGGAATCGGATGTGCTGCTGGCCGCGGCCTCCGATGCCGTCATTATCGGCTTCCATGTCTCCGTCGAAAGCCGGGCACGAGAGCTCGCCAAGAACGAAAAAGTAGACATACGCCTGTATGAGATAATATATGAGGCCGAGGACAATATCAAGAAAGCCCTCGAAGGCATGCTCAGTCCGGAACTCAGTGAGAAATTCGTCGGCCTGGCCGAGGTACGGGACGTATTCAAGATTCCGAAAGTAGGGGCTGTCGCCGGCTGTTATGTCAAGGAAGGCCGCTTCAACCGCAAGGACAAGGTTCGCCTGGTTCGCGACGGGAAGATTATCTTCACCGGTAACATGCTTTCTCTGAAGCGATTTAAGGATGATGCCCGCGAGGTCAAAGAAGGCTTCGAGTGCGGAATTGGACTGGAGAACTTTAACGATATCAAGGTGGGCGACTTGATCGAGGCTATCGAGATCGTCGAGACAGCCCGTACCTTAAGTTAGAGAAACATTGGTTACGATCATATTGACAGTTCATCTCAACATCCCGGGTATCATGTCGCTCAAAGAAAAAAGGCGGATTCTTAAGTCCCTTATGACCAGACTCCGTAACGACTTCAATATCTCCGTGGCAGAGGTCGGTGATAACGACATCCTCAGGTCGGCGAAGATCGGGGCCGCCGTTGTCTCCAACAGCCGGAGATTCGGCCATGAGGTCGCATCCAAGGTCATGAACCGAATCGAGGCCTCCCCCGACGTGCTGGTGTTGGACTTTAGCACGGAAGAGTATTGATATGAAACAATACAAAAGATCAAGTCGCGTGGGCGAGCAGATGCTCAGAGATATATCGAAACTGATGGGAACCGAGTTCGCCGCCGGCGCTCCGGCTATGATTACCGTCACGCACGTGAAGGTCACTGATGACCTCCGCTACGCTACGGTTTATTACTCCTGCCTCGGGCAGGATGAGCAGCGGGACAAAACTGCCGGGTTTCTTGAAAAGGAAAAGAAAAAGATCAGGCAGGCCGTAGGCCGCAACCTGCAACTGCGTCATGTGCCGGAGTTGACCTTTAAGTTCGATCCTTCCATCGAAGAAGGTATCAAAATAGAACAACTGCTGAATGAGATCAAAACTGAACGACAAGAATAGAACAATATCCACCGATAGTCGCCCGCCCCTGGCCGAAATCATGGCTATCCTCAATGACAGCCGAAAGGTTCTGGTGGCATCGCATATCGATCCCGATGGTGACGCTCTGGGAACTCAGCTCGCCGTCGCGGAGTTTGTCCGGAGCCTCGGTAAGGATGTGTCCCTGGTGAGGGATAACGACATCCCGCACAAATACCGCTTCCTTAACGGTGTAAACGACATTCCCCCGGTCGATCATTACCGCGGTAACGAGCTTTTCGACACCGCCGTCATTCTCGAATGCCCGTCGGTTACCAGGATAGGTCGCGCCAGCAGGTTTCTTAACGACACAAAAATAATCAATATTGACCACCATCTGGACAACAGCGAATTCGGCGATGTCAACTGGTTGAACGTTAAAGCATCTTCGGTAGGGGAGATGGTATACGAATTGTTCCAGTTGGCCGGCCTTACCATCGCCCCGCCGGTTGCCGAGCAGCTCTACACGGCCGTCATGACTGACACCGGACGGTTTCGTTATCGTTCCACTTCGCCAAGGACCATGGAGATTGCGGGCAAATTGATTGAGGCCGGAGCGGACCCGCAGAAGATTTGCGACGAGGTTTACTATAACGTCCTTCCATCAACGATGAAACTGATCGGAAAGGTGCTCAACGGAATCGAGTTTCACCACCATGGACGCATCTGCCTGCTTACACTTACCCAAGATATGCTCCGGGCGGCCGAAGCTCATGAGTCGGAGTCAGATGGACTGGTGGATTACACTCTGTTTAATTGCGGTGTGATCGCCGGGGCATTGCTGAAAGAGATTGGTGCCAATACGACCAGGGTGTCGTTTCGCTCCAAGGATGGAATCGATGTGTCTGCGATCGCCTCTCGCTACGGCGGTGGCGGGCACTTCAATGCTTCGGGTTGCACCATGCACATGTCTGTGGAGGATACCAGACTGGAATTGATCAAGCTGCTCAGCGAGGCAATAGATGACCTTGGTTGACCGCAACATCAGCGGCTTTATGCTTCTGGACAAGCCATCGGGGATATCCAGCCATGACGCTGTCCAGCAGGTGCGTAAGATAACGCGTCAGCGGCGGGTCGGTCACACCGGCACGCTCGATCCGCTGGCGACGGGGCTGATGATTCTATGCCTCGGCAGCGCCACCAAAGCGGCCCGCTTCGTTTCGGATATGGACAAAACCTACGATGCTGAAATCTGCCTGGGCCGAACATCCGAAACATTCGATGCCGAAGGAGTTGACAGCGACCAGCCTGAGGCAGAGATACCCCAGATGTCAAAGGAACAGCTTTCTGCTGTTCTCGCTGAATTCGTCGGCCCGCAGGTGCAGACCGTGCCGTATTATTCCGCTGTTAGCGTTGAAGGTCGAAGGTTGTACGATTTGGCACGTAAGGGAGAGGAAGATATCGAGTTGCCGAAACGAGAAGTAGAAATAAAAACTCTCGAACTGAACAGCTATGAAACACCGCACATCAGGGCAACAGTAAGCTGCTCTAAGGGCACCTATGTTCGCGCCCTCGCTCACGATATCGGACAGCGACTTGGCTGTGGCGCTTATCTTTCGGGGCTGCGTCGCGTTGCCATCGGACGATTAAGCGTGAGTAGTGCTTTGACGATGGAGGATATTACTCGATACGCCGATGATGGCTCTTTTGGAGAGCATGTGCTCGCCTATGACAAAGTATTCGATTATGGGGCCTTTAAAGTCACCGATGAGTTCGGGCAGAAAGTTGTTTCCGGGGTGGAACTCCGCTACGAAAATGTGACCGGCGTTGACGGCCAGTTCAAGAAAGGTGATAAGGTGTTCATCCGCAGCAACGCGGGCAAAGTGCTGGCAATCGGAACCGCCGAAATGTCGGCTCTCGAAGCGACGGAGCACAAGAATGACTCCAGGCTTTTCAAGTATTTGAGGGTACTGAATTGAGCGTGACTTTCGTAAAGGGCCTGGAGCATTACAGGAAGACCGAGGGGCGTTGCGCGGCTGTCACTATCGGCACGTTCGACGGCATCCATCGCGGACACCAGGAAATTTTCAAAACGCTGGGCGAGGTGGGTAAGGGGATTGACTGTGACCCCGTTTTGGTGACCTTTAACCCGCATCCCAGAGTAGTCGTCACTCCGGAAGAGATACCGCTGCTTCTGACGACGATCAAAGAGAAAGAGAAATTCATTCCGTCGTTTTTTAAGGGGACGGTGCTTGTTTTGGAGTTTAATGAGAAGCTCAAAGAGATGTCAGCTGATGATTTCGTCAAGAGTATCCTGATTGATCGGTTGGGAGCCAGAAAGGTGATTGTCGGGTACGACCACGCTTTCGGAAAGAACCGAAGCGGCAGTATCGACAATCTCAGAGCCCTCGGCGAGCAGTATGGGTTCGAAGTACAGGTGGTTGAGCCGGTGATGTACGGCGGCAAGCCGATATCATCATCGCGCATAAGGGCCGCCCTTCGCGACAACGATTATGTCGGCGCCATAGAGATGCTCGGGCATCATTATGGCATTTATGGTGTCGTTGAGCGCGGCATCGGGCTGGGACGTCGCCTGGGCTATCCGACCGCGAACCTTCGCTACAGCGGCCGCAAACTGCTGCCGAGCGACGGCGTCTACTCGTGTTGGGCCGAGGTTGGCGGCGAGTGCAAGCCCGGGATGATGTTTATTGGGACGAATTACTTCAACCCGCAACAGCGCCTTTCGGTCGAAGCCAACCTGTTCGACTTTGATCGCGATATTTACGAGGAAGAAATGATGCTCTATCCGAGCGAATATTTGCGGAGCAACCGCAGATTCGATTCGACCGAGAAGCTCAAAGAGCAACTGAAATTGGATAAACAGAATGTTTTAAGTATACTTGAAAAGGAGAGAAAGGATGACAACGAGCAAAGAGCGCAAAGCTCAAATCGTTTCTGAACACCGTCTGCACGACAGCGATACCGGTTCGCCGGAGGTTCAGATCGCACTATTAACGGAGCGCATCAATTATTTGACCGCTCACATGCAGGAACACAAAAAGGATTTTCACACGCGTCTGGGATTGCTCAAACTGGTGGGACAGCGTCGCCGACTGCTCGACTATCTCAAGGACCGCGACATCGTCAGTTACCGACAAGTGATTTCCGAGCTCGGCATACGCCGCTAAGAAAGCAGGTCTAATCTATGTCTTATAAGGTTGAGTTTGAACTCGGTGGTCGTACTATGGTCATTGAGACCGGCAAGCTGGCCAAGCAGGCCAACGGCGCCGTAACCGTCAGATACGGCGATTCAATGATCTTGGCCACCGTCTGCGCGGAAACCGAACCAAAAGAAGGGTTTGATTTTTTCCCTCTCACGGTCGAGTATCGCGAGAAATCGTACGCGGCGGGTAAAATTCCCGGCGGCTTTTTCAAACGCGAGGGACGACCGTCTGAAAAAGAAATCCTCTCGGCCCGGATTATCGATCGTACCATCCGGCCGCTGTTCCCCGATGATTTCAGAGGGGAGACACAATGTATCGCCTACGTGGTCTCGCACGATCAACAGAATGACACCGATATCATGGGCCTGAACGGAACATCGGCGGCCATCGCCGTCTCGGATATTCCCATGCAGAAGACCGTGGCCGGTGTTCGGGTGGGGCGCATAAATGGACAACTCGTCGCCAACCCGACAATCGAACAGCTCGAGAGCAGCGACATCTATATCACCATGTCCGGCTCCAGGGATGCCATCACCATGGTTGAGGGCGGCGGTCGGGAAATTCCCGAGGACCAGCTTATTGATGCTCTTATGTTCGGTCACGACCAGATAAGGATGATTGTCGACAAGATCGAAGAGTTGAAGGCGCAGTGCGGTAGGCCGAAGTTCGAGTACACGCCGGTTGCCAAAGATGAGACCCTGGTAGCCAAAGTTAAGGAAATGCTGGGCGATAAACTTGACCGGTTTAACCGAATCGCTGTCAAGGAGGAGCGAAACGAACAGAAAAAGAAACTCGCGGCCGAAATAGTGGAAGCTCTCGCCGAAGAGTTTGACGACAGCGAAAAGGATATCAAAGAGATAATCCACGATGTCGATTCTGCCACCATGAGAGCCATGATCGTCAACGAGGACAGGCGTATCGACGGTCGCGGTCCGGACGATATCCGTGATCTATCCAGTGAAGTGGGTGTCCTGCCGCGTGCCCACGGTTCAGCGTTGTTCACGCGAGGACAGACCCAGGCTTTGGTTGCGGTCACGCTCGGCACCAAGATCGATGAGCAACGGCTCGATGAACTAGAAGGTGAGTCCACCAAGAGCTATATGCTGCACTACAATTTCCCGCCGTTTTCTACGGGCGAAACCAAGCCCATCAGGGGGACAAGCCGGCGTGAGATCGGTCACGGCGCATTAGCCGAACGGGCGCTCTTCCCGGTTATTCCCGCTGAAGACGGTTTCCCGTACACCATCCGCATCGTGTCGGACATCCTGGAGTCCAACGGCTCCTCGTCGATGGCCTCAGTTTGCGGCGGCTCGCTCTCACTGATGGATGCCGGCGTACCGATTAAATCCGCTGTCGGCGGCATCGCTATGGGTCTTATCAAGCAGGATGAGAAAGTGATTATCCTTACCGATATCCTCGGCGATGAAGATCATTTCGGCGATATGGACTTCAAGGTCACCGGCACCGCTGAAGGCGTCACCGCCATTCAGATGGATATCAAAATCACCGGTCTGGATATCGAGATCATGCGCCAGGCCCTTGACAAGGCCAGAATCGCACGCTTGAAAATCATCGAGCATATGACCACGACCCTCCCGACCCATCGCGCGCAGCTCTCCGACTATGCCCCGAGAATAATAACCATCAAGATTCCGGTCTCCAAGATCGGAGAGGTGATTGGCCCCGGAGGCAAGATGATCCGCGCTATTATCGAAGAAACCGGCGCCAAGATCGATATCGAAGACGATGGCACGGTGCTGATTGCGTCTGTTGATGGTGAGGCCGGTCGTCGCGCCAAAGAGAGAATCGAAGCCCTGGTCGAAGAAGCTGAGATCGGCAAGACCTACGATGGCGTGGTTCGCCGTATCACCAATTTCGGCGCCTTCGTCGAAATAATTCCGGGCACCGATGGACTGGTTCACATCTCGGAACTTGATGTCGGTCGGGTTAACAGAGTCGAGGACGTCTGCAAAGTCGGAGACCGCATGCAAGTCAAGGTCATCGATATCGACGGTGACGGCAAGGTGCGGCTTTCCCGGAAGGCTTTGCTGACGGGCGGCTCCGATAATAACCGCAATTCTCAGAGGTCGAGACAACGTTAATGACCACACGTTCCACTACAGCCGGAGGCGGACTGTATCGGAAAACGACATTGAAGAACGGATTGAGGGTAATAACCGAGAGGATACCCTCAGTTCGTTCTATTTCATTGGGAGTCTGGGCCGATGTTGGTTCGCGCAATGAATCTAAAGCCGAAAACGGCCTGAGTCATCTCATCGAACACATGGTGTTCAAAGGCACTAAGAATCGAACGGCCAAAGAGATTGCCTCCTCGCTTGAATCTATCGGCGGTTCCCTCAACGCTTTTACCTCCAAAGAACAGACCTGTTTCACTGCCCGTATTCTCGATGAACATCTGGATATCGGCGTGGATGTTCTCGCCGACCTTGCCTGCCACGCCAGGTTCACCCCGCATAATTTGGCACGCGAGAAACAGGTGGTTTACGAGGAGATCAAGGAAAGCAAAGACACACCATCGGATTACATCCACGATATCTTCGCCGAGGCCTACTGGGGCGACCATCCCTTGGGCCGTCCGATACTCGGAGAAGTCGAGACTCTCGCCCCGGTGCGAAGGTCGGCAATTATGGGATATCTGCACAAAAACTACCGCGCCGGTTCGGTGGTTATAGCTGCCGCCGGCTCGGTTTCTCATGATAAGCTGGTACGGTTGGTAAAAGAGAAGTTCGATTTTCCCAATGGCTCGGCTCAGGCGTATGAGACCGCAAAAAGGTCGACCGATCGAACTGTCGTCGCTCAGCCCGATGATAACCAGCAGATTCACATTTGTCTGGGTTTCCCCAGTGTTAAATATGACGCCAGGGAAAAGATGGCGGTTCTCGCTCTTCAGTCATATCTCGGTGGCGGGATGTCTTCGGTCCTCTTCCAGAAGATCAGGGAAGAAAAAGGACTGGCATACACCGTGTACACTTTCAATGAATTCTATCGCGACGCCGGACAGTTCGGCGCATACATGAGTGCTGACAAAAAGAATCTGGCGGCGTGCATTCAGATAACCCTCAAAGAACTCACTCGCACGACGAGGAAACGCCTGGATACAAAACAGCTCGACCAGATTAAAGCGCAGCTCAAAGGTCAGTTGACTCTCGGCATGGAGTCAACCTACAGCCGAATGAATCGACTTGCCCGTCAGGAATTAATGCTGGGAAGTTATATACCCGTCAGGAAATCTCTGAGAGAAATCGACCGCGTAACCCCTCAGCAGGTACTCGAACAGGCCAACAAGACTTTCGACAACTCGCAAATAGCCATAGCTGTACTCGGGATTGAAGATAAGAGTGCTATTGAGAATGCCCTCTGATTCTGAAACAGACAATGAAGAGCGTACGATAATACGCCATGAACCAACTCTGGCGTTTCACAAAATAATGCCGGGTTTCAGCTACGGCTCGACCAATTTCTCACCGCGCAGACTGGACAGGCTCCTGCATTTTCTCATCCATAACGGTTTTCGCTTCGATGACAACAACGGGGGAGAAGCGGGGAGCACCTTCGTAAGACTGACGTTCGATGACGGTTACAGCCATCTCTCTGAATTCCTCCCACCACTCATCGACAAGTACGGTTTAAGGCCGATTGTTTTTGTCCCCACGGCTTACATAGGCAAGAGCAACAAATGGGACTACAGCTTTATCTTCCGGGATACCCCGCACCTGGACACAAATGCCATAAGAGAGTTGGCTCAAATGGGTGTCACCTTCGGCAGTCACGGCCACAGTCATCGGCCCCTAACTTCCCTTACCGACGCAAAACTAAAGGAGGAACTGTCATCCTCAAAAGCAGTCCTTGAAGATGCATTACAGGTAGCGGTCGAAAGTATAAGCTACCCGTTCGGGCGCTTCAATCGGAGGGTTATTGACACCGCCTGCGAGTCCGGCTACAACAGTGGCTACACCATGAATTTCCCCACAGAAAATGACAGTCAGATGGCAGAGGGCAGGTTCGCGGTGTATTTTTATGACACTCCCTTTACGGTTCGTCAAAAGCTAGGCTGTGGGGGGCTTTATCGCCTGGAGCAGGTCAAAGCCAACATTAGCAATCGGCTCTCATATGGTACCGGGCTGTATCGGTTTTTGAGTCGACAGTAAGGTCACATCGTGTCAGAGGGCATAAAATCTTGCGTTTTTGTCTATTTTTGCTATTATTTCGACTTAATAATTTCCGACAGGGTTAAAATATGACAGTGAAACTGGATAAATACAATTTCAAGGAAATCGAAAGCCACTGGCAGCGTGTCTGGGAAGAAACCGGTTTGCACCGGGCGCCGGAACAGCCGGACGCTAAAAACAAATTCTACATGCTGGTTATGTTCGCCTATCCATCGGGCGACATCCACATGGGCCACTTTCGCAACTACATAATCGGCGATGCTGTCGCGAGACACCAGATGATGCTGGGCAAGGACATCCTGCACCCATTCGGATGGGATGCTTTCGGATTACCCGCCGAAAGAGCCGCCATCCAGCGCAATATCCACCCCCAGGACTGGACTCTCCAGAATATCGCCGTTTCCCGGGCCACCCTTCAGAAGGTAGGCATTTCTTTCGATTGGTCGCGCGAGGTGACCTCGTGCCTTCCGGATTACTACAAATGGACACAGTGGATGTTTATACAGCTGTTCAAAAACAAGCTCGCCTACCGCAAGCGTGGCTTTGTAAACTGGTGTCCCGAAGACAAAACCGTGCTCGCGAACGAGCAGGTTAAAGACGGCAAATGCGAACGTTGTCACACACCGGTGGTAAAGAAAGACCAGGAACAGTGGTATTTCAAAATCACCGATTACGCCGATCGCCTCGTTGACGACCTTGATAGCCTCCCGGGTTGGCCGGATAACGTTAAAACGATGCAGAAAGAGTGGATTGGGCGCTCCTATGGCGCGGAGATAGATTTCACGATCGAAGAAACCGGCGAAAGACTCCCGGTCTTTACGACCCGCCCCGACACAATCTACGGTGTCACGTTCATGGCAATAGCGCCCGAAGCTGAAATAGTGGATAGACTGAATTTGAAGGGCGAGTATAAGCAAAAGGTCGACGAATACCGCCAGAAGGCCATGGCGCGAACGGATATTGAAAGGGCAACCGCCACCGAAGACAAAGACGGTGTCTTCACCGGAAAATACGCTATCAATCCGTTCAACGGTGAGAGAATTCAGTTGTGGGTGGCCGACTATGTTCTGGCGGGCTATGGTACGGGAGCCGTTATGGCAGTACCGGCCCACGATACCCGCGATTTCGCGTTCGCCAAACAATACGGAATTCCTATTAAAGTGGTGATTCATCCGGATGAGCGCACCTCTCTGGATGTCAATAAGATGGATGATGCTTTCGTCGAGTATGGCCCGATGGTCAATTCGGAGCATTTTGATGGCCTGATTGGGCAGGAAGCGATTCGGACTGTCACCGAGTACGCCGCCGACAATGGATTTGGCCGCGCCAAAGTGAACTACAAGCTCAAAGACTGGTCCATATCGCGTCAACGCTACTGGGGCTGCCCGATCCCGATAATCCATTGCCCGACGTGTGGCGAAGTTCCTGTCCCCGTTTCAGATCTGCCGGTCGAGCTCCCCAAAGTGGAGAACTATACGCCAAAAGGCCGCTCACCCCTGGCTGATGTACCTGAATTTATGAATGTGAAATGTCCCCAGTGCGGGGGAGAAGCACAGAGAGATCCCGATACGATGGATACGTTCGTCTGTTCCTCCTGGTACTATTTGCGCTATATTGACCCGCACAATGCGCGTGAGCCGTTTGACAAAGACAAGGCAAGCGCCTGGATGCCAATTGACCTTTATATTGGCGGAATCACCCACGCCACCGGACATCTGATCTATTTCAGGTTTTTCCACAAGTTCCTGCGGGACATCGGCTGGGTAAAAACCGCCGAGCCGGCGACTCGTCTTTTCAACCATGGCATGGTCATGGATTCTCACGGCGAGGTCATGTCCAAATCAAAAGGCAATGTGGTTTCTCCAATCGCGCTGGTTGATACTCGTGGAGTCGATGTTACCCGTCTTGGGATGTTCTTCACGGCGCCATCGGAAAAAGAAGTTCTCTGGAGTGACGACACCTTGACCGGGGTCGAGAAATTCGCGCTGAATAAGTTCTACCCGATGATCTCGAGTTATTCCGGTTCGCCGCTGGACTTAAAGCAATACTTTAAGCGCGGGGATCTCGATGATGCCGAATGGGCGCTGTATATCAAGTTGAATCAGACAATCAAAAAAGTCAGCGAGTCCTTCGAAAGGCTTCAATTCAATACTGCCATCGCCGCCCTGATGGAACTCACCAGGGACTTCGAGCCGGATAGTATCAAGGATGCCCGGTTGAAAGACTATGTAATACTTAAGGCTGTTCAGTTGGCCGCGCCAATGATACCGCACATGGCCGAACAAATGTGGCATACGGCCGGATTCAGCGATTCGGTCTTTAAATCCGCATGGCCGCAGCACGATCCTGAGGCTATCGTTGGCGACAGTATAGAGATTGCGGTTCAGGTCAACGGAAAGCTCCGGGATTCTGTGATGGTGCCGGCCGACGCGAGCCAGGAGACGGTGGAGAAAGCGGCTTTTGAAAGCCAGAAAGTGCTTAATTTTACCGATGGCAAGCAGATTGTCAAAAAGATCTACGTTAAGGGTAGAATCCTTAATATTGTGGTCAAAGGCTAAAGATATGAGCGGTTTGCTATATTGGCTTCATGTGGTAGTTAACATAATATATCTTATGGGACGCTATTCGGCTGAATCATGAAGCTCTCAATTGTCATACCGGTTTATAATGAGCTCTCCACTATCGAAGAGATTGTGTCTCGAGTAAAAGCAGCCCCAGTTCAGGACAAGGAAATCATTCTCGTCGATGATTTCTCCACCGACGGCACTCGGGAGCTTCTCGAAAACAAACTTCGTGATCAGGTCGATCAGATAATTTACCAGCCGCAGAATTTCGGTAAAGGTTATGCCCTGAAGACCGGATTTCAGCACGCCACGGGAGATATTGTGATAGTCCAGGACGCGGACCTCGAATATGACCCCAACGAATACCCTGCCATGATAATGCCTATTGTTGATGATAAAGCTGATGTCGTGTATGGCTCCCGCTTTCAGGGCGGCGCGCCGCACCGGGTCGTGTATTTCTGGCATTACATCGGCAACCGTCTTTTGACCCTACTGTCCAACATGTTCACGAACATTAACTTGACTGACATGGAGACCTGTTATAAGGCTTTTCGCCGCGAGTTGATACAATCGATAGATATCGAAGAAAACCGGTTCGGATTTGAGCCGGAAATCACTGCCAAGGTGGCCAGACGTCGCGCCAGAATATATGAAATTGGGATATCGTACTACGGCCGTACTTATAATGAAGGTAAGAAAATTGGCTGGAAAGACGGTGTCAAAGCGATCTGGTGTATTCTCAAGTATAATCTGTTCCGCTGAATTAAATCAGGCCCAACCTCGCTTTAGCAAATCACGTCGCTGAGCCTCATATATTCTTCGACTTTTCATAACTTTCAGATACCACTCGATATTCCGCTCGAGGCCTTCTTCAAGTGATACTTTAGGTCGGTAGCCAAGGAGCTTTCCGGCCCGCGAAATATCAGCTACAAAAGTCGATATCTCGCCGGTTCGCTTGTCGTCTATGCTGATTTCTGATTTTGAGTCGAGATTATCGATAATAATCCGGGCAACATCAACGATCTTTGCCCCTTTGCCGGCTGTGATATTGAGAGTATTTGGCGCTATTCGATCGAATTTGCGGACAATCCGATTGAAACCGTCGATAGCGTCATCGGTGTGGGTAAAGTCGAGTTTCTTCTCTTTTCCGAATATGTTTATGGTCCGATTTCGCCGGGCATAATAGATAAACAGCGGCACGGCCCGCTCCGAGACATCAAAACGCCCATAAACATTAGACAACCGTACTATTACCGGAACGATTCCGTAACACTCATGGTACGAGTGAATCAGAGCTTCTGAGGCGAATTTCGATGCCGTGTAGGGCGACTTTATGCGGGTTACGTGTGTCGAGTCTTCCCGGCGCTTATCGTCAACCTTCGATTCTCCGTAAACCTCCCGCGAGGAGGCGAAAATGAACCTCTTTACGCTGTTGTGCCGGGCGTACTCGAGGATATTGTGGGTCATCACATAGTTATCGAGAGCTTTCTGTGGGTCGACCACCAGGTCGTGGACGCGGGCGTTTGACGCCAGGTGAATGATAAGGTCTGGTTTAAGGCGCAAGCGCAAATTAGACAGTGGCTTGCGAAGGTCGCGAAAAATGGTTTTCCGATCGATGCCGACATCCCACAAAGAGCGACGAATGTCCAGCGGTAGCACATAGTAGCCTTGAGACGAGAGGCTTTGTACCAGAGCAGTCCCGACCGTACCGGATGATCCTGTAACCATTATAGTCTTTAGCATGTGCTGACGCGATCCCTTCGTGAATTCAGATAGGTCATGCCGTCAAGGACTCCAATATACAGGGAAATCGGCTGATTCAGAAGAAAATTCAGATAATTTGTTTGAAGCCCCAGTCAATGAGGCGACGGGCTTCTTTGAACCGAAGGCGGTCGCCGGGAACCCCCAGAACCACCACAGTTAACCTCTCCCCTTTCTTGTTTCTGACCAGCGCTGTCAGGCAATAATCAGAGGCTTTTATATATCCCGTCTTTCCTGAAAGCACGGTATAGCTGGAGTGAATCAACAGATTGGTGTTCGCCATCTGGAGTCGCGTGTTCTTTCGATTTAACACACGGACCATGTAAGTTTTTTTGGATGTAATTTTCCGGATTATCTCATAATCGTAGGCGTAGTGCAGAATCTTGGCTATTTCGTGTGCTGTGGAAACATTGCCGTCATCAAGTCCGCTGGGTTCATAAAAGACGGTGTTTTCCAGCCCCAGCTTTTTCACCTTGCGATTCATCTCGGCGGCAAAACTCTCTATCGAACCGCTGGTGGCCTCGGCGAGAGCCCGAGCGGCCCGGTTGTCAGAATTGAGCAACATGGCGTGCATCAGATCGCGTACAGTCAACTGGTAACCGACGCGAAGCCGTGACCGCGAAGACCGCTTGGCATCTTCGCGGGTTATCGTAACCACTGTATCAAAATCAAGTCCCTTGTCGATTATCACCATCGCAGTCACCAGCTTCGACAGCGAGGCAATCGGGCGTATTTCATCAGGATTCCTGGCGTACAAGACCTGGCCGTTTTCATAGTTTAGAAGCAAAGCTGATTTGAGATTGAGCTGCGGTCCTTTGCGTACATGTTCGAAATCAAAATGATAACACTTGTCAAGGGCAGTATTGAAATGAGTCGGGTCAGCCTCAAGCAGGTAAATTGTATTGGCCGAGAAAAACACGAAGGCGGCCAAAAATAACAGAACTTTGGGTAATGTACTTCTTTTTATCATCTCTCGCTGTGAACCTGTTAGTATTTCACCCACCTCATTATTTCCGGAAGAGTCGGGCGTTTGCCGTACATCAGAATGCCAATCCGGAATACTTTGCTCGTCAGCCAGATCATGCCGATCACGCTGAGCGTTACAATGACAAAGCCGATTGTCGCCTGTGCCAGAATACCACTGAATAGCGAATAACTCTGAAGAGTCGGGGCCATGAAAACTACCCGCATGGTCATCATGGTAGGCGTAAAAAACGGAAACATCGAAAGAGCTATCGAAACGGGTGAATTGGGCTCCTGAACGACGTACATGGCGATCATCACCGGCAGAACCATCGACATCGTTATGGGAAAGACGAAATTCTGAGCCTCTTTCTCACTGTTGACAATCGAACCTATGAAGGCGAACAACGCGGAGTACAACAGATACCCGGTGACCAAAAACAACACGAAGAACACTGCTATGGCAGGGTTAAACACGAGTCTGTCAACGGATGGATCAATATTAAGCGTGGCCTTCATCGAATAAATTCCGGATCCGATTATAATCCAGACCGCCGCCTGCGTGAATGTGGCGGCCCCCAATCCAAGGATCTTCCCCAGCAGAAGCTGAAAGGGTGTCACCGACGATATCATTACTTCCATGATGCGCGAACTCTTCTCCTCGATCACTGATCGCATGACCATTTGACCATAAGCCATTATCATCCCGAACATCAGCATGACAAACAACAGTGAACCAAGGTATTTGACTACGAAAGGAAGCGATTCCCCTTTGGCATCCCGCGTGGGAAGTTCGACCTGGCGCGTAAGACTCAAAACGGAGTCCACACCCAGATTGACATCGGACACCTCAAGCCGCACCGATGACAGGATGTTCGACAGACGATCCTCGAACCGTTTCATCGTGCGAAACTTGTCCGAGTTCGTTATCATGTACATGCAGCTGTCGCACAGATAAGCATCCGGTCCAACCACCAGCGTGTATTTCAATTCCTCATTCGCTATCAGGGCGCGAAGCGAGTCCTCGACCGCGATGAACCTGGCCGAGTCGGCGACATCGATTTCGAAAATGCCCTTGACATCGTAATAAGCCCTGGAGGTATCCTCGAGGCGATACTGCTGAAGACTCTCGGCAAACCTCTGGCCGATGCCCATCCCCGTCCGGTCGATAACGGCGAGTGGTTCGGCTTCCGATGATTTCGTGTTTACGAACATCGTGGGCAGAATCAAAAAACCCGCCATCAATGCCGGAGTCAGAAAAATACCAACGACAAATGATTTCTTCTTAACTACCTGAGCGTATTCCCGCTTGAAGATAACCCAGAATTTAGACACGGCTGGCCTCCCCCCTTTTTTCATACTCGGCCGGATCAACTTTGGCCATGCCTATGAAAATGTCGTAAAGCGAGGGCTCCACGATGTCGAAGCGAAGTACCCTGACCCTCTGCACCACCTGTTTGAGTATCTCATTGGCGTCAGCGCCGTCATCGAGCTGAAGCTCGATATAGTTGTTGAATTCGGTCATCTTTTTAACACCCGGAAGTCCGGCGATGAAATTACCCTCACCCTCGATTTCGATCTGCACCGAGTTTTTCCCGAACTGCGCTTTTATATCCGTAAGCTTGCCGTCGATTACTTTCTTCCCGCGATTTATCATGCACAGATGGTCGCACAATTTTTCCGCCTGCTCCATGACGTGTGTCGAGAACAAAATCGTTTTGCCGCCGCGCTTCATCTCCAGAATGATGTCCTTGATTAATTCCATGTTGAGGGGGTCAAGTCCAGAAAAAATCTCATCGAGAATGACGAGATCGGGTTCGTGAAGAATAGTGGTGATAAACTGGAGTTTTTGCTGCATCCCCTTGGATAGCTCCTCCACTTTCTTGTGGCGATAGTCACCCAGGTCAACTCTTTTGAGCCAGTAATCGATCTTTTCGGCAGCTCTGGACGACGGGTAGTCCTTCAACTCGGCCATGTATATCATAACCTCTTCAAGGGTCATCTTCTTGTACAGGCCGCGCTCTTCCGGAAGATAGCCTACCCGGTTGCGAAACGCCTCGCCGGTTTGCGCCCCTTCCATTGTAATGGAGCCGGAATCGGGAATGGTGATGTTCATTATCATCCGGATAGTGGTTGTTTTGCCGGCTCCGTTAGGGCCGATTATGCCGTAAATGACCCCTTTGGGGACTTCGAGCGAGAGATCATCCACTGCCACCTGCCCGGTAAACTCTTTTCGGATTCGATCCAGCTTCAGAAACATGCTTGCCTTTCTAAGCGATAGTGTCACTAATTACAAAGCTATTATGCGTTCGTCAACAAAAACCTAAAGGCCAAGCATGTCTGAAAAGCGGGTGGCGTTCGCCGTTGCCTGTCCCAGATGGCAGTTGTTGAAATATATATAGATACGTGCTACTTTACTTTTGATTTTTTCCAGCTTCTCTTTCCACTCCTTCAACTCTTCGTCGGAATAACTGTAATCATAGCGCAGCGGGCCTCCCCCCCACCACTGGTCTTTGTTGCGCCCGTGAAGGCGCACGTAGGCCGTATTCGTGGTGGCAAACAGGTCCGGGTTGAGCAATCCTGGAAGCTGTGGCTCATCGACACACACATATCCGATTGCTTCCGCCTTGAGACGGTCGTACATCTGCCGATTCACCCAGCCGTTGTGACGGAATTCCACGAACAGTTCATTCGGAGCGACGGCATCGCGGCAGACAGCTATATAGTCCAGGCTGTCCGGACTGAACTTGAAAGAATAAGGAAATTGCGCCAGAAGTCCCGATAATTTGCCGGACTCCTCAAACGGTTTGATAGCCTCGCGAAACCTCGCAACATCATCCTCCAGGTCAGAGCGCCGGTGAGTAAATGATTGAGGAACCTTTACCATGAAGTCAAAACCATCGGGCGCCTTCTTGACTATGTTAGCCATAACCGCCGGATGTGGAATGCGATAGTATGTCGAGTTAATTTCAACCGTCGGGAAAAACCTGATATAATAGTCAAGCATCTTGCCTTTGTCGATATCCTTCGGGTAAAACGTCCCTTTCCAATCCTCGAAGCTATAGCCCGAGGTCCCTATTCTTATCTCTGCTTGTTTGTCATTCATGATAATAACCGAAAAGACGGTTTGCAGATATACTCACCATACGGGAAGATATTCAACGTGGTTACAGGCAGGCAATCACTTTTCCTTTTTAGGTTTGGGCTGCTGAAACCTGATAAAACCGCATCCTGGGCAGATCCACTTGCGCTGTTTATGAAACGACCGCTTTTGCTCTTTCATCGTAGATTTGCAGCGGGGACACTTCATAGGCCATCTCAGTTCGTGAGTTTGAAGAAATCCGTCAGCAGAAACTCCATGCGGCCAATCAATGTCGACATACGGGACATAACAGTATAACCGAACGTGGTGCCGAAAAATATCATCAGGAAGAACGTGCCAATTGTCGCGGCTTTGCCGAATGTCCCCTTGTGCTCGCGGCCGAAATAGAAGTATGCCAGGGTACTTATAAGCCCAACAATCACGACCAGCCCGGAAATATCGGGGACACCTGAAGCGTCAGTCAGTGGCATCACAGTGGCTGACATTTGTTTCAGAGTGCGGCCGTAAAGCATGGCAGGAATGGCCACCCCGGCGCCGGAGCCAATCATAAAGGCAATCGGGATGCGCGACAGCGATGAAGTCTTGTCGTGGAACCGTCCCCACATCAAAAGCCCAAGCGCGAATGGAATTATCAGCCAGAAATTCCGCCCCGAAAATAGCGGCTCAAAAAGAATTGCCATCAACGTGTTGGTCCAGGCAACCACCAGTATATATCCAATAGACACGCCGATTAGCAGATACTCGGCCATCTTGTAAATCGGGTTGTCCCGGTACAAAAAAGTAAGTATGGCCAGGGTCAGGATTCCCGCGATCAGTGTTCCGGCGTCCATCAGGCCCCTCTCCCCTTTTTTCTCGATGCGAAGTACAAAATATTGCCGAGCGCTATTAGCAGAATGATGTACAAATGAGCGCTCGATTGAGCCAGCATTCCGCGCGCCCCTCCCCCGCTGACAGCCAAGAGCTTCTCATACTCGGCCGCTCCCCGGAGCCCGCCCATCATAGCGTACATCTGCCCGGATGACAGGTATGGGTCGTAAGTTGTCACCATCGCCGCCGTTACCGCCCCCAGAACACGGACCCCGTAACGCGCCTGACCGTATTCTATCCAGTGCGTCGTCAGAGAACCATCCGCAATGGACAGCACCGCGGCGACATCATCGTAGTTCTTCACCGATCGGGTGAGTTCGAATTGCCCATAGGGTCTTCCCAGATAATCGAGCGGATAGGTAGTGCCGATCGACTCACCCATCGCCAGAATCGCGGCTATATACTGTGGTCGAAAGCCGAGATAGACGTAATCCACGCCATACACCCGGCCGTATTCGCGCGCCGTTTCCTGCATCAGCCGATACCCGATGAGCGTACCCTCGGCCAGGAGAGACACTCCTATGAGCTTGTGACCTTTCTTGAAGGTGTGACGGAGTACACTCTGTGCGATTGGCCTGATCTCCGGCAGCGATGAAGCCTCGTGATCAAACGAGACAATCAGCACGGAGCCATCCGGGAGCGAATCGATACAATCATATAGTCGCTGGGTGTACGGCGACACCCGCATATCCAATTTGATGTTGAGAATCATGGCGCCGGCCACAACTACGAGAAGACCGAGAAAAGTCCAATGCCGGGCTTCGAATGTTTTCATTTGTCCCCTCCCAGCCATGTTCGTTCGATGCCAACAATGACCCGAAGCGATGTCGTCAATGAGCCCAGCCCGATTCCAATCAAGATCGCCCGTCGGGCGGCCATCGAAGGATAGTTGCGGATCCAGTCCGCCACCTGTGGCAGTCCGTCGGAGAAGAAGCCGCCGATATTGGAACGGCTCAGCAGCATCAACAGGGCTGATATCAAAAGCACCGCGGCTGGAAAGGAGCGAGCTCTGAACCCACGAAACGATGCCGAAGCGACGAAAAATGCCAGCAGCGCGAACACCGTCGACTGCATCGGAGCTTGAACATTCTCGAACGTCCACATAAACGGCGTATCCGCCTTAATGCCCCAGATCAATGCAAAAACCGGCATAGACAAGAATCCGAGCAGACCCACCGCACGATAAACCGTATCCTTGTTGCGACTCATCTCGGTCATATTGTTCTTCAGGTAACTGAACACACCCACAATCAATGTAAAGGCGAAAACGATCTGCCAGTAATCCAAAATGGCCTGATTCAGTGCGCGAGCTGTCGGGTGAGCGGAGAAATACTGCGCGAACATCACCAATCCGAAAATGAAACAGATAAAAAGCGGTAGCTTGCGACCCATCAGAACACCCACCAATCGCTCGGGCTGATTCCCAGGAGAGTCTCAATCGTACTCCACAGGATGGCTGCTGCCAGAAAGATCACGATCAATATTTTCATGATATCCTGTGCTTCGACCGACGCCAGAACGGAACGGTCCTGCGAAAGGTAACCTGACGCCGCGAATAGTTCTTCGCCGATCAGAGTGTAATCACAGGCTACGATAAAGAAGGACAGTTGTATGGTTGAGTCGGTTCCGGCTATCTGGATAGCATTTATTGAATTGCCTGTCTCAGCCAAAATCAGGGACTCCGCCTCGAAAGTACCCAGCAAAAAAATCGACGCCGGCTTATGCCTGGTGATAAGACCGTCGACAGCGGCCGCGTAGCCGAATTGCGATGATGACACATAGGCGATATCATCGGCTTTGTACCGGTCGGGATACCCCTGGCGGGCATAACTTCCTTTCACGACCTCCTGTGCCACCGTCATTATGACAGGATCGTGAGTGGGATATACCAGACGGCAGTCATAAGAGGCCGTTTTCTCGGCTACATGACTGAGGATATTCATTGAGGCTATCGTGGTAGGCCGCTGGATGTCTCCCCCCCACCCCGGAGTGTATAACACCGGCCGGGCCATTTCAGTCGCCCTCCCGATAGCGTCTTCAACCGCCTTCAACCCCCCGATTTCCCGAACCTTGAATTCCCTGCCCCGACGCTGACTGAAAGTTGTATAAAGAACAACCAGTATGGCTATGACTGACGCCGCCAGCGTTGCCAGGGTTTCGGGATTGAACCATTCACCGACCGGCGCGGCGGCCGAAAAGAGTAGATAGGCACCCATCATAAATCAAGTTGATCGGGCCGGGCGTCGGTGGCAACAAAAAGATTTTTTTGTTTGCCCGGCAGGCCGGTTTTGTTATTTTCGAAAGGTTCATATTTAAAAGTTAACTTGTCAGGGAGATTGATATGAAATCCAGACTATTACTTGGTATCTTTTTGATTCTGTTATTGAGTGTATCCGCTAACGCCAAAACCACCATTACCTGGTGGCAGTTCTGGACCGATCCCCAGATCAAACCGGTCATCGAGCAAATGACGGCTGAATTTGAAAAGGCAAATCCCGATATCGAGGTAAAACTGACCGATCTCACCTGGGCCAACGGTCACGAAAAGATCGTTATCGCTTTCGGCTCCAGTACCGGCCCCGATATAGTCGAACTTGGCTCAGACTGGATTGCCGAGTTCGCAACCAATGGCCTGCTTTACGATATGTCGGCCGAGATCGCCGCCGATAGCTCCCGGTATCAGGGCTGGAGCATGGCCACATATAAGGGCAAGGTCTTTGCCTATCCATGGATTCTCGGAACGCGCGTGATGTTTGCAAACCGTGATCTTCTCAATCGTGCCGGCTACGATAGCAGCTTCGTGCCGCTCTCTCTGGACGAATTCAAGGCCGCGGCGGAGAAGATTGATAGTCTCGACTCGAAAATATACGGGTGGGGCTCCAACACTCCGGAAAAGCATCGCCTCTACAAAAAGTATTTGCCCTTCTTCTGGTCCAAGGGAGCACAGATTTTCTCCGATGACGGTCGGTTCTGCCTGGTGGCCTCCGACCTGGCCATCTCCGCTCTCAAGCTCTACAAAGAACTGCACGATAGTTGCGGCTATGTCGCCGACCAGCGCGGAATAGAGGACGCGTTCCTCGAAGGCAGGATCGGCTTTATACTTTCGGGCGATTGGCTTTTGAAGAGGATCGAAAAAGAGAAACCAAATTTTCCGCTGGTCTCGACCCTGATGCCGGGGGCCAAATTGCCAGGGCGGTCATTTCTTGGCGGGGAATTTTTGGCCGTGAATGCCGCGTCGAAACACAAAGATGCCGCCATGAAATTCATCCGGTTCGTTACATCTGCCGAGAACCAGCTCAGGTTCTGCAAAGCTAATTACTCGGCGAATCCGTCAAGTTACCAGGCTCAGGACGATGGATACTTCGCATCGAATATACATCTTCTTACCTTTATCAAACAAATGCGTCTGGCAAAACATCCCCCGGTTGACCCCGACTGGGTGTATATCGAAGAAGCCATCGAAAAGGCCGTCGAGGACGTAGTGTTTAAGAATGCTTCCGTGGCTAATTCCCTGATGACGGCACGCAAAAAAATAGAGAAGATGAAACAAAGATGAAATGGTCAAAAGCCGGGGCCTTCACCCTTGCACTCCCCTGGCTGATTACATTCGCCGTTTTCTGGTTGTTCCCGATCGTCTATTCATTTGTGATCGGGTTTACCGACCAGCAGCTACTGGCGAAGGATTACGACTGGATAGGTCTGGACAATTATCGCGCGCTCTTTACGGATCCGGCCTTTATCTCTTCGCTTGAAAGCACCTTTGTCTTCGTGTTCGGCACCATCCCGGTTACGACCATTATCGCGCTCGGCATGGCGCTTCTGATAAACCGGCAATTTCGATTGCGTGGATTGTTCAGGGCCGGCTATTTCTTGCCGTCAATCACTTCAATAATCGTCATAGCGCTGATTTTCACCAACCTGTATCAGCGGGGAGGTTATATCGCGTACCTGGCGTCGCTAGTCGGGCTCGATGTCCCCGAACACGGATTTCTACTTTCCAGTGATACCTCTCTGTATTCCATTATGGCTATGGATGTCTGGATGGCGGTCGGATATTACATGCTTATTTTCCTGGCCGGGCTCAAATCAATACCGGATGAACTGTATGAAGTTGCCGAGTTGAGCGGCGCTGGCAAGATCCGTCAATTTTTCTCGATAACACTGCCGCTGCTCAGACCGGTTGCGCTCTTCATTATCGTAATAAATTCAATCAAATCTTTCCAGGTATTTGCCGAGATCTTCGTGATGACAAAAGGGAAATTTGAGACTTCCACGATGGTGTACTTCATATATGAAACCGGCCTGACGACGAAATTCGAATTCGGCTACGCCTCGGCGGCCGCTTATGTTCTGTTTATCATTATCGCCGTCTTTGCCGCCATCCAGTTTACACTCTTCAGAAAGAGGCAGGCTGTATGGTGATACGATTCCTTCGTGCCTCTGCGCGATACCTGGCGCTGTCACTAATCCTGCTTGTGATGGTTTTCCCTCTCGTCTGGATGATGCGCGTGTCTCTGCTTCAATCCGGAGCAAGCATCGCTCTAAGCGATATTTTCAACCACCAGTTTACTTTTGATAACTACCTCGACCTTTTCCGAACCACCAGCATCGGGATAGCTCTTTTCAACTCGGCGCTTGTGGGACTCGTTGTAACACTCGGCAACATCTTTTTCTGTTTCATGGTCGCCTACACGCTGGCCCGCTATGAATACATCGTCAACAAACTCTTGTTCGTTATCGTTATTGCGATTCTGATGATCCCGGCGCATATCGTGATTATCCCGATGTATCTTCTGATGGTCAAGACGGGCCTTTATGACGGCTTCGGGGCGCTTATACTCCCCTGGCTTGTCAACCCGATCGGGATTTTTCTCGTAAAACAGTATATAGAAACCATACCTCCATCGATGGAAGAAGCTGCGCGTATCGATGGCGCCGGTGAGATGCGGATAATTTTCAGGATCATCATGCCCCTGTGCAAACCGGCGCTGGCTGTGCTCGCGATTCAGGTATTTTTTACCAACTGGAACTCGTTTCTCTTCCCATTTATTCTGACTCAGAGCGAGCAAATTAGGACTCTTCCCGTCGCTCTAGCCGTCTACCAGGGTCATCAGGCCGTCGACTGGCAACATCTTATGGCCGGCTCCACGATAGCCGTTATCCCCGTTCTGGTTATCTTCATCATAATGCAGCGGCAGATAGTCTCCGGAATAACTTCAGGGGGCATAAAACAGTAAAAAAATATCTTCTTTTTTAGTTGCGCCGGTCTGTAATTATTGTTTTTATAGCGACTAAGTAGTCGAGGAGCATAAATCATATTAACATATGTAGAAAGGAACTCTTAATTATGCGAATCTTTCTAGTTGTTGCACTGTTGCTGTCGCTTATGTTTGTCGGCTGCGGAGCCAGCAAAGACTACGTAGCACAGCAGATTCAACAATCCGAGGCTAAGACAAGCGCCGAGATCAACGCTGTCCGTGAAAAAACTGATACTAACGCGGCTGAGATCAAAAAACTGCAGTCACTGGCCGCCCAAATTTCTGAGAAAGCCGACCTCGCTATCAACAAGGCCAAAGGATTTGAGAACTATCAGATTATCTGGCAGGGCGAAATCAATTTCGATTTCGACAGCTATCTCATCACCGGCACCGCCGAGTCGATTCTCAACGAAGCCGGTGAGAAAATGGAAGAATTCCCCGGTTCTATCCTTGAAGTAGCCGGTTACACCGACCGCACTGGAACGGCGAAATACAACTATATGCTGGGTCAGCAGCGCGCCGATGCCACCAAAAGGTTTTTGGCCTCCAAATTCGGCATCTCCCTGTATCGCATGTTCACGGTGTCTTACGGCGAGGATAAGCCTGTGGCCCTTCCTGATGAGCAGAACGCTTCCTCCAAAAACCGCCGCGTGACTCTCGCCGTCTGGGGCGAACTGAAGTAGTATCTCACACAAGCTGAGAAAAGCATAAAGGCGGGAATGAGCTTCCCGCCTTTTTCATTTTGTTTGATGAACTGACAGAGACAGCGACTACTGCTGCAGCAAAGGCACCTTCAACGTCTGTTCCTCCCGAACCATTGTGAACGCCATCGCATAGGTCGAACTATTCTGCCCGTCCACCGCTACAGCATCAAAACGGAGCAATATGGTATCTACCCCCTCGGGAATGACAATCCCCTGGTCGCCAAAGAAATCAAACAGCTTCTTTATCTCTCTGTCGTCGGGTCGTCCGTACTGGCTTGCCCGCGTCGGCGCACGCCAGTAAACGATATTTTCGGGCAAAAAGGTCACGCTTACGGAGTCGATGTTAAGGTCGATATCCGAAGTAGAATTGTTCGGGCGGGGGCGATGAGCCCGCAGACTGACCCAGAACATCGTCGTGTCCTGGATATCATCGAGCTTTATAACATCCTTGAATGCCACCACCGAGGGGGCTTCCAGCACCCATTCGCCGGCAGTGAAGCCATCAGTGGCGGCTTCGGGTACGATAAACTGACGTGTACGGCGTTTCGAGCAGCCAAGACCTACCGCCAGAGATACTATCATAAGAGTTATTAGAGTTTTTTGCATACCCACCTGCGATACTTTGGTTTTATAAATGGCTGTTGGTTTCTGTACGCAATTCAATCCCCTAAGTTTCTCTATCGGGAGCTTTGTCTTTTACAATTGTGACGACACGCTGAGGGAACGGAATCTCGATTCCCTCCTTGCGGAACCGATTCAGAATCTGCTCGCGAAGGTCCGAACCTGCCTGGTATTGATCAAGCACCTCCGGAACGCGACAGAACATGGATACGTTCAAGCTACTGTCCCCAAACTCCAGAAACCTGAAAACTGGCTCAGGCTCATCGAGTATCATTGGATTCTTACGCGCTTCATCGAGCATGACGCGCTTGACGAGGTCCATATCCGAGTCGTAACTCACGCCCACATCGATACGAACGCGGATCTCCGGGTATGGATAGGTGATATTATGCACCGTGGATTTCATCAGTTCGGCGTTAGGCACGATAATCAGCGTATTTTCGAATGTTAGAAATTTGGTTGACCGTACTCCGATCTGATGCACCTTGCAGGTTGTGCCGTCAGGAAGACGCAGCCAGTCCCCTGCCCTGAAGGGCCGGTCGATCATGATCACGAACCCCCCGATCATATTTGCGATCGTATCTTGCGCCGCCAGCGCTATCGCCAGAGAGCCGATACCGAGGACCGTTATTAATCCCTTAATGTCAATGTCGAAATGTTCCAGAATTATCAGAATCGCAAGCACATACACAATGGCTTTTGTGGTGCGGTCCAGAAGCGGCACAAACTCATCATCGACTTCCGATTCCGTCTTGACAGCTATATTGGCTCCGTACCAGTGCAAGAATGTCGATATGACCCTCACGAGGATATTGGCGACGAGCAGCACACCGATCGTGTAAATGACACCGTCCATTATCTCGTAAAACTCCTCCCCCAAACTCTCGACAGAGAATGACTGAAGGAAATTCAGTAGCTGCGTGAGCCCAAGCAGCAAGATGAAAAGGAAGATGGGTTTGCGCGACTTATTCAACAGTGCGTCGTCAAGCGTTGTCTTCGTCCTGGCTGTAATTTTGGTGGCCAGCGACGTCATAGTCAGACGCACGATGTAGGCCGCTATAAGTGTAACAACGACAATGCCCGCGACGCCGATGAGTTTCTGCCAGAGGGGGGCAACCGGTATTTCATCAAGTAGTTTTGTAAAAATCGTCATCACTTAAACTCGAAGACTATTCCGGCCGTTTCGAAACGCGCCCTGACGGCAATCGTATCCGAAAGTGTAGCGGCTGTCTCTGAGAACAGATACGGGACAACCGAACCCGGGTCTCTGCGGCCGTTGCCGTTGGAGTCCAAGAAGCCCCAGAGCTGATACTTGCCTGCCGGTAAATCAATATTAAACCGGCGCGCCGCCACTGGCAAGTCAAAAGTCTGGCGATTGTCCACCCTTTTGAATTGGAGAACAACAGGGGTATTCTCCCGTCCGGCAAGTCGAATATCAATCTCACCGCTGATACTTCCGAGAGAATCGGTGTCAATCGTGGTAAATACAAACTCCGTCAAACTGTCACCGAGCACATTACCTGCCCTGTCGGCTATCTCGAACTCGGTGACCTGCAACCGGTAAAGCATTCCCGGTTTCAAATCGCGAGAATCGAACTTCAGGTGCAGCGGGTCGAGCCAGATATGCTCGAGGGCGAGTCGTTTGCCTTCCAGATCGAACAGCGCGAACGTCTCGCCTGAAAACAATCCGGTGTCAAGCGGCTCGCTAAGCGATGCTCTCATTTCAATCTCGTCAACAAATCTCGGCAGACGATCCGGTTTGAAGGTGACCATAGGCGTCTGTTTATCTTGCTTCATCGCAACCTTCATACTGTCGAAAACTATCGGCACGCCCGTTGTGTCATGAAGCAGGCGGAGCATGTACACGCCGTCGGACAGGCTGTCAGTAAGAAAGTGTACAGCGGAAGCCGCAAGCTGATCCCATTCCAGTATTGCCTGACTTTCGTAAACGGCGCTGGAGTCAGTCGTTGACATCACCAACAGACTTCTGGGATTGTCCTGAAGATACGCGAGGTCTATTTCGCGCGATAACTTCATCCGAACGAGACCGTCGGGAGTATAGTTTGCTGCCGTAATCCGAAGAGTAGCTGTATCCTGTCGCGCTAACTGAAGATTGATGTCCTCGAACGAGAGCGACGTTGCCAGGTTTATCGGGCGATCAGGGACGGCGTACGATTCCCTACCCGGGTTATAGCGGTCATCGCGATTCTGATCGACAAAGGCGACCATTCGATACTCCCGCTGCGGCAGATACTGAAAGGAGAACAATCCAGCCTGGTTCGATTGATTGATGTATATGGGATAAATTGAATCTATAGGCAGGGTGTCCTCGAACTGAGACGGATCATACAGCGCCACGATAACACCACCCTGGGCCGTGTCCTCCTGGTAAACATGCCCGGAAATCGCCCCGGAATCGATCGTCGCTCCGGTCGAGAAAGCCACGACCGTCGAAGCATCGAAGCGATTCCTCCTCAGGTCGGTGATGTCGGAACTCACCGATATTATGTATGTCTGGTCGGAATTGAAGCTGTCAGCGAAATTTATCACGAGACGGTCGGACTTCCAACTCAGCTTCGGCTCGGCGGCCGGACGCGGCGAGACAAAAACGGCCGTCTTACCTTCCGGCTTGACCACGCTTTCCGAGAAATAGAGGGTTACCCTGTCATCTATCGGCACACTGGTGGCCCCGTTGACCGGATCGGAACCGATCAGAATCGGCGCCGTACGATCCTCTTCGCCTCCGGGAGGCGGTCCCACCTCGGCACAGTGAACGATCAGCAGAACGCTAATAAATAAAAATGAGAGAAGGATCTTGAGATGGCGGTAGCGGTCAGTGTTTGTTCTTGGAACCATTATGAAATCTACTGGCTCAGTTTCTGCTTAATCTGCTCATTCTCCGGTTGGAGGTCAAGAGCCTTTTGCCACCACACCCGCGCGTTTTCGACATCCCCCGTAGCCTCGTAAGCGTCTCCAAGATGATCATATATTATCGGGTCGCTTTCCAGCTCGGCCGCCTTTTTCAACTGAACGAGCGCTTGATCGTACTTCTTGAGACGATAAAACACCCAACCGTAGCTGTCAAGATATGCTCCGTTCTCCGGCGCCAGATTGACCGCCTTTTCGATCAAGTCCTTGGCGTATTCCAAACGCTCCCCGCGATCGGCCAGCATGTAACCGAGGTAATTCAAAGCCTGCGCATGCAGCGGACTGGCGGCAATGATCTCTTCAAAAACCGGTACCGCTTTGTCAAACTGCCCACTCTGCTCATAGGCGGCCCCGAGGGCGAACATGAGCTTTAGCTCGCCTTCCTCACCCCGGACATGGTTCAAACCGGTCTGATAGGTCAATATCTCTTTTTCCGCATTGCCCATTTTCTTGTAGGCAAAGCCCAAATCGAGCCAGCTCTCAAATAGCGTATCCGCCATCTGGGTAAGAACCGTGAACTGCTCAACCGCCTTCTGGTAGTCACCGCTCAATACGGCTATCCTACCAAGATAGTAGTAATTGGCCGTATGACGTTCACCGCCGTCAATAAGCGATGTAAGGATAGAGTCAGCCAGACGAAGTGAATCCAGCCCGAAATAAACGACAGCCAGTCGACGAATCGCATCGCGATCGAGCGGCGTGACTTCGGCAACCCTCCGGGCGTGTTCGGCCGCCTCCGCTAAAGAATCCATGCGAACATAGAGGGCAGTTAACTCTCTATTAGCAATGAGGTTGTATGGCTCCACCTCAAGTGCAGTCTTATATGCCGTCAACGCCGAATCGTCGTGCCCGCCAATTTGATACAATTCCGCCAGACCAAGAAACGACATGATATTGGTGGGATCGCCGGTAATCGCGATCGAGCGGGCAAAAGACTCCTTTGCGGAGGTGAAATCTCCATTCTGTGCCTGAAGACGTCCCAGCTCCCGCAGAACCCGCTCATTGTCAGGACGGATTCGGGAAAGATTCTCGTATGCCCAGATGAGGGAATCCAGATTGTCGGACTGACGGTAATAACCGGCCAAATGTGAATACGCTATCGAGTTCTGGTCATCTAACTCGATCAGGTTCAGATAGGTGGTTTTGGCTTCCTCTTCCCTGCTCAGAGACACATAACAGGCGCCGCGCAGAAGATAAACATCGGCGTCCTCCGGCTCGATCGATTCGAGCGCCTCAAGAGCTTTGTCATACAAGCGAAGGTTGAAATATGATTCCGCCAGGGCATGCCGAATCTGATAGGATGCGGGATAAAACTGCAGGGCCTGTTCGAAATTGGCCGCTGCCTTGCGGTAGTTGCCGATTTGCTGGTAGATCAGTCCGTCCTCATAGAACGAGAAGGCTCTTGAATTTATTCGCTCATCCTCGGGCTTGTCTTTCAGCACGGTCGTCTTCAGCGGCGGATTATCAACCTTAACCTCAACTACCTCGTGCTTGACCGCTTTCGAGGAACAGCCCGATATAAGCATCAGGCCCATTAATAGAACCAGCCCGTACAAGGACAGCTTTGCCAATTACAACTCCACTCGACTCGGTTCAACCAATAACAATTTTACTCAATGGCGCTCCATACCGATAACAACCGAAGGTGCCAACAGTTGCATACTATTCGGCGCGAAGCTTCAAAAATCTTCGCTTACCAACCTTGAGAATGACGTCCTGTTTTAGCTCAAATTCATAGTCGACATCGGTAATCTTGTCGCTATTAAGTGATACCCCGCCGGCCTGTATAAGTTTCCTCGCCTCCGAGTTCGACTTGGCCAGTCCGCTCTTCGACATGAGATGAACCAGATAGATTTTGGACGGGTCAATTTCGTGAGCCTTAAGTTGCTCTATCGATAGCTGCGGCATATCGTCCGGAACCTGCTTCTGGGAAAAGACCCTCTCGAATTCTTCCCGGGCCACCTTTCCTGATCCTTGCGGGTGATACATATCCACCAGCGTCTCAGCCAGTCCCTTTTTCAGCACCATGGGATTCATCTCAGGCCGCGACAGCTGTTGCTTTATTGCCTGCAGCTTCTCGATAGTGACATCGGTAGTAAGTTCAAAATAACTGTAAATCAACTCATCCGGAATAGACATCGCTTTACCGAAAATGTCCCTCGGAGACTCTTCGATTCCAATATAGTTGTCCAGCGACTTGGACATCTTCTTCTCACCGTCCAGCCCCACCAGAAGCGGCATAGTCAAGACAAGCTGCGGCGCTACATTGTAGGCTTCCTGAATTGTCCTGCCGACCAGAAGATTGAATTTCTGGTCCGTGCCGCCGATCTCGACATCGGCCTTGATAGCCACCGAATCATACGCCTGCATCAGGGGATAAAACAATTCGTGAATCGAGATAGGAATTCCCCGGCGCATCCGGTTGGTGAAATCATCTCTTTCCAAAAGCCGGGCCACGGTGAATTTGGTGGCCAGATGCATTACATCCACAAAGCTCATGCCATTGAACCACTCCCCGTTGAAATGAATTTCGGTTTTGGACTTATCCAGAATTTTAAAAAACTGGTCCTGGTAGGTTTTGGCGTTGCGCATGATTTCGCTGTAGCTCAGTGATGGTCTGGTGGCGGACTGCCCTGACGGATCGCCGACCATAGCCGTGTAATCGCCCACTATGAGTACAATCTGATGGCCCAGGTCCTGAAGTTGCCGGAGTTTTCTGATACCCACCGAATGGCCCAGGTGGATGTCGGGCGAGGTAGGATCAAAACCCTGTTTAACCCTCAGAGGCTTGTTTTCTTTGATGGATTTCTTGAGCTTATCTTCGAATTCGCCTTCGGGAAGAAGATCCACTGCCCCCCGGGATATTATCTTCCACTGACGCTCAAACTCTTTTTTCAGGTCAGAATTCTCGAATTCCTGCACAGTATGTTCTCCTTTAAGGAAATATCGGCAGACCCGGCGTATTCTTTTAAGGACAACCGATAATCTAATAAGCAGTTATAATAATAATAGATGATGTAAAACGAAACAAAAATAACGCCCGATTGTATGACAACTGAGAAGGCCACAAACCCTGTTTTAACTTGACTTGGCCGGGCATAACGGTGCAAATATCTGACCTATGAGCGTAGGATTCAACAAAAGCCGCCACAAAGCGCGGCGATTCAGAAACGCGGTCATCATTCTGGTGGTGCTCTGCCTTATTTTTGTCTTCATCGTAGGCTATAAAACCTACCGGGTCTATCAGTCCGAACTGCCCTCGTTTGAGCAGTTGCACAATATAGAGCCAAGCCTGAAAACGAAGGTTTACGACCGCAACGGCGTCTTGCTGAAAGAATTCTACAGCGAAAATCGCGTACTCACCCCTTATAAAGACTTCCCGCCGTATCTGGTCGGAATGCTCCTGGCTTCGGAAGATCAGGCTTTCTTCAACCACTGGGGTATCGACCTTCGACGGGTTTTCATCGTGGCTCTGAAAAATATCCTCAAATGGCGTATTACCGCGGGTGCCTCGACTATTACCCAGCAGCTTTCCAGAATGTTGTTTCTCACACGTAAGCAAACTCTGGAGAGAAAAGTCAAAGAAGCCCTCACGGCTATCAAGCTGGAGAGAACATACTCGAAGCAGGAGATAATAGAGATGTATCTCAACCAGTACTATTTTGGCCGTGGCGCCTATGGTATCGCCGCAGCCTCCAGGACCTACTTCTCCAAAACGGTATCTGAACTGACGCCTCAGGACTGCGCCATCCTGATCGGCTTGCTCCCCGGACCAAACATCAACTCCCCGTTTAACAATCCGGACAAGGCCCTCCAGGCGCGCAACCGCGTTCTTTACAGCTATTTCTCGGAGGACGGCCTATCGCGCGAGGAGTATGATTCACTCAAGAACCTGCCGCTCGAGGTCTCCCCTGTCGAGGAGCAAATTGGTATCGCTCCTTATTTCACCGAGACCATCCGGCAGTACATATATGAAAAGTACGGCGAAAACACCCTTTACTCCGGCGGATTGAATGTGATTACCTCGCTTGATGTTGACCTTCAGGCCGCCGCTGAAGCCGCTCTCTACAAAAAGATAGATTCGCTCCGCGCCCGTATCGCCCGCACCTACGGTCTGGATAATCCCACCTACACGCAATTCATGCCTGATACGGTCGATGCCTACGGTGACTCTATCAAGACGCACAAACCGGTTCAGGGTGCTTTCATTGCTTTTGACAACAGCAATGGCGATATTCTCGCGATGGTGGGCGGCCGCAATTTCGAAAAAACCGAGTTTAACCGCGCTTATCAATCATTGCTTCAACCCGGTTCGGCTTTCAAACCGTTTGTGTATACCGCCTGTATTGACAACGGCTACAAGACGACGGATATAATCGATGACAACCCTATCGTGCTCGATATCCCCGGAGCCAAACAGTGGCGACCGCACAACTTTGACAGCAAATTCATGGGCCCGATTACCCTCCGCGATGGTATCCGGCTCTCGCGAAACCTTATCGCTATTCGCCTCATCTTGAGAATCAACCCCGAGCAGGCGATCTTCTATGCCAAACGTCTGGGTATAACAACACCCCTGACCCCGGTGGCCTCGATTGCGCTCGGCACCGAGCCGGTACGCCTTATCGAAATGGTATCGGCTTTCTCGGTATTTCCTAATCAGGGAATCCATATACCCTATCGCCTGATTCACAAGATAGTCGATCGTTACGGGCGTGTTCTTGAAGACAATATTTCTATTCAGAAGGAAGAAGTCCTGTCGGCTCAGACATCATATATCATGGTCAGTTTGATGCAGTCGGTTGTCGATGCCGGTACCGGCCGCAGGGCGCGATGGATGGGGTTCAGTCGTCCGGCCGGTGGAAAGACCGGAACATCGAGCAACTTCTGTGACAACTGGTTTATCGGCTATACGCCGCAGATTACGGCCGGATGTTGGGTGGGCTTCGATGAAAAGATTTCGCTGGGACGTAACCAGGATGGCGCCAAGAACGGCGTTCCGGTCTGGGCCGACTTTATGATCGCCGCCCATGATTCACTGCCGGCGCTCGATTTCGAGGAGCCCGATGGTATCGCGCATGCCGATGTCTGCCTGGAATCAGGCGAACTGGCTACGGATCGATGCACCGATGTCCGCAGCGAGGTGTTTATCGAGGGGACCGAGCCGACTACCACGTGCCACATCCATCCCTCGGCCGGGCGCTACAATCCCGCCAAGGCCCGCAAAGAAGAGCTTATCCCCGAAGACACCACCGAAGAGCGCGTGCATTTCTAACTTTCATCGCGCATTTTGAATTCAAATTAGACCGGAAAAGGGTGCCCCATCCCGCTCGAAGCGGGACTGTGGGTCTCATCTCTGTGCGCGGCAGATCTCCTGATCTGCCCGTCTTTTACAGGCGGCTTTGCCCTCACTCTAATTTTGTGCGCGGCAGATGTCTCATCTGCCGCGTTTCCAGCATTGTTCCAATGTTCCGGCAGGTCTTGTCCCGACGGAGTCGGGATGTGACCTGCCGGTCTTTGTTGACTCTTGGGGATGATTTCTAATCTTGACAATTGATTCTGATAGCGTTTATTTATGCCTCAGCCTGAACTAGGCGTCGCCTGTGCCGGAGTGGTGAAATTGGTAGACGCAGGGGACTCAAAATCCCCCGATGGCAACATCATGTCGGTTCGATTCCGACCTCCGGCACCATTTCCATGGATTTATTTGAGACTTCCGAGCTCGATCCGCGACTTGACAAACCCGGCCTTGTTGTCGTCATTACGGTAGATGGACCTTTGCGGGAGGATGAGAATGTTCACTCACCGACTATATACATCGACAATTCTATTCCTGCTTTGCATTTGCACGGTTTCAGCTCATCCCGACACCGCCCGCCGGTCGGTGGATAGCCCAGAGAGGGCCCTTGAGGTAGCCCTCGCCTACACCGGCTTCAATGAAATTCAAATGCTTCTCGACAATGAAAAATACTCCGGTGTCGAATTAATCCTCTGCAAAGACTCGACCATTCCCTTTCTGGTCGATCAGGTCTACAACAAGCCAGTCTGGCACATTTTTCTCGACAGTGTCAATCTTCATGTGCCTGGATGTCCTGCCGAGGAGGAAGCAAAATGGAACCCAAAGAAATTCCATATACTTATAGATTCCGCGGCCGGGTTCTTCATAAAGGCATACACCAAGCGGGAAGGGGAATATGATTACTATCTTGGGGAAGAGCCCCCAGCGCATAGAGCCGAACAAGGATACCGCTCAAGTGAAGTCATTCACGATTATTGTCGCACAGTACCGAACGTTACTATGCAGCAGGCAATAGGGGCAGCAGCAGGATCCGACCCTCTAGCATCCAAGGAGTTGACTATCCTGCTCGTCTCGCAGAATAAGCGAGGAGAGGGGGCGAAACCCTTATGGAATATTCTCGGAAGAGGTTTTCCCCCAAGACCTTTTACAACGGGCGAGACCATTCCGCAAAATAACCATGCGCGTTCCGTAGTTGATGCTGAAACCGGACTCCTTCTTTATTGGACTAGTTCACCTCACCCCGACCTTCCCAAGAAAGTGAGCGATTAGTCGCGAGCCGCGTAACCCAAGCTTGACAACCGGCCCTCCATGTCCGTCTTTATGGTAGTTACCACAACGCGGGAGGATGAAAATGCGCGTTTGCCAAATCTCTATTCTTGTGATTTTCGGGATGCTCTGCACTTCAGGCACTGTAGCCCAAACCGATAGCACCAGCCACTCGGTAGACACCCCGCGAGAAGCGCTGGAAAGAGCCTTGCAGTACACCGGCTTCAATGAAATTCAAAAGCTTCTCGACAATGAAAAATACTCCGGTGTCGAGGTGATCATCTGCAAAGACTCGACTATTCCATTCTTGGTTGACCAAGTATACAACAGACCGGTATGGAAGGTCAGTGTAGAAAATGTGCGCCTTGATGGCCCCAACTGGCTGCGCGAGACAGTTGAGTCGCAAACTCCCAAGAACTTTACAGTTGTCCTCGACTCAACGGGAGGATTCTTTGTAAAAGCCTACTCTGTGTATGAAGGGTACGATCCGCAACTCGCTCCCGAGCCGTCTGCGGCTCACGCCGAGAAGCGACTCCGGTTCAAAGCCTTCACAGGCTTTTGTGCTTCGATACCACCGATAACTCTTTTCGATGCACTCGGCAGGGCAGCTGGTTCAGACCCTCTGGGAGCAAAGGAGATTGTGGCCTACTTGGTAAAGTACAAGGGAAATAACGCCACGTGGCAGATCATTGGCAGGGGTATCGCACCGCTCTATCCCCTACTATCTGGGCCACCGCCGAATCCAGAAACTGATTCTATGCTGTACATGGTGAACCGAGGACGAACTGTAATCGATGCGGAATCGGCAGCTCTATTGGAGATCTCAAATCAGCCCCTGCCTGAGTTGAGGCCGGAGCACAGATGAATGGCTGACCATATCTGACGATCGTCTTTTTTGCAATTCGATCTCTGCCTTATAAGCTTAATAACTAAACAACCGCCTGATAATATTCTGTGTCGGATTCGGGCCTGTAAGACCTCCGGCACCAACAAAAATCCAGATCATTCCCGCTCAAACTTGAGTATCACGTCGAAACCGGCCTCCTTGGGGTCGCCCTCGGTCAACTGAAGATATATCAGACGCGTCAACTGATACTCCAGCGTCACTGTCTCAGGCTCCAAATCGTTGTCGGTCGAGGCTCCAAAGCTGCGCTCATAACTCATGAACAAATCCGGCGTGAGATACTTGCCTATCACGACCGATGCGCTCTGGAGATCCCCTTCCGCCTTTACCTCGATAACATCGAGATTCAATTCGTTGCCAAGCGCCTGCGCGAGTTGTCCGGCCAGCAGTTTGGCCGCGACGCCGCCCGCTACGGCACCGGCGCTGGTACCGTTTTCGCCGACGACCGACGATCGCTGACCCTGCGTCAGCTCATCAAGACTCCTGCCGAAGACTATATACGCCATGGCATCACCCTCGGAAATCTCCGTTTCATCCAGTGTAAATCTTATCTGCGGCGTTTCCGATGTTCCCGTCACAAGCAAGTGCAGTGTCTTCTTTTCCTTCGCTGCTGTCCGGAAGACATAGCCTGCCTCAATGTCCAGATTGGCAACATAGTCTTTTCCCCCCTGAAAGGACAGTTGCCCCTGCTTAATAGTAAATTTCTTGCCATACAGGCTGTACTGCCCTCGGACAACATTTACACTGCCGAACAGCTCAAAATCCGGGCCCTCCTTCACGACATCGATATTTCCCGACACCTCCAGTTTCATATCGGGACTTCTAATCCACGTATTTTTGGGGATAGTTACTGTGATCGTTCCACGAAGGTCTTCCATATATTTCGATTCAACGGTATCCGGTATCACTTCTTCAACAGCCGGCCCCTGCGCGGCCAGAGGACTGCGCAGACTATCCGGCCGCGTAGCCTTGACAAGCATCGGTGTGGTCGGTCTGCTCGCGGTCGACTGTCCAAACTGCGTCATGATCGCCGGAAGCCAGAGATTCGAGCGGTTCACTGTTATCGTCCCACTATAGGTTGGCTCGTCGGCGCCCTCGAGCCGGGCATCAGAGGTAACCTGAACTTCATAATGCTTGTGCCGCACGAGATAAAAATCTTTCGTGGCGAGCTCAAACCGCGATGATGATATCTCGCCGCTCACTAACCCTCCGTCGAATGTCATCTCCCCGGACAGACGAAACTTACCGCCATTCTGCGTCATCACCACGCTATCGATCGACGTCCTGCCCGGAGCAAAGCCTATTCCCGCCTCCATGTCCGTATAGTTGATACCGTACACAGGAATGCTGAGCGCACCTTTACGCACTCTGACATTACCGGATACTTTCGGGTCCGACAGGGTATTTGATGCCTGTAGAGCACATTGGATATATCCCTCCGCTTCGTTCACAACATACCCCGCCGCCTTGAGAACATCGAGCGAAAGACTATCAGTTATTATACGAACATCTATGGTACTGTCCACCCCGGCTTGAGATGTTGTGTCGAGTACAAACGGCGCCGAACCGGCAATCATCAGACTCTCCGCCTGAGTCGGTTTTAGATTCATTGAAAAGTTTACCCGCTGATCGGAATAATCGAAGTTACCGTCAAGTCGTTCGAAGTCAAAATTGGAGTACTTTCCCGATGAGATCACAAGATTACCGTGTATCGTCGGATTATTCGTCTTACCGGACAATCTCCAATCGCTGTTGAGTGTGCCGGTCACCGGCAAGTCGACAATGGACCCAAATTGCGCCAGCGATAGATTTTCCACTCTCGCCGTAAGATCAGACTCACCCTCCGGATCAACTGTCCCATCCACACCGACCGTCTGCATCCCCGCGCCATTGGGCTCTTCAGATCGCAAGATGAAATTATCAATATTGTAACGACCGCTATCGATCGTGAGAAGGCTTAAGTCACTTGCCTTCCAGAGCAGATCTTCATAACGCAACGACAGATCAGTGGGATTTATTCGGGTAACGCTGTCAAGAAAGATTCTGCAGTTAAGACTGCCCGCGAACTCATTAGCTCCGAACGCGCTGAGTGTGACAGTCGCGATATTACGAGAGTAGTCGGCATCGGCGTTTACACTATCCAATCTCAGGCCACCGCGTTCAATCTGTTCGCCCCGAAGCCACCCCGAAAACGATAGCACCGAGTCAATAAGACTGCCCTCCGTATTCGCTGACAGCGAACCCACAGAAATATCGTTATACTTCAATCCCGATGCGTTTATCTTTGCCGTGCCGATGAGGCTATCGGGCAGGCCGTGCAATCGTCCCTCAATAGTCCCTCGACCTTCAAGAACTTCCGCACCGGCGAATTCCCTTAGGCTGGAGATGTCATTTACACTTGCTCTGTATCCCAAGTCGCTTGCCCCGGTGGCGCTGAGCACGCCTGAAAGATTTATGTCTGCAATCGATGATCCCAGCAGTGCGGTGTCAATTTTCAGTCGTTCTTCACCAAACTCCGTGGCTATATATCCGCTGTCTAGATCATATTGAAGCACCCGCGATGACCTCAGTACCATACGGGCATAGCCCCGCGCCGTTTCCCGCGTATATCCCTTCCCGCTGGTTTGCGCCGACAGGTTGATGTCGGTCTGAAGGGTGTCGCCAAATCCAAGTCGGGCGAGGTTTAGCCCCGCGATATCAAGGTCGAGATCATATGAGACCGAGTCAAATAATTCGCCAACCTCGCCCCTTGCCTCAATCTTCCCGAACTCTCCCTCACCCTTGAAAGCCCCGGAAACTGCTTGTTCGGCATAGTCGATGTCAAACCAGAAAGCCGATAGTCGATAAATATCAATCAGCGATCTCTCGAAATCCGCCTCGACCGACACTCTCGCCTGCTCCGGCTCCATACCTGAGCCTTCAATAGCAACAGAGCCATTTAGAGTAACCCTTACAGTCGTATCCGTAACCCAGTCTTCCGAGGCTACGCGGTCGAAAACCGCATCCGCCAAATAACTAAGTGGTCCGCTGGTCAATGAATCGTACGCCACCGAGAGCGGGTAAGCATCGGCTTCTATGTCGATTCGCTGCTCGCCGCGTTGCGCCGACACGGTAACCCATAGGGAGTCTTTGGTCAATTCGCCGAAAAGAAAGACCAAGGGCAGGGGATCTTTCATCACCGATGGTATGAATCGCCTGAATTCCGACAACGTTAGAGAGTCAGCAGATATCGTCGCCGAATTCGCTACGGGATTGTCCGGATGATATTCAGCGTCTCCCGTGATGCGGTTCATCGGAGTCTCAATGGTAACGCTTTCGAATCTATAAGCGGCACTGTCGACCGTTGCTCGCAATTCGGCGTGGCTTATGCGAAAATCAGGGTCGAGTGTGTGAAGTCTCAAATCATAAAGACCAACCTCTATCATGCCATCGGCGAACTTGCCGCCAACGTGTATATCCAAATCTTCAATTCTCCGGGGTATCAGTGAGTCCGAACCGACAATATCTACCGCGCCGCTGTTCAATACCAGGTCGTCGACAACAATGTCATAACCGAATTCTGCTGCCGAGGTGTCGACCTGTCCCGTTGCAGTATCCGATAGCACAACCTTCGCCAGGTTCCATGAGGAATCCTTTCTCTGCAGAGCAAGCAGGTACAGAGAGTCAATCGCAACCGAGTCGACCTGCACCGTTTGATTGACCAGCTTCCAGGGGTTATACTGTAAGTAGAGGCTGGATATACGCGCTACAGTGTCGTTATCCATCACGAGGCTCACCCCTCGAAGTGTAAGATGGTTGAAGACATTTCCATCCATACCCTCTATGGCGAGCTCTCCGTTAATTGATTCATTCGCGGTTGATACTATTTTTGCGCGCAACCAGTCACGGAAGAACCCGGTCTGAGTGAAGACAATGGCGAGAACAGCCAACACGACCACCGCCGTAAGCAGCTCTGACAGTATGGTCCCGATGCGATGCCGGATAGGCTTGCTGTTTTTCTGTTTATGAGGCATGTATCATCCGTGCTCTTATCTTAAAATGCCTCTCCGACACTGATATGAACCTGGCCGGTCGCTTCGTCATCGAACACCGGTCTGGCTACATCTACCCGTATCGCTCCGATGGGAGTCTTTACTCGCAGACCGAGCCCCGCTGAGTACCTCAAATCGTCAACAGGAAAGCGGTACGATTGAAGCCATACGTTACCACCGTCAACAAACATAGCGCCCGACAGAATGCCCCAGATAGGATGACGCAGTTCGAGACTTCCCTCGAGCAAACTTTCGCCGCCCACAGGTATGTCATTTTCCACAGGTCCCAACTCCGCTCGAGCCCAGCCTCTGACCGAGGCGCTCCCACCCGAAAAGAATCTATCCTCGACAGGTACGAATCCATGGGTATCAGAGGAACGGATTCCGCCGATCCTGACGCGCGCGGCGAGCACCATCCCCAGAACCGGCTGATACCGGCGCAACTCAAAGAGACTTCGCGTAAAATGATAATCGCTTCCCAGTCCCAGCCCGCTGATTTTGAACGCTCCAGCTATATAAAGTCCCTGGGTGGGTGACAGCACCGGCGTCGAATTATCCCAGGTAAGCCCGAACATTACGCTCGACTTATTATATAAATCGGATATCTCGTTCGAATCGCCGATATCGGCCAGTGAGGTGGTATCCAGCTTCACGCGCTCGAAAGTATATGTCACCGAACTCCGCAGAGACCGACTGAACTCGTGAAGAGCCGAAACGTTGCCCCCGTACCTGTTCTCGGTGAATCCCGGTTCCTCCTGTCGCAGTATGAACGGATTGATCTCAAGGCGGGTATTAATGGTCAGGAAAGCCGGCTGGATGTGCTTGAGACTGACGTGGTACGGTTCTATGTCCGAGTGCTTGGCATACAGGTTGATGCGCCGAGCACCGCCAAAAACGCCGAGAACATACGAATCGGAATACACTCGAATCTTCTCTTCACGCCCGTAACCAAAACCAATTCTCGTTGTGAATCGGGGCGCCTCCTTGACTCGCACTTCTACCGGTACGATAGAATCCTGTGTCGATGTCAGCCGCGCCGTGACTGTTGCTACATGAAAAAGCGATAGGTTGTAAATGCGGCGCTGCGACTCCTCTAAATCTTTACGGCTGTACTCATCCCCGCTGGAAAAAGCCAGATACTTCCGAATGAGCGCTTCCGAGACGTTATCATTGCCGATTACCGTGATTTCGCCAAAGCGGCTATGCGGACCCGGTACGACCGTCCATGTGATATCTACCGTCCTCTGCGGTTCATTGACTTCGAGGTTGGGGATGATCTGAGAGAACGGAAAACCGGCGTCATCGAGCGCTCTTCCCAGAGCCATCCGGTCGGCATCCACATCTGCATCTCGGAACCGTTTCCCGGTGCGGGCTTTGAGTTCCAGAGAAACTTTATCGACGAGGGCAGCTATCTGAGAGCCAAGAGCAGCCAGAGAATCCGGTTTGACCAACGATACCTTGCCGACCGAAATGGAATCCCCCTCGTCAACTCGTATCGTAATCCTGACCGTCCGATCCTTCGCATCAGTATCAAGGTCAGCCAACACAGCCTTCGCATAAAGAAATCCCTCCTTCTGATAATACCGGACAATTGCCTCCAGATCGTTTGCCAGAATGTCTTCACTGTAAAGAAATGACTCCTTGCCGAGTATTGTTTTGGCGAATCCCCCTGTAGCATACGTTGCCATCTGCAGGCGAAGATCGTCGTCTGAGATAACCTGGTTGCCCACGAATTCCAGACTTCGAACCTCAAAATTGTTCTGGCTGAAAGCAAGCTCCGCCAAAAGTGAGGTCAGGATAAGGACGAAGGAAAACCGAAATATTGTATTCAAGAATTTCTTCATATACTGCTGTTAGCACCCGCGTACGCCGCGACGGCTCTGCTGAAACTGACAGCTCCGGGTGTCCCCACAATATACGGTATAGCCGGGTTTTGAACAACAGCCGAGCCAGGCACATACAAAAAGGCCAGCCCAATGGGCTGGCCCTAAGATGTCGTGCGAGATGTTATACCGGTGTCAAATATGAGTAAATGCTCTCTGCTGTCCACTCAATAGAGTCTGAAACCCTGCTTCCCTCAAATAAGTTCCTCGTCCGGATCGATTGAGGAATTTTCCGCACCGTTGGGTATATCTTCCGAGTCGTGACTGTTCATCTTCTGCCGCCATCGAATCAGTCTAATACGCTTTATGGTCTCGTCTATCGTTGCGTTCGGCCTATACGGAAGGCCATACTTCTGCCTGAGTTCGATAATATACTCACGCTCCTTCTCTCGAATTCGAAGGGCCTTTATGTCAGCCGACAGCTTCTGAAGCTCTTCTATGCTCGTAGGAAGGAATATGCTCCACAGGTCTTCGGGTATCTCCGACAGATACTGCTTTATTTCCGGAAATTCCTCAAAAGTCCTGTTTTTTTGCTGTGTCATTTGCCTTACCCCTAAATCGGGTTAAATGGGTCTGTTTTGACTTCTGTCATGTTCAACAAGACGAAAACCAAATTGTTCCACAAAAAAGAATATGCCTGCAAATCAGGCCTTCTGCCTGACCAGCGGTTTTTGTTGACCCGATTTCCTGTCCCCCATATCCTGTGATCTGGGCTGGCGTTTGTATCTTAAGCCGTTGCAGATGACGCCAGTGAATGCCAGCTGGCCTCAGGGAAATAAGGAAAACAGAATATGTACCGTACACACTCTCGCTTTGTGGAAGAATGCCGGAAACTCGCCTCTGGAGTGCCGGGCCTATTGGACCGGGAGCGCCTCCACAAGATCTTCGAACTTGAATGGTCCTATAGAATGGCTGAAAACCCGATGTCGGCCACGTACGAGGGTTACCCCGGATATAATCACGTCTGGCCCAATCTATCCATCGACAACATCGAGCGCCATAAAACCGACTGGCGTCACTGGCGCTCAGCTCTGGCCACGGTTGATCCAGGCCAACTGACTCCCGAGGACAAACTTAGTTACGATTTGTTCGAGTATTACCTCAATGACGGTTTCGAAGGCGCGCGTTTCCCTGCTGAGCTGCTTGCGATTTCGCAGATGGACGGCGTCCATCATTGGGTACCCGACATTTTGAATATTATGCCGCTCTCGACCGACTCACAGCGCGATGATATACTCAACCGTCTGGATAAAGTCCCTGCTCTTATCGATCAGGTGATAACATTGCTTGGAGAGGGCATCAAAAGGCAAATTACTCATCCTGGACCGGTGATCGCTGACACGTCTCAGCAAATCAAAAATCTGCTGACGGAAAATCCTGCTGACTCGCCCATCCTTGCGGTACTGAAGAAGCTGCCGACTGCCACCGAGCCTGCGGTCAGAGAGAAACTCACCCGACAGGCTGAATCACTTTACATCGGTAAAGTGAAGCCTTCATTCGAGAGGCTCCTGAATTATGTGGCCCATACGTATCTTCCGGCTTGTCGTAAATCGATCGGGCTCAGCGAACTGCCCGATGGCCGCGCCTGGTATGAACATCTCGTCCGAAGTTTCACCACCACCCAATTTAGCCCGGATGATATCTTTGCCATAGGCGAAGATGAGGTTGCTCGAATACGCTCGGAAATGGATAAAGTAATCGCGTCAAGCGGCTTTAAGGGCAATTTCGAACAGTTTACGGAGTTCCTGCGCACTGACCCGCAATTTTATTTCGACAAGAAAGAAGATCTTGTCAAAGAATACCGCGATATATCAAAGCGCGCCGACCCAGAACTTGCCTCTCTCTTCGGCCGGCTGCCGGCTCTTCCCTATGGCGTGGCCGTGATTCCCTCTTACGCTGAAAAATCTCAGACAACCGCGTTCTACCAGCCTGGTTCGCCTGATGCAGGGCGTCCGGGATACTATTACGTCAATACCTACGATCTCGGCTCGCGCCCCAAATGGGAAATGGAAGCTCTCACGCTGCACGAAGCCGTCCCGGGACACCATCTCCAGATAGCCCTTTCACAGGAATTGACGGATCTGCCTCAATTTCGCGCCAGAGGATGGATCACCGCTTATGGCGAAGGTTGGGCGCTCTACGCCGAAAGCCTCGGTGAGCAGATGGGCTTTTACACCAATCCCTACTCCAAATTCGGCCAGCTCACCTATGAAATGTGGCGGGCGATTCGGCTGGTCGTGGATACCGGCATGCACTGGAAAGGCTGGACCAGACAACAGGCTATTGATTATATGATGGCTAATTCGGGGAAGACCGGACACGATGTCCAGGTCGAAATCGATCGATACATCGTCTGGCCCGGTCAGTCCCTGGCCTACAAAATAGGCGAACTGAAAATCAAGGAGCTTCGGCGGCATGCCGAAGAGGCACTCGGCGACAAAATGTCCCTGCGGGATTTTCATGACCAACTGCTGTGTCACGGTTCGATGCCGCTGAGCGTTCTCGAAAAGAGACTCAAAGCCTGGGTGGCTGAGAAGTGATATTGGCAAAATAGCCGTAACGGACTAACAGTACCGTTATAGTCTGCTTTGGGCCGTCTCAAAACCTGGGACGGCCTTTGTCTTTCAATGGCCTGACAAAAGGTGGCTATCCTTAGAAACGGCACTATTATGAATCCGGCGCACAAGTTGCGAAGCAATTCCATATAAAAAAATTAAGAAAAATCCCCACGGTCCCCGTCAATTGAGTAGGAACGTTGGTGGATGTTAATCGGGACCAAGCTATTTGTCCCAGCAAACCGGGTGCTAAACTGGGCTGTTGAGGCGAAAGCGGGTGTGATGACTAGTCCCGAAACGGTCATCCCCAAGGATCTCCTCTCCGCTTACTGTTGACGCTCGGAATGTCGCGCAAAGGCCATCCCTGCCCCCTCGCAGGGATGGCCGACATTCTTTTTGGCAGACAACAAACTCAATCATCCTCCGATTTTACTTGACAAACAGCGTAAGATTAGGTCTCTTAAGCAAGTACAATGACTTCGTGCGCGCCGCCGATGGCCTCGCTCACAGATGACCAGCGGAACGCCATAATGCTCTAGTTTTACCTGAACCTGAACCATCGGCTACATCCGGTCAATTGAAGAAAATCAGAATAGAAAGGGTGAAGTATGCTCGTCAAAAACCTGCTCGAGAGCAAGCCCAAAGAGGTGATCACGGTTGGTCCCCATACTTCGATCGATGACGCTATGGATCTGCTCATTAGAAAAAACATCGGTTGCCTGCCGGTTCTCGGCGACCAGAAACAGCTTGTTGGTATTGTCAGCGATAAAGACATATTCAAAAGAATCCATCAGACAAAAGGAGAATACCACAGCCTGAAAGTCGCTGACATAATGACCACCAATCTCATCGTAGGTCTTCCCGATGATGATGTCACCTATATCGCCGGAATCATGAAGAAGAATTGGATTCGGCACGTACCTATTGTCGAAGAAAACCAGGTGATAGGACTCGTTTCGCAGCGCGATATTCTGAAAATTATGGCCAGGACTACGGACATTGAAAATCGCTACTTGAAAATGTATATGGATGGCCTTCACTCCCGAGATCGTTCGTCCGACTACTAGAGTCGGAATCACGAGTTATACAAAAAAAACGAGTGGAGATTGCTCCACCCGTAATTCAATCCTGGTATAAGGATTTTTCTTAGATTTCTTTCCAGGCTATCATAATCATCTCACCGGTCGTCCCCATCGGCTTCTCCATCAAAGCACGGTCATAATGCACCTGGGCCGCGTCCTCCATCCAAACGGATTTGGCAATAATCGAGCCGTAAAAATTGGAGGCGTTGTTGATTATCACATCAGTTCCCGGTCCGTAAAAGGCGGCAGTTATCTCAATGCTCATCCCTATCGCAACTAGATCGCCCTTTGAAAAAATCTGCAGACTTGCCGGCGGCTCGGTCGGATTAACCAGAGCGCTGCTCGATACAACAAGATCGCCGCTCATATAGATTCTGACTACTTCTCCAGACGCAACCATAAAGTCCGACGTTGACCCAAGGTTAATATCAGAGAAATAGTATGTTCCCCCGCTCAGTGTAGCAACAGCGTTGTTTGCCAGGGTCAATTCGTGTGTCGCGCCATCGTAGGAAAAGCTGCCCGACAATCCTCCGGGCGCCGAATTATTATCGTGTGCCCAAACGTATTCGGAATCAGGCACTATCGGTAAATCATAAGGGTCAATTCCACTTTCCACATCACCGAAAACTGTACATGTCGCGCACACATCGACCCCTCCTGCGACTGCGCTCGAAGCATCGCCGCCAATCGTGGCGGTATTTACCAGATCGATCGTTCCATTCGAAGCTATATCACCGTCGGTGTTGGCGACTGTGCCCGCATAAGTCCCGGAGTCCGAGTTATAGGAATCCGTGTTGATACTATTTATCATATCTATACTATCTTTACCGAACACCGCGTACTGAAAGGGATACCACAGCCTGGGTACGACGACAGCCTCCAGGTTCGCGTGGGCGTCCTGCACTGTAGCTGTAGAACGAAGTATTACTGTGTCAATAATCAGGGAGTCGATGTCCGAGTGCGCCACCGCTACCGAATACGCGCCGGACTCGAAAGAAACTCCCGCATAGCCGTCATCCCACGAATTATACGAAATAAGTTCCACCAGGGCACGCTTTAAGCCAGCCTCGGCCACGTAAAAGGCCTGATCCGCGTGCAGCTGATTGAAAGACAATTCTATATCGGTTTGAGCTGTATCGACAGCCGTGAGGGCTGCTATGGCAAGCATTGCCATGAGGAAAATGGTAATTAATAATGCTCCCCCCTTGTTGTTTCGGGAAACGCGCCTAGCCTTTGTTCCCATCTCCATAACCCCTTTCTCGTGCGTTTGTCGGCCGTCGAGTCTGCTCTACCGCTCCGTGGCTCAACGCAAAGACAAACCGGTAGCCCTCGCCCCTCTTGCCCATTCGTTTCCTTATATCAGAAGAAGCCCCACTGGTCAGCCCCATGGAGTACTTTCAGATATCTGATATGATTATTAAATCGGCCAATTTCGCTTAAACCTTGAGTCCGTCATGAGGCTCGGCGTTTTCGAATTGCTGAGGGTCAAACATGCTCTGCCATAACGTGTTGACCGGATGACCGCTTCGCCTCGTACATCAGCTTGTCGGCCCGCTTGATTAGACTATCCATATCCAAATGCTTGTCAGGGCCGGTCTGAACAATGCCAAAACTAACAGTGACGCTCCTGAATTCCTTCGTAAACTCACTCATGACGCGTTGACAGTAGATCTTCGCCTGAGCAACAATGGAATCTGGAAGAATCACGCAGAACTCGTCGCCGCCATACCGGCAGGCGATATCCGACTCCCTCGATACCCCCATCAGTATCCACCCTAGCCGCTTGAGTACCTCATCTCCCTCATAATGTCCTAATTCATCATTCACATATTTGAAATCGTCCACATCCATATATACCAGACAAAGAGGACTGTTGTTGCGAATTGCCAGCGCCAGATACCTCCTCAGATATTCCGTGAATGCCCGGTGATTATAAAGACCGGTCAGACTGTCTCTTCGCGACAGCTCTTCCAGCTGACGAGTCCTCAACGATACTTTCTCCTCGAGCGTTCGGGCGTAGTGCTCCACCTCTTGCTTTGCTTCGTCGATCTCCGCGATGAGACCGTAGAAGTAGGTATCGAGAACAAAGAGACTGTCCAGCGACAACAGAGCGTCGAGAGCGTTCCACGTGCTTAGCCCCGATTCATGAGGTCTGATTTGCTGAGCCACATGGCGACGAAGAATATCGCGAAGTCCTTTCATCGCCGACAGGTACAGCTTGGGGGTAATTCCCGAGCGCTGATGCATCAGACCGATATGCACCCGATTATATACATATTCCCGGTCGTACTTTCCGCTGAACAAGTCCAGGAGATATTGTTCCATCCGGTCGTGTAAGCGCTGAAACATATCAACATTCAGACCGAACCCGGCTATCGCATTCTTCGCGGCAATCTGAGAAAAAAAAGCTACAATTATGTCGTATATTACCGGCTCAATCAGCTTACCGGCGTTGATCAAAAGGGGGATATGATCTCGCTGAAGACCTACGAGATCCTTGCGCTGTTCGATCTCCCTGTCATCGATCCCCATGCGATCGATCAGGGCCTGGTCGACCTTATTCATCCTGGTGCATCCCACGTTGCTACGGGCAGCGATCCAAGTCTCTGTCTATCCGCGGGTTTCAAAGAAGATACCCACACGATAGCATCCACAGTTGGCTGCCCTTTTCTCACAGTTGTCCGGCACAATATATATCTTACTATTTCGGTAGGATTTTCGTAATCTTTACCCGTTTGCCACAATGACCATCCGATTCGCCAAATGAAAAAAGAACGGGGTCCAAACCCAATGCTGCGCCGGTGGCTTGTCGGACCATTCCGGCATCCAACTCCTGTTTAAGCGCGCTCGTATGTTGTTCACAAGCAACAAAGGAGTACTTATGAAAACATTAGCCTTAGCGGCAATCGGCTTTTTGGTTCTGGTAGGATGTGCCGCCCAAAATGACATTGTAAAAGAAACTCAATCCCTAATGCAGACTGATCGCGATTTCTCCGCCGTTTCCGAGAGCTTGGGGATGTACGCCGCCTTCGAACAGTACATGGCCGACAGCGCCACCGTACTGACCGATGGTTCACACCCCCTTACCGGACATGACGAAATCATGAAAATGCATTCCCCGACCGACAGCGCCCGACTTACCTGGGAACCGATTTTTGCCAGGATCGCGGAGTCCGCAGACCTCGGCTATACTATCGGGCATTATGATTACTCAACCATGGACTCGGCCGGCAATGATATCAATATGGAGGGATATTACGTGACCATCTGGGAACGCCAACCCGATGGTAGCTGGAAATACGTTTTCGATACGGGTACGCAGGGAGTACCACCGCAACAATAATACAGCGTTCGGTCAATTTCGAAGCCAGTCCACTAAGATATCAGTGGCCTCGAGCATTTTGTGGCACCACTTTTTGGTGAAGTCCTGCGGCAGCGGTTTATCAAGTGGCAGGGTCTCACTGGCTGCCAAAGCCCGAGCGCCGTCAAAATCAACATATGCCAGACGCGCCGTAAATTCCTCGACGGGTCGCTCGAATGCGGAGCCAGGGAGAATGGCCACCCCGGTATCGCTCAACAAGCGCTCACACATCTGCACGCCATTATATATTCCCCGGGAGGCAAATTTGTCCTTTAAGGCACCGAGATCCAGAAACAGGTAAAAGGCCCCCTCCGGAGCGTGAATGCGAGCGCCCGCCTCAACCAGTCTGCCGCATATCTGGTTACCCAGAGCCGCGAGAATCCGACGCGCATGCCATAGATATCGCTCAATTGTGACGCCGCCGCTGAAGGCTCGCACGGCGGCATATTGTATTGGCGTTGATACCGAAGTATAAGTTTCCGACGCCACCGAAGCCATAGTCTCCAGCAGCCAGTCCAGTTCGGCCGGAAAAGCGAAAGTCCCCAGCCTCCAGCCGCCCGCTCCGCACCATTTTGAAAGGCCGGAACTGATTATGGTTCCCTCCGGATAGTACCTGGCCACAGAAACATGAACTCCCTCGTGATGCAGCTGTCCATAAATCTCATCCGATAACAGAATGACCTCGAATTCTCGAGCGACTCCCGCGAGATCTTTCAGCTCTGTCGAAGTATAGGTGCATCCATCGGGATTACCGGGGTAATTCAGTATAAGAATCCGAGGACGATACCTGTCCCCCTGGCTTCCGCAGTGCTGGCGGAGTCGTTCGGCTGTAATGTGCCACTTTTCTTTGAAGGTCGTGTGAATCAGGCTGACCTTACGGCCCAAAATCTGCGCCTGCGGTACGTATGAAACCCAGCATGGTGTCGGGAGCAGAAGTTCCCCATAGTAAACCAGTTGAAGGAGAAACATTAGTTCCTTGGAACCCGGACCGATCAGGACATTTTCCCTGTCGGCATGCACTCCATCCTTACGACGATGAAATTCCGCTACGGCCCGTCGCAATTCGGGGTGTCCCTTGGCGGGTAGATAGTGCTTTTCGTGGGCGTTTGCCTTCAGAGCGTCCACCACGACTGTGGGTACGGGAAACGGAGACTGCCCCAAACCCAGACGATAGACCGTCCTCCCCTCCGATTGCAGTTCGCGGCTGCGGTCATTGATGGCCAGTGTTGCCGACTGCTTTAGCCCCCGAACATCCAGATTGAGACTTACCCGTTTGCTAAGATTCAGAGCTGACCTTTCCGACATCGGTTTCCCTGAATTCATCATAGCCCCGCTAATAGAGTTACGCAATAAAAAAAGCGAAAATCACAAAGCCGCCTTTCCGGAGTCATCTCAAGGCGCCCACGAAAAGACCGTTCGAGTTATTACCCTATCGTCGTCTGGTTATCCCGCTCATCGTCAGTCAACTTGCCCACGAGGGGAAAACGCAAAAGCAAGTCCATCACGTGAGGGGCATTCTGCATTGCCTCGGTCAGATCTTCACCGGCACTGTGAATTGCCCAGTGACGCCCCTCACGCCAGTGATAGCTGGCTGTGACATCATATACTCGGCCCTTAAAAGCCACATACGATGGCGCGCCGTTTCGGCCGTTGTATCGGCGCAACTCGGCCAAACTGATTTTCTTCAATTTCCGTCCTATCGCATGAATTTGGAGACAAACGCCGAAGTCTCATCACGTCGCATGAAATACCGCGACGATCCTTCGCCAGAAACTCGGAAAATCACGACTTGTGCTCTGCCTCTTCGTGAAGAATCGCCAAGGATAGATCATAGGTGCCATAATACTTCCCGGCAGTCATGTTACGGATTGCCGCATATCCTCGGGCCGCGCAGGGTTCCGCCTCCGCCAGCGCCTTAAACATAGCCTTTCCGTCAGTCGGATCCTTTCTTGTAAAATTGCGGTTTGCGGATTGAAAGCCGCGATGCCCCGCGTTTTTCCCTCTGCGCCGCGTGCGACAAGTTGCCCTTTATTACTATTAACAACATTGAATGACAAATGCGGGTTCCTGCGCGCCCGCAACGGCAAAGCTCCAATAAATCATTGCTTTATTGTGGAAGTTGATGCATTCTGAGAATAGACCATATCCCTGCGGAAGGAGGCTATATGGCGTCATTCATTATGGCCATGACGATTAATCCCAGCGCCAAGAAGATGCATCCCGACCTCTCGCATCAGATTAACGAATCCCTTGAACTCTTCACTCAAAATAAAGTCAGAGTAGTCAACCTGTACGCCACCCTTGGAAGGTATGACTACCTGGCAATCTTTGAGGCCGATGACCAGTCCAAAGCGTTCAAGGTTGCGGCGGAAATAAATATCAGAGGTGTGCTGGAGACTGAAACATGGCCGGTGGTTCCGTACGAAGACTTCTCACAGATACTGAAATGAATGCGAACCGAACGGCCCGCAGAAACAATCAAGGCGGGGGCATGGCAGTGCTGCTGCTTTGCCCCCCGCTGAAGTAATCGCTCCTATTTCAGCAATATCATCTTTCGTGTTTGCACAAAGTCGTCGGTCTTGAGCCGGTAGAGATAGACTCCCGTGGCCACCTTATTCCCATCATCATCGTTGCCGTCCCAAACGGCAGAATACGTCCCGGCGGACTGTTCGGTGTTTATCAACCGGGTCACCTTCCGTCCCAGCAGATTGTAAATGTCGAGTTCCACATGCGACCGATTCTTCAGCGAATACTTGATAGTTGTAGCCGGATTGAAAGGATTCGGGTAGTTCTGTCCGAGTTGAAAACGGCCCGGTAGCTCGCCGGCGCTCTGTGGCTCCGACACATCCACCGGGAGTGGCTCCAAAAGATTCATCAGCAGCGAAACGCGATCGGCCCCGTTGGCGGCAACGGCCAGGTCAGTATCGCCGTCGCCATCGATATCCGCGGCAAAAGCGTTGTGGGGATCGCTTCCGACGCTGTAATCGTATTCCTTCGTAAACGTCCCATCGCCGTTATTCTTCATCAGCGTCACATTGTGACCGTGCCGGTTCATTACCGCGATATCCTTGTAATCATCGCCATCAAAATCCGCGGCCACAGCCGAGTATGGCGTCCAGCCGGCCCAGTATCTCGTACCACTGTCAAAGGTCCCTGTACCGTCATTTATGAATACCTTCACGGTGAATTGGTAGAGCTCCGAAACAATCATATCCAGGTCGCCGTCATTGTCCAGGTCGGCCAGCTCAATTGAATTCGGCTCAGTGGCGGTCACGTAATCGGGGGAGCCCACGAAGGTCCCATCGCCATTATTCATCGCAAACGAGACAATGCCGTATCCGTATATGGCGACTGCCATGTCGATATCGCCATCATCATCCAGATCACCAACATTTACCACCCAGGGATAGACACCCGTTTCTCCCAGGGTTTCACCAAACTGGAATGTCCCGTCGCCATTATTCAATAATACCATCAAGGTGGTATCGTTAGCATTGCTGACCAGCAGATCAGGGCCATTGACGCCGTCAAAATCCGCCGATACGATTGACCATGGGTCGATTCCGACTTCGTAAGCCGAACCTCGCGACAGGCCCCCAGCACCGTTGTTCAGATACACTATGACGCTGTCGTCAGTATAATTTGTTATCGCAAAATCGATATCATCGTCCCCGTCGAAATCGCCGTACGTCAAAAGACCGGCGTCGTCGGTATAGTCCCCCACCTTGTAATTGACCGCGCTCTGGTAGGTACTGTCTCCGAGGTTTATTATGATGGACAATTCGCCGTACGAGAAGCTCGAGGCGGCAATGTCCAGAATCTCATCCCCGTTGACGTCAACGCACACAACTCCCACGGTGCCGTCGCCGGCGGGGCAATTGGTCAGCGAAAGAAAAGTACCATCCCCCCGGTTAAAGGCGGTGGAGATATTGTTGGCGTTACCGTTGCAAATTATTACATCCAGCCAACCGTCCTCATCGAGGTCCATCGTGGTCACCGCCTGTGGATAAAGAAGCGAATAGTTCCCCCCATAGCGCACAAGGGGAGAAAACGTTCCTCCACCCTGGTTGAGATGCACTCCGAAACTGTACGAGTATTCAGTCAGAACGATATCCTCGAGCCCATCGTTGTCGATATCCGCCAGATGAATCCGGTCAGGGCTGGACCCGTGGGAATAGGTGCTGGGATAAACTACCGGAGCGCCCGAAAACGCTCCTGACCCGTTGTTGGCCATAAGGCACACGTAGTTGAGAGCGTAAATTATGAGGTCCGTATCCCCGTCCTCATCATAATCGAAAGGCAACATCGCCCCCGGATGGTAAGAACCCGGCGCATAGTCGGTCCGGGCGAAAGTGGAATCGCCGTTGTTAAGAAGAATCGAAAAGTCATAATCCAGCCCGCTGATCAAAGCAAGGTCATTTAGATTGTCCCCGTTGAAATCAGCGGTACATAACCCCGTGACCTGCCTTCCAACTGAGTGGAACGTTATATGCGGAAAGGCGCCTGTACCGTCATTCCACAGCACACCCACATTGTTTGCCTCGTGATTACCGCTGGCCAGGTCAATCCAGCCATTGTTGTCCAGATCGACAGCTACAAGGTCATAGGCCTGATTTATCGGTCCGTAACTGGCCGATTCGCTCAGATTCCCCTCGCCATCGTTTTCCATTATGACAATCCGGTTCTCACCGCGCAAAGACACCGCTACCTCAATATCACCATCGTTGTCGAAATCGGCGGCTTCCGCCGAAAAGAGATACTGCCCCACCACATATCTGTCCCCGGGGCCGATAGTGCCGTCACCATAGTTGAAATGAACTGCAAAACTGCTGTCATAATTATCATAGTTGGTGACAATAATGTCCTCCAAGCCATCCCCATCAAGATCCGCTAAAATAACCTGATATGGCTGCGTCAGAGTGTGGTAAGAAAGCTCGGTAGTGAATTGTTGTTCAAAGGCCCAGATGGAAGGAGACAGGGCCATGATCAAAACGAGTAGAAACGCCTTGGAAAGTCGCATGTGTACCCCATGTTGTTAAGTTGCAGTCGTGTTGTATGGATAAATATAGATATTTTGTCCTGTTTGTCAAAATCTTAGCGCTTCTTTTTAGAAAATTCTAAGCAGCTATGTGTCTGGTCACATACGCATGTGTCTCAGATGTGAACATATGAATTTCCGCAGTGTCGCCTGTGTGCTTAATCTTTCGATATTTCCCGAGACTGTGCGTATTGTTTGCAAAGAGAGTTCTCTCCAATATTATTCAAGCAGGAGGTTTGAGGTGGCTACCTTTATGCTCATGACAAAGCTCTCCCCCGATATCACAGCTAAGATGAAAGACAGAGCAAAAATCGGGCGCGCCTGGCTGGACAAAGTCAAGGAGAAGTGCCCCGAAGTGAAGTTCCTGGCTCACTATGGTCTACTCGGACCATTTGATTTCGTGGATATCTATGAGGCTCCCAATGCCGAGACGGCGGCCAAAGTCTCCATGATCAGCCTCGCCAATGGAGCGCTACAGGCGGAAAGCTGGATGGCGATTCCGTACAAGACTATCGTGGATTTGGCCGCGGAGATCGAATAGTAGGCCGAGGGCCATAACCGGCTGTTAAATAACGAGATAAAGAAGCGTGTGGCGGGGAGCCATCCGAGTTTTGCTTTGACAAAAAGCTTTTCTTTGCTTAAATTATATGACATAGACTCAAGTACCCACGGGAGAACAGCGTCATACTCAGAACCTCACAAAAGTTATATTCGCGTAAGACATTACTATTAGGTGCGAGCCCGCTCAGTTGATAAAATGATTCAGAGTTTTTGACGATACAAGCAGTAAGCCGTAATTTCATAAATAGCGATAGTGGATTAAAGCGCAAACGAGAATAGCAGATTTAGCATAACCTCAGGGAAAGTCTCAGGCCTTGGGGGATGAAAGGAAATTCGCATGTTACTACCGTCGGCACCATCAGACAAAAACAAAACACCTCTTTCACTGCTCACCATTGCCATCCTGTTACTGATTTTTCTCATTGCTCCGGCCATACAGGCACAATTGACCCAGGAGGATATTGACGCGCTCCGCGAGCGAGGCAAAGAGGAAGGCTGGACTTTTACGGTCGGTCTGTGCGAGGCTAACACCAAATACTCTCTTGAAGAACTCTGTGGCTTCAACAGGCCGGATAACTGGTACGACATGGCCCCGCATACAACCTTTACTTCTCTTTCGACCATGGCCGCTCCGACATTATGGGATTGGCGCGAATACGATGGCGTTTCCGCTATAAAGAATCAGGGCAACTGCGGAAGTTGCTGGGCGTTTGGGACTCTGGCACCACTTGAGTGTGCCATCAAAATCCGTGATGGCATTTCCGTTGACTTAGCCGAACAGTGGCTGCTAAGCTGCAACAAGGATGGCTGGGACTGCGATGGTGGCTTTTTTGCCCATGATTATCTCGTGAGCAAAAATGACCTGTGCCGCCAGACCGGTGCCGTTATGGAAAGCGACTTTCCGTATGCCGCGACCGAACTACCGTGCGAGTGCCCCTATGAACGCCATTACTGGATAGACAGCTGGGCTTATATCGGCAACAGCTATACCGTGCCGGCCACCGAAGATATCAAACAGGCCGTTATGACCTACGGCCCGGTCTCGGTGGGCGTATTCGTTAACGACGCCTGGTACGGCTATTCGGGAGGAATCTTCAACGCCTGCGAAGTCGGCAACACCAATCACGCTGTCGCGATAGTTGGATGGGACGACAATTTTCAGGGTTCCGGAGTGGGCGTGTGGATCGTCAAGAATTCCTGGGGTGCCGATTGGGGCGATGATGGTTTTATCTACATGCCTTATGGGTGCTCGCTGATAGGCGAAGGCGCTTGTTACATCGAATTCGATCTCCCCGGATTCTTCTTCTGGGCCGATACAACCTTCGGTTGGGCTCCGGTCGATGTCAATTTCGAGGCCTACTCCCCCCTCACCGTCGATAGCTGGCACTGGGATTTCGGTGACGGAACAACCGCCGATGTTCAGATTCCCCCTACCCACACATATACCGAAAACGGCTCCTATGATGTGTCGCTTCAGGCGGTCATCGGAGGCGAGACTCGAACCATTACCAAGCCGGTGTATGTGATCGCGGTGGCCGATACCATTCGCGGCGACAACGTAACAACTGACCCGGATACAGATGTGGAATTTGTCGTCTACGCCAATAATTCCGCGCCCATCCAGTATCTCAAAATACCGGTAGAATTCGGTAACACTTTTGGAATGACATATGACTCGTTCTCTACGGCCGGGTGCCGCACGGACTACTTCTATAGGCAGGATTATCTCCATTACGATATCTGGTTTGGCAAGCGCCTGACACTGCGTCTTCAGACCGATCCGACTGCCGAACCCGACCTAGCTCCCGGTGAGGGCCCTATCGTTAAGCTGTACTTCTCTGTGCCATCCACCGCCCCCATTGGCTCTTTGGCCACTATCCAGCTCGATGGTTACGACATTTATTTGCCCGCCTACTACGGCGAGTATGCCGACTACCAAGTACCTGCCTACAATGGCACTGTCACGGTAGGGGCAGCGGGATGTTGCGCGACCGTTGGCGACATCAATCACGACGGCAGCATTGACCCGCTCGATGTCACCTATTTCGTTGACTGGATATGGAAAGGCGGTGCGGACATACCGTGTCTTGACGAAGCCGATTCCAACGGCGATAGTGAAGTCGATCCGCTCGATTTGACCTATCTCGTCGCCTACATCTGGCAGAGCGGTCCGCCTCCAGTTGGTTGTCCGTAGATACTCTGAGCACTGGCTCAGTATGGGATTCGGTGCTCCTCCCGCATAAGCTGTACTCCGGCTTGACCGTCAAGCCGGAGTCATTTTTTATTGTGTATAGGCTAAACCCCTGTTATTTTGTAAAATCTTTATGACCAGCGATAACAGTGACTGAATCTAAGAAAGGCTTAAGGATTTCGTATGAGTAAGAATTTTGCGCTGACCGGGGCTTCGGGATATATCGCGCCGCGGCATCTAAGAGCCATAAAGGAAACCGGCAATAGACTAATCGCCGCCCTTGACCCCCATGACTCGGCGGGTGTTATCGATGGCTATTTCGACGATGCTGTTTTTTTCACCGAATTTGAACGTTTTGACAGGCATATCGAGAAACTACGCCGACTCAACGGCGTTAACTCTATTGACTATGTCAGCATCTGCTCACCGAACTACCTCCACGACGCCCACGCCCGGTTTGCCCTGAGGATCGGCGCCGATGTCATTTGCGAAAAACCGCTTGTGCTCAATCCATGGAATATCGATGCCCTCGCGGAACTGGAACGCGAAAGCGGCAAAAACATATACACTGTGTTGCAGCTTCGAGTCCACCCATCCTTGATTGCCCTGCACGATAATATCCACAAAGAGAAAATCAAGACCAAGAAAGATATCAACCTCACCTATATAACATCGAGAGGCCCCTGGTATCTGGTTTCGTGGAAAGGGCACCTGGATCGCTCCGGAGGTCTTGCTACCAACATCGGTATCCATTTCTTCGATCTCCTGATGTGGCTCTTCGGAGACGTGGAGAAATCGGAAGTCTATTTGTCAGAACCGACCAAGACCTCGGGGTTTCTCGAGTTAAAAAATGCCAGAGTGAAGTGGTTTCTATCGATTGACAAGAACGACCTCCCCGCGGAGTCGCTGCAGAAAGGTCAGCGCACCTTCAGATCGATCACCATCGATAACGAAGCAATAGAATTCTCGGACGGTTTCACCGACCTGCACACGATCGTCTACCGCGAGACACTCGCCGGTCATGGTTTTGGTCTCGACGACGCCAGGCCATCGATTGAACTGGTGCACGGCATCAGAAACGCGAAGGTTGTACCAATCGGAGATGACGCTCATCCGGCTCTACAGAAATAGCTCCCATTTACGTACAATCTATGGTCCCTGTGAACAGGAATGGTCATGCTGGATACCACTATCGAACAGTTAAAAGACCGGATCAAACAGTCCCGGCTGAAGGAAATTCTCTCCGATGAGCTCAGCAGCCTGCTTTCCGAGAAACCGCCGGGCGTTTCTGTCGATGAGTTTATTACGGCCGCAGCTGTCCTGATCCTCAAAGAACTAAAAGGGGAACTGACATCATCTCAGCCGGGCTCTGCGAATCCCTTCCCCTCGGACATCGACTGCGAGACAATCATTAACGGTCTGCTGATCGGCATGCGGCGGGATATCCTCGAAAGCAACCTTCAAATGGTCAAGGCGCTCGGCTCCGCTATTGCCGAGCGGGATTTTGGCACGAGCGAACACAACCTCCGGGTAACCATCTACGCCATTCACCTCGCCGAACAACTCGATCTGGGAGACAATCAGATTCAAGCCCTGATAAAGGGCTCCTTCCTTCACGATATTGGCAAAATTGGCCTGCGGGACAATACCCTTCTCAAGAAAGGGCAACTATCGGATGACGAATTCGAAACCGTGAAAAAACACGTCCTTCTCGGCACCAGGATCATTCAGGGGGTACGGTGGCTCGAAGACGCCGCCAGTGTCGTACAGTATCATCATGAACGCTGGGATGGCTCAGGATATGTCGAAGGACTGAAGGGTGAGGCCATCCCTCTTGTGGCCCGCATCTTCACGATTGCGGATGTCTTCGATGCCCTCGTTTCAGAACGAACCTACAAGCAGGCACTGCCTATCGACGAGGCCATTCGCGCGATGCACAAGGACAAGGGAAAACGCTTTGACCCGAATTTACTTGACGCCTTCCTGAGAATTTCCCGCGACTCCTACACCGAAGTCGTAAGTATGAACAGGTTCGGGTTGGAAGATACCCTGCTAAAAGCGATCAATCGCTACTTTCACTTCAGCGCGACAGTTGATGAACTCCGGAGCAGCTTCGGGTCAAAAAGCGAGCAACAGGGCTAATATTTCTTAAAAAGCTTCGCCAGAAACCGATGAAACCGATGAATGCCGGTTACCGGCTCGGCATACATCAATATACATTTGTCCCGTACCACCGATATTCCGCTTCTCTGAGCTCGGCTCGCCGCTAACGAAAAATCCGCTCCCTGCTGAAACCAGAGTTTCAACACACCGGCCTTTTCGGCCTGCTCCACCACATCAAGCGCCTTTTCCGGCTTGACCACCACCACGGCTGCGTCCACCTTGCCTCGAAGGTCAGTCAGAGAACCAAAACAGCGGTCACCATCGAATGTCCTGAGATTCGGATTTACGGGATAAACGGAGTACTTGTTTTTCTTCAGGGTCCTGAAGACCGAAGTCCCGAACTTGATGCGGGAAGATGATACTCCCACGACCGCTATGCCTCGAGCATTGAGAAAACTGCGAATGTTGTCATCCATAACGCCTTAAGTATAATCGCGCTCACACGGAAAAGAAATAGGCTTTATCGACTTTATGCTTCGCCAGAATCCTGTCAACCAGTCCCACACCCGCTAGAATCATACCAGCAAAAATCAACAAGTACAAACTCTCTCCAAACCCCAGTATCCATCCTGTCATGCCGCTGAAAGCCGAGGTGTCTGGAAAAACCTTGCCGAAAGAAACTGAACTGAAACCCTGAAGTAACGCTTTAATATCAACGAAGTACCATATTGCCAGTAGACACGATACTGCACCTAAAAGGCTATAGATGATGACCCAGGGGTTGGTTGCGGTTGACGGACTCTCCGAGGCTCTGATCCGGCTCATGATCCGGGCCGCGAAATCGTTCGGCAGAGAAACTTCATCTTCTTTCTTCAAAACTGAATAGAGTCGCCTGTAGTCATTCAGTACGCCCCGGCAGACCTCACAGGACTGCAGATGTTCAAACTCATTTTCGCTCAGTGCGCTTGCCTGCTGGTCCAAATACTTCTGTATCTTTATCTCAGAAAGGTGTTCTATTGACATAAATCCTCCTGGCTATACTTAACCATAAGCCTGTCTTTCAAAAGTTTCCGGGCACGAAAAAGGTGACTTTTGACCGTGCCGTCAGGAAGCCTCGTTATATCGGAAATCTCCTTATACGACAAATCCTCAAGGTGATACAGCGCCAGAATCATCCTATACTGGGCTGGCAACCCAGCAATCTCACTGCGTATTATATCACCCAAAACGGCTGCCTCTGCCTTCTCGTAGGGCGAACTGTCTTCCGATGCCACCCTCTCCATTGGCGACTCATCAGCCATCACATCGTCATAAAGAGGCACTTTTTTCTTCTCCAGATAGTTCACACAGGTGTTGTAGGCAATTGTCGCAATCCAAGTCGACAGTTTGGAATTAAAGCTAAAGGAAGCCAACTTCCGGTAAACCTTCACGAAAACATCCTGACAAACATCCTCCCGGTCCGACCGGTTCTCCACCATGCGAAAGACTATGTGCGCCACCAGCTTCTGGTGTTGCTCAATGATGGCCTGAAAAAGGTCGGTGTCCCCCGCCAGAATGCTGGCGACAAGCTGCCTCGACTCCTCATGATCTTCCATATCTCCTTTATATACGACAGTTATGACCGAAAGATGTTTCAAACTTTGACCGCCATAGCTGAAACAAATGCCTGCCTATGCCTGTCTGATGAAATGAAAGGTAGAATAATCAAACAAAGGAGAATAGACATGTACGATGTTTTGATGGCCGTGGCTGTATTTTCGGGGATAGCTTTGGTTTTCAAGGTTATAGCTGATGCTATGACTCGTAACAAACTGATTAACAAAGGCTTAGTCGACGAAAACGTTAAGTTCCTCTTTTCGAAGGGGTTTATTGACACTCATCCCCTTTCAAACGTGAAGTGGGGCCTCGTTCTGGTCGGACTTGGTTTGGCCCTGCTTATCAAGCAATTTGCCCCGTTCTATATGCGCGATGAAAGCGTGTTGGGGCTGATGTTCTTGTTTGCGGGTATCGCCTTCCTGATCTATTACGGTGTCTCCAAAAACCGAGTAACCGGTGGAAGTGGAAAAGAAAAAGGGTTGTAAGAACAACCCTCTCTTGACATACAGGACCACTCACTACGACCCCTGTCCCCCAACGGCAGGGGTATCTTTTTGCGCCGCGGACTAGTTTTTGATCCCCCATGCGTCCAGAAGGAAGGCATATTCAAAAGCCGTCCGGCGGTATCTGTCATATCGGCCCGATTCCCCGAAATGACCCGCCCCCATGTTTGTCCTCAGCAGCAAACGATTGTTATCAGTCTTAACGGCTCGAAGCTTGGCTGTCCACTTGGCAGGCTCCCAGTACTGCACCCTGGCATCGTTGAGACCCGCCGTCACGAGCATGTTCGGATATTCCTGCGCCTTGACGTTGTCATAGGGAGAATAGGTCATCATATAATCAAAATAGTCTTCTTCATTCGGGTTACCCCATTCCTCGTACTCGATTACCGTCAGCGGAATCGATGGATCCAGCATCGTATTTATAACATCCACGAACGGTACGGCCCCCACCATGGCCTTGAACAAATCAGGACGCATGTTCGCGACAGCGCCGATGAGCAGCCCGCCCGCGCTCACCCCCTCGGCGGCAAGTTTGTCGGGAGAGGTAAGCCCTTGCTCGACCAGATATTCCGCGCAGGCAATGAAATCGCTGAAAGTGTTTCTCTTGTCAAAAAGACGACCCTCTTCATACCAGTAGCGGCCCATTTCAGATCCGCCGCGCACATGGGCAATCGCGTAGATCACTCCTCGATCGAGCAGGCTGATCAACTCCATCTCAAAGTTCGGTTCCGATGTCAATCCGTATGCGCCGTATCCGTAAAGCAGGAGCGGATTGGGTGTGCCCTTTCGAGCGCCCTTCTTATAAACGATGGAAATCGGTACCATCGCCCCGTCCGGCGCCGGGGCAAAAAGCCTCTCCGTTGTGTACTGCGTTTTGTCATATCCCCCGAGCACTTCATACTCTTTTTTAACCTCAAGCGAACGACCAGCCATGTCGTAATCATATACCGCCTTTGGCGAAATCAAAGATGTATACGTAAACCGGACCACGTTGGAGTTATACACCTTGTTCTCATGTTTCCGGAGAGTGTAAACGGTTTCCGGCAACTCTATGAAATGGGATTCCCCCGATTTCAGCTCCAAAACCCGCATCTGTTTCAGACCGTCCTTCCTCTCATAGAGCACGAGGAAATTTGCGAATGCGTCGAGGTCAGCTATCATCACCGAGTCGTTGTGCCCGATAAATTCTTTCCAGTTCTTTTCCTGCGGGTCCTTGACCGGCGCGGTCAACACCTTGAAATTGGGAGCATTCTCATTGGTTCTTATCAAAAACCGGTCGTCCAGATGATACACCATGTACTCAACCCGAGATTTCCGAGGCGATATTAGTTGGAAGTCGCCTTCGGGTTTGTCGGCATCCAGGTACCAAATTTCCGTGGTGGTGTTACTCTCGAGCTTCATCAGCACGTACTCGTCGCTCTTGGTTTTCGACAGATACATCTCGTATGCCAGGTCTTTCTCTTCGTAAATGATGTCATCGTCCCGGTAGTCCGTTCCCAGCCTGTGACGATAGAGACGATAAGGTCTGACGATTTCATCCAAGGTGGTATAAAAGAGAGTCTTGCTGTCGTTGCCCCATTCCAGCGAATAGAACGTGTTCGGTATCTCATCGGGTAGCACCAATCCTGTCTGAAGGTCTTTGAAGTAGATCGTAAAAGCCTCCGCCCCGACAGTATCGACCGAGTAGGCCAGAATTCTTCCGTTGGGGGTAACCTCCCAGGTTCCGACATCAAAGTACGCGTGTCCTTCGGCCAAACGGTTCTCGTCGAGCATGATCTCTTCGCGGGCATCTTTCGAGTCTTTTTTGCGACAGAGGATTGGGTACTGCCTGCCCTCCTCCGTGCGTTCGTAATACCAGTAATTACCGTCCTTTTCCGGGATCGTCTGGTCAGTCTCCTTCAGCCGGGCGAGAAACTCGTTATACAATTTCCGCTGTAAGTCTTCGGTATGTTTCATCATTTGAGCGGTATACTCATTCTCCGCTTCAAGGTAACGCATGACGGCTGGATTGCCCCGCTCCCGAAGCCAGTGATAATTATCCTCAAGCGTTACGCCATGAATTGTCGTGAAATACGGCTCAATTTGGGCTGCCGGAGGCGTGGGCCGTCGCTGCTGAATGCACGACGAGACAACCGGCAGGAAAACAAGAAACACCGCCAGTGGCCGGATTCTGGAAAAGGACATCGAATATCTCCTTAGAGGTCAATTTGTGTTCCTGTAAAGGTAAATGAAGACTCTTCGGCCGTCAATCGGGTATTTCTTTTGGTGCTTTGACACTGTTTTAGGCTGGCGGGGAGATTTTTTGAAGCGGACGGTTATACGGATTGACATTTGCAGCCTATTTTAGTATGATTAAGGCTCGAAATTTTGCCTTTAGCTAATCTAAAGGCCTGTTTTAAATTACCCAAAACCTGGAGGGTTTCCGGTGAAGGAATATACCACCGATAAAATCCATAATATCTGCCTTGCGGGCCAGCGGGGTTGCGGTAAAACCAGCCTCGGCGATGCCATAGCTTTTAACACCGGAGTCAATAATCGCATTGGCAGGGTCGATGATGGCAGCTCGATTCTCGATTACAATAGCGACGAAATCTCCCGGAAAACAACCATAACATCAAAGTTGTTCGCGTGCGAATGGAACAAGCACAAAATAAACCTGCTCGACTGCCCGGGACACACCGATTTCATCGGTGAACTCCAAAGCTCCCTAAAAGTGGCCGAGTCCGTCGGTATCGTTATAAGCGCACTAGCTGGCGTGGAAATTGGCACCCAGATTCACTGGAAGACTATAGAAAAATCGGGCAGCCCTCGCTTCTTTTTTGTCAATAAAATAGAAAATGAAAACGTCAAGTGGCAGACCTGCCTGAATTCAATCAAAGATACTTTCGGCAGCCATGTGGTCGCCGTACAAATTCCTATCGGCGAGGCTCTAACTTTCAAGGGCATCATTGACCTTCTGCACATGAAAGCCTACACCTTCGATGCCAGTGGCAAGAGAGTCGAGTCGGAAATCCCGGCCGACCTCAAAGATCAGGCCCAGGCTGAGCGTGAAGCTCTGGTCGAGATAGCTGCCGAAGCCGACGATTCCCTGATGGAGAAATTCTTCGAAAACGGTACGCTCGATGAAGCCGATGTTGTCAGCGGGCTGCGCAAAGGTATCCTCAATGCTTCCATCTACCCGGTTCTCGTTGGTTCAGCCGCCAATAACATGGGCGTACAAACCCTGCTCGATTTCGCCGTTGAGTACTTGCCGACCCCTGACAAGCTCGGTGCTGTAACCGCCCTCAAGACCGGCACCGAGAACAAACTTGAACTTAATGTCGATGCCTCAGCTAAACCGGTCTGCTTTGTCTACAAAACAGTCTCAGAGGGACACCTTGGTGAAATGCTGTACGCGAAATGTTACTGCGGAACCATCAAGGCAGGCGAAGAACTAAAAAATCAAAACCGTGGCTCTGGCGAACGACTCAACCAGATCAGCGTCCTGCAAGGCAAAAACCGGGTGGAAGTTCCTTTCATCTCAGCCGGTGATATCGGCGTTCTGGTAAAACTGAAAGACACCCACACCGGCGATACCCTTTCCGGCGGTGGTCAAGCGATAACAATTCCCCCGGTGGCGTTCAATGAACCGGTCATGGATGTAGCTATTAAGGCTAAATCCAAAGGTGACGAAGAAAAAATCGCCAACGGCCTGGCCAAGCTCAGAGAAGAAGACCCGACCTTCCGGCTCATCTCCGATGCCGCTCTCAAACAACAGGTACTTTACGGTCAGGGTCCGACCCACATCGATGTACTCGTCGAGAAACTCAAAACTCGTTTCGGTGTTGAAGTCGAACTGGGAAAACCAAAAGTCCCCTACAAAGAAACTGTCAAAGGCAAAGCCGAAAAACAATATCGCCACAAGAAACAATCGGGTGGCCGCGGTCAGTACGGCGATGTTTACATCCGCATCGAGCCGAACAAACGAGGCGCGGGATTCGAATTCCTCGACGAAATCAAGGGTGGTGTTATCCCGAACAAATACATTCCAGCGGTGGAAAAAGGCATCGTTGAGTCAATGCAGCACGGCGGTTTGGCCGGTTCACAGGTGGTTGATGTCAAAGTCGCCTTATATTTCGGTTCGTATCACGATGTTGACTCATCGGATATGGCCTTCAAGATTGCCGGCTCGATGGCCTTCCGCGAAGGCTTCCTCGAAGCCAAACCGGTAATTCTTGAACCGATATTCAACGTTGAAATCGTCGTTCCCGATGAATTCACGGGGGACGTCATGGGTGACATATCCTCCCGACGAGGCAAAATCGCAGGTATGGACCCCGATGGACGTAACCAGATTGTCCGCGCGACCGTACCACAGGCCGAACTCTATCAGTACGCCGTCGACCTCCGCTCGATGACCCAGGGGCAGGGTGTCTATACCCTCTCTTTCTCGCACTACGAAGAGGTCCCGCATGAGGTAGCGCAGAAAATCATCGAGGAAGCCAAACGCGAAAAGGAAGCTGAAGGCTAAAGGATAAAATTCCCCGTAAAATGAAAGAGGTCAGGAGCCTTATGAAGATCCTGACCTTCTTTTATTGGTGTCATTCGCTCAGGTTGACAACCTGATATCTCGACTACAAGCTATCACCCGGCGTTTCAGCCGGCTCTTCAGCCTGCGGCTGCGGCTCAGCGTTGCCGATGCGAAACTTGACAGACTTGAGAATATTACCGTCAGCATCAAGAACTCTAACCTCCCAGGCACCGGTCCACGACGGAAGGATTTGCTTGGAACTCCAGGTTCTCCATGAAGGGCTGTTCACCTTGAGATTGACCGAAGCCACCTCCCTACCCTCCCATGTCCAGACGTGCGTTATCATCGTGGTATCGGTAGCCCCATGACAGTGAGTCCACATATAAACCTGACCGACATTGGGGTCAAAGCTATCGGATTCTCCGACAGGTTGACGGTCCTCCACGCCGCTGCAGATAACTGTCTCAACCTCCGTGAACGGAGTAGATTTCTCCGCTTCCTGGCTCCAAACGAGTTGAGACAATAGGCAAAATGCCAACAAAATGACAAATGACAGGCTAAATTTCACTCAGCCCTCCTTTCGGAAATAAGCCACCTCAAGCGCAAGGATAACCCACCGCTCAGCAGTCTGCAATATTAAAATCCTCCCTTCACCCCGGATAAATCTCTGCCGCCCTAAGATTGGATCGCGTCAACGCTTGGAAGCAATCCCTCAACAAGGTCAATGATCTCGCGTGTCGGGATGGCGTGCCAGCTCTCCACCTGAAAAGCGCCGCGCGCCCGGCTAAGCAGGGATACCTTGGCCGCCACCTTCTCATCAGGAGCCTCATAGATGCACATGAAATCATATGGCCCCAGAATGGCATAGTGCGCCAGCACCTTAACCTCCGGACAACTCTTGTTAATCTCCTCCAACCAGGCACTGCTGTCGCGCGAATGAGCTTTGAGCTTGTTGGTGATGTCTATGATGTCGGCATCAACCGGAGCGATTCTCGTCATCATCACGAATGTCTTCATCTGCCACTCCTTTGGTTTCTTACTTACTAAGACCCCGGGCCTCGATGACTACGATTCAGTGTGAGAAAGAAAAGAAAACGTTCTGATTCTACTGTTGACCAGCCCAATTAAATTATACCTAATCTATATACGCCGCCAAACACTATTTTCCTGCAAGCTGACGGCCGCTTCCTATCCCAATATCACATATTGCCGATCTGCTCAAAAAAAATTTGACACATACACAAATGAGCAGTATTGTACGGCAGGTAAAAACGAGTATGACCTGAAAATGCGAGGTTAGGTTGAGTCATCCAAAACTGACCGAAAAACAAGCGAAAGTCCTAAAATTCATAAAAGACCAGATCGCGGCCCACGGTTCGGCACCCACTATCCGCGAGATTGGCCGGTATATGGGTATCAGTTCCACCAACGGTGTGCGTCTGCACCTTACCGCGCTGCTCAAGAAGGGCTATCTGAAAAAACAAAAATTCATAGCCAGAGGACTCGAACTCGCCCACAGTATCGCATCCGATATTCGTCAGGTTCCTCTGGTCGGCTCGGTCCCGGCCGGCGTGCCCATCGACGCTATCGAAAATATTGAAGGCGAAATTGCGCTCGATGCCTCCTTTGCCCCTAAAGGCGATTCCTTCACCCTACGCGTTGTCGGAGACTCGATGCGCGATGCCGGGATTCTCGATGGCGATCTGGTGCTGGTCCTGAAACAGGATATCGCGAATAGAGGCGAAATCGTTGTCGCCATCATAGGCGGCGAGGCAACGGTGAAAAGATACTTTCCTGAAGGTAAAAGAATTCGCCTGCAACCGGAAAACGACGCCTATAAGCCGATTATCATCGATAAAAAATCCGCCGACCTGCGCATTGCCGGAAAAGTCGTCGGTTTGATGAGGCGCATAGGCTGAAAAAAAGAAAGCCCGCTCCAACTATGAAGCGGGCCCGTCTCGTCCTTGAAACGTGTTATATCACCAGTGTCAGTAGTGCCATCACGGCACTATTTTGCTTTTGTCAACTCCAACTCGATATTTATCGTAACTTCATCGCCTACCACCACTCCGCCGGCATCCAGAGTCTGATTCCATTTGACGTCAAAATCCTGGCGATTCAGTTTTGAAGCAGCCGAAAAACCCGCCCGGGTATTTCCCCAAGGATCAGCAATAAGACCGTTAAATTCGCAGTCGAATGTGATTTCTTTGGTGATGCCTCTGATTGTCACGTCACCGGTCATCTTGAAGCTATCCCCCTCGATATCATGCACCCTCTTAGATACGAACGTCATCGTGGGAAAATTCTCCGCATCAAAAAAATCCCCGCTTCGCAGATGAGCATCGCGTTTCGGTTCGTTCGTGTCAATCGACGCAATCTGCACGGTCATCTCGACCCTGCCCTTCTCGAAGTTGCCCGGTTCAAACTCAATGCTACCCTTGAAATCGCCAAAAGTACCATTCACCTTGGACACCACCAGATGTCTTACCGTGAATCCTATCGACGAATGCGGCTTGTCAATCTCCCACTGGGCGGCGCTGATCGAAGAGGCTAACATTATTAACGCTATCGCAATTGCTGACTTTCTCAACATCATGTTTCTCCTTGACTATAGACTTCGCGACTTTCATGACAAAAACAGCCAAGCCGCCGAAATAGTTCCTCGGCTTTTTTCGTGCATTGATAACTGATGATGATTGGTCGTCTTACCCGATAGACATAGACTGCTACTTCATCCCTGCCGTGTCGCTACAAGCACTCCGCCGGTGATATAGGCAAGCACCCACCAGGAGTAGGCAATCCGGGAATACAAGTGAAGCCCCCGTGGGACCGTGGCTGCTGCCCCATTTGCCAGACGAAACCTCCAAATCAATATCGTGTCGGTAAGCATTGCCGCCAGAGAAGAATATCCGAGAATACCGTGCAGTGTAAACGGACTGTTCTCTGACCCAATGATCATGCAAGCCGTAGCCGTAACATCCAGCGATACACCGATTGTCAAAAAGACCAGAACCACATTCGTTATCACACGCCTTCGTTGTTCCGTTATAATTCCAATTGTGTAACTCAGCAGGGCAAATGTAACAATAACGCTTCCGGCAATCAGAATGGTCCTCATTTGTTATGATCCCCTTTCAAAGTCATTAAGTGGCAAAACTAAACCATTGCCCTCTGTAATGCAACTTTAATCAACGGTGTTCCCGTCAGTTTTGCAGCCCGCCATCGCATGACCCCGCAACGACTTACGATGTTTTTGTTGACAGGAACACCTGCTTGAGTAGCTTATTAGTGACTACCAGTCAAGCTCCGCTCCGCAGCAAAGAGGCAATTTCAAGATGACCGCTACAACGGATGTAGCAATTGTAAGGGCTGAGTAGTTGGTAGTGCCCCTTCATGTCAACAGGGGCTGAACCAAAACCATCATAGGAGGTGGTGCTTAGTTCAGATTAGTGGCCGCCTGTGGCCTCGCAGGCGGCCACACATTTTAAATGTCAAGAGATGAGCCCCTGTAGCGGGATCAAATCGACCCGGACATACGGCAGCCCGATATTGAAGTGTTCTGTCGGGTAATTATTTGCCGCGACGTTGCCGCACGGCCTCGAAAAGACAAACCCCCGCAGCTACCGAGACATTCAGACATTCCACCGACCCGGACATCGGAATCTTTGCCATAAAATCACAGTGCTCCTCCGTCAATCGGCGCAGGCCTGTCCCCTCACTACCCATCACAATTGCCACCGGACCGGTCATGTCCATCTCGAAAACAGTCTTATCCGCGGCATCTGATGTACCGACAATCCAGAGTCCGGCCGCCTTAACAGTCTCCATTGTCCTGGCCAGATTCGTTACCTGAACGAACGGTATGCTCTCTGCCGCTCCGGAGGCAATTCTTCGGACCGTATCGGTCAGACCGACCGAACGGTCTTTCGGAGCCACCACCGCGTGTGCTCCGGCAGCGTCGGCCGTCCTCAAACACGCGCCAAGATTATGCGGGTCCTGTACCGTATCGAGAATCAGAATCAACGCCGGACCGCCGGAACCGCCAATTATCTCAATGAGGTCATCTTCGTTTTTCGCACCAATCTTCACGTTCAAATCGGCGTGTTTGCTGCCTCTCTCTGGCTTTACTTTTGCTTTGGGCTTGCGTGACAATCGCTGTCTCCAGTTTATATTCATCACTCGACGACCCAAGAACGCTCGATTGTTAAATAAAGTCAAGTCCCGATCTACCCACACCCGGCCCTGATTCCCTTGCGTTTCGGAGAAACTTGAGTATGTTTGACATGGTGAGGAAACTTCAGGAGACTATCATGTCAGTTCGGGAAATTATACAGTTGGGCGACCCGCGTCTTTATCAAAAGGCCGAAGAGGTCAGCCATGAGAAACTCCCCGTCCTTCGTCGTGTGGTGGCAGACATGCACGACACCATGATGGACTTCAGGCTGACTTACGGCTTCGGACGCGCTATTGCCGCGCCCCAGATAGGCGTGGCCAAACGGCTGATCTACATGTTCATCGATCAACCTGTCGTTTTGATCAACCCCATCCTGTTTGATTTGAGTAAGGACATGATGACAGTCTGGGACAATTGCATGTCCTTCCCGCATCTTCAAGTCAAAGTAAAGCGTCACAAAACGGGCAGAATCACCTTTCGCGATCTTAAGTTCAACGAGATCTCGTGGAACCTCGAAGGTGACCTGTCGGAGCTGCTTCAGCACGAGTGCGACCATCTCGATGGTATCCTCGCTGTCCAACGCGCTATCGACCCCAAGTCTTTTGCGGTGCGCACCCCCAAGGCACCTCGTTGACTGACATTAGCTTACGCGACACCGTTCCGCTGGCGCCCACCACAGACAAAAAACTTTTTGCGTAACTATACGTTACCCGTCTTTATATTGTATAGGGTCACAAAATACCAAAGGGAGGCTTAAGCCATGACGCGTATATTTATTAGCCTGGTCGCACTGCTTCTTTTGCTTACGATAATGCAGTGCTCTGACAGCAGCGACAGCTCGGTTAACGCTGTGATAATCGGCGGCGGCAACAATTCAGTGCTGAGTGATCAGGATAGTCTGAGCCCTGTCATCATCACCGATGTCTGGCCGCGAGCATTCTCACTGCTGGAGGTCGCTGTGGATGACGGCATCATGACGGCCAAGGTCCAGTACTCCGGCGGGTGCAAAGAGCATTTCTTTGAGTGCTTTATGACCCCGGCCGCATTCCTGGAATCAGACCCCGTACAGGCCTACCTGTATGTTCGTGTCAGCAGTGAGCCCGACCCGTGCGATGCTATCTTTACAGAGACTGTTTATTTTGACCTAACCCCGATTGCCGATCTCTACCTTGCTCATTACGGCACCCTTGACGAGATAGTCCTGAACGTCTATGAGTTCGGTACTGATAACAAGCTCGTGGTCTCTTACAATCCGGCTCTGGAGTAACTCAGCGGACGGCGAAAGATTAAAAGGCCCCTCGTTTCTAAGGGGCCTTGATTGCATCCGTGCGCGAAAAAACAGGACAGGTCCATCGTCGAACCCGTCGTAAATTCTCCCCGGAGGCGTCTAATATCCACCCATCTGATTGAGAAAACTCCCGCCGGCTATGAGCATACTCAACACCAGGAAGGCTACAAAAAGCAGCAAGATCACCATCAACACTCCGTTGATAATGAAATACATTTTGAGTTTATTCAGTGATGCCATCAGTTGCTCTTTATTGCCCGAAAACTGTGCTGACTCGGCGGCCGATGCTGCCTGGAACAAAAGCACACCCAGCCAGATGGGCAACCAGGCAATTACGATTCCGACAAGTGTCAGGGCCGTAAACACGCCCTGTATGATCATCACGATGCCCAGCAATTTCAGCCATCCCTTTGACTGGTACAGCGGCATACTGAGTTCCTTGATTACTTGGGTCTGTTCTTCCATGGCTTTACCCCCGCGTCTGGAATCTGATGTTATTGATGTTGGCTACCACAAATAGAAAGGCTTTGGCGGCTTGAGTTGTCAACTTAAAACCTTGCGGTTAGCCTGCCCGATTCAATTGCCGGTAACGAGAAGGGCGGACTGCTTGGTCCGCCCTTATGATTTTATAACTGAACTTGAGGCTACTGGCCAATCGGGAACGCGTAGCCGACAAAGAAAGAAAACACTGTGTTTTTGAATTCAAACTCATCGGCGTCAACATCATCATTTAAATTGGTCAGACCGACGGTATAGCGGGCGTCAAAAGCAAGTTTGCCGCTCGTGCCAAGCCCGAAGTCCACGCCGCCACCAAGTACAAGACCGAAATCCGTGCTCTTCGTGAAATCCTTGATATCCACTTCGACACCTTCCAGCTCGTACTTGGCGCTCATTAGTATGCCCACCGCCGGGCCGACGAATAAAGAGGGACTGACCGAACCTTGCGTCGGGAACTGATAGCCAAGAAGTACCGGGATCTCGATATAGTTGAATTTCATCTTCTCATCAAAATCATCCGAATCTCCCTTGGTACCCTTCATCATATAGACCACTTCGGGCTTAATGAAAATCTGAGGGGCGACCATGAATTTGGCAAACGCTCCGCCACCAAAAGTCATCATAGCCTTATTGTTTTCGACGTCACCGGTAAGGTTGGCCAGATTCAGGCCCGCCTTGAATCCAAGTTCAGTTGCCTGCGCAAAAGCGGCAGTCAGTAGCACCACCGCCAGCACGATAACGATTCTTCTCACAACAAACCTCCTTGATTTGGTTATGCTTAACTTTGGCATAAAAGGCTCGAACCGAATATGATACTAAATTTGTCACAAACTGTTGGCAACAAAAAACATTTGGGCAATTCCACAAGAATACAGGCCTGCCATGTCGCCCCGCGGGAATTTTAGCCCTGAATGTCACTTACATGCCAATCGCAAACGAGTAGCCGACATAAAAGGAGAAGACTCGGTTCTTGAGTTCGTATTGGGTGAAGTCTTCATCATCATTCAGATTCGATAAACCAAAAGTGTATCGGCCGTCGAATGTGAGCTTGCCGCCGGTCCCAATCGCTACATCAACGCCGCCTCCGAAAACCAGGCCAAAATCGGTGCTCTTAACTACATCGCTGATGTCCGTTTCTTCGCCTTCCTCTTCATTATTCGCGCTCATCAGTATTCCGAGCGAAGGACCGGCGAATATGGAAGGACTGACCGGACCCGGCGTCGGGAACTGATACCCGACGAGAACCGGGATCTCGATATACTCGAATTTCAGCTTATCCTCGACTTCATCGCTGTCTGCCTGGGTACCTTTCATCACATAGAGCAATTCGGGCTTGACAAAAAACTGCCGCGCGACTGACAACCTGGCAAACACACCGCCGCCGAATGTCGTCATGGTTTTATTGTTTTCGATATCACCCGAAAGGTTGGCCATATTCAGGCCGGCCTTGAACCCCAGTTCAGTGGCCTGAGCAAAAGTAGCGGTCAGAAGTATCACCGCCAGCACAATGACCAGTTTTTTCATTATCAACCTCCTTGATGTTGTTATGTCTGACTCCGGCATTGAAGGCTCAGTCTGACCTGATGGTAGGATTGCGTTCGACAGATTGCAACTAAAAACGTGCCTGATGGGCTATGGCGAACACTCTCATCGGGCGCGTGGCGTCCACTGTGTCCGGATTTCGTCTATTTGGCGCGGGTGTAATTCACCTCGACCATCTTGAACTCTTCGGCTCCCATCGTGTGCGCTTCATCATAATATATGACCTCGAACCGCCAGCTGTCATCGGATACGAAAGTCACAACAAAGTCGTACTGTTGAGCATAGCCGGTCACCGGATCATCATCCTCGCCGTATAACGTGATGCTGTTGGTCACGCTGTCGTAGGCTCCGGCGGCCGTAAGGTAATATGTCCCCCAGCTGTCGAAGCCGACATAGGTGAACTCTTCGCGCCAGCGGTCAAACCCCATAATGTAAATGCCTTCCCCCGACAACTCACCGGCCTCAGTGGTAAACTCTCCGTACAGGAAGCGGCCCCCGAGCACCAACTTCGCCTCGGATTGACCCGGATAGACAACCGGTTCGGCTCCCGGCTGCATCCACATCGTAGCCTCAAAATCCCACACGCCGCACAGCTTCTCCAACATCTTGTGTTCGTCGCCCGGCGTTGCCAGTTCTATCGCCCTGGCCATCAACTCTTCCTGGGTCGGTGAATCCGATGCTTCCTGTGCGCTGGAAAAGCCGCCGCCACAAACCGCCAGCATCAAACCGGCCAGAATCAATCTCTTCATCCTTGGCTCCTTTCGCTTGTGTATCGAATATATCAACGTCTTTTGGACAGGAAGTCTTTGAGGCGTTGCTTCAGGAAATATTCCCATCCGGCTATACAGCTTTCTCTTTTGAATTCGGGGATACCATCGGGGAAATCTTCGGTGATATGACACGTCAGCTTCAACCGGGTGGATTTATTTTCGCGCGACAACTCCCAAACTACAAACGAGTCTCCCTGATAGCCTTCGAATTTCCACGTGTAGACAATTCTCTCCAACGGAGAAACATCGGTTACTTTCCACAGGTGAGGAAAATTGCGCTCGCCGCTTTTCACGTTGAACTGTGTCTCGAACCCGACTTCGGGCCTGAACGCAGGGATATTGTCAAAATACCATTGCCGCATCAATTCGACATTTGTGATCGCCTCCCAGACAGTCTCGATAGAGGCTTCGTAGGTTTCTTCGACAACGATCGGCTCATCGCTTGCCTTCATATCTCCTCCGCGGCGTTTTTTTGCGCCATTCGCCACCGGCTTTTGTTCAGTGTCGCAGGCCCCGAAATGTGTGATATACTTGAGGACTACGCCACCAGGTCTGAATCTGAAGAGACCTGGTAGTTTGGCGGTTTATGAAACAGCGCCATACCGAAAGTTACAGGTCCCAGGCGGCCGCAGTACATGAGCAAGATCAGAATGCATTTTCCCAAATCGGTCAGGCTGGCGGTTATACCTGTGCTGAGACCAACCGTTCCGAGCGCAGATGCGGCCTCAAACACGTTTGCGGCGAATGAGGTTTGCTGGGTGAGTTCGAGCAGATAGGCGCCGATAAGTAGGGCGCTGGAATAAAATGACAAACTTGCCATAGCTGACCACACCCGCCGTGAGGGCACCAGCTTACCCCAGAAAGTAACTTCATGGCGGCCCTTCAACGCGCTTTTCATTACTCCAAGCAAGGCACTGAAGGTGGTAGATTTCAATCCGCCGCCTGTGCCGCTGGGCGATGCCCCCACCACCATCATCATGATTATAATCAGCAAAGACGCATTGGATAAGGCTCCGATGCTCACCGTGTTGAAACCAACGGTCGTGATAGCGGTCATTGCCTGGAATAGGGACTCCAGTATGCGATCTTCCGTTCGATGCTGGTTTATCGATGGCTCGCCCATGAAGATCAAGGCGGCTCCGACCAGAGTAATCCAGAAGGTAACCCACAAGATGATCTTGCTCGTGAGCGTGACTTGTTTGACTTTTCCGCGAATTTTGCGCCAATAGTCTACGCATACAATGAACCCTATGGCTCCGAGATAGCTTAGCACGGCTATGATGATATTCAACCAGAAGTTGGCAGAGAAACTCTCAAAACTCGTGGAAAACAGACTGAATCCAGCAGTACAAAATGCCGACACACTGTGAAAAACTGCCTGCCAAGCCGCGTCGGGAACTCCTGCGGAAGTGAATGCGAAATACAGGGCAACCGCCCCAAGGAATTCAATGACTATGGTGAACCTGACTACGCTACGCAAAAATTTGTCGATTCGAAATGATTCGGGTAAACTGAAAACAGTTTCGCTGATTTCGGCTCGACGCTTCGTGATTTCCGGGGAGCGCGATAGAATCACGAACGAACCAAACGTCATGTACCCCACGCCCCCTATCTGAATAAGCAGGAGTATCACAAGTTGACCCAGAAAAGTGTACGATTTCGCTATATCGACTGTCACGAGACCGGTGGTCGAAACCGCAGAAGTAGCTATGAATAAATTGTCGAGGGCGGTTACACCTGAATTGTTCATGAATGGAAGAGCCAGCAGCAACCAGCCGATCAGAATGTATGAAAGATATCCAAGAGCCACCAGCTTTGCCGGATGGCATTGCCCCATATTAGCGAACATTTTGTCCTTCAGGCGACGGAGAAACGTAATAAAATTCATTCTTTGCCCTGACCTTCCTTAGGCAACGATCATCTGAGGTTCGCTGGCGGCTCCGTCGGGCAGCGTTATAATCCGCCAGTGTCAGTCAAAAGAATAACTGTCCCAAAATCCGGGGTCAAGTTAATAGAAGCGACTTTCTCAAGCATTGACCACTCCTCGCGTACAGGCCTTCTGTTGACCGGGCGATTCCCCCGCCTCTTCAGGCAATAGCCGGTTCGGTGTCGGCTGACTCTCGGATGATTGTGCCCGGCGAACGTCGTTTTCGGCCACCGGTCCCAGCCTGACAAACGACCGACAAGCCGTACCGTCGTTGAATCATCACACTCGATTTGGCTTTGTTTCGTCATTTTTAAAGGGGGCCCAAAAGCACATTTTCCCTTCTAAGCTGTTTTCAGGCAGTTGAATACCCCGGTTATAGAAAGCCAATTTGCTGCTCTATTTTCGCCAGCTCTTTCATCATGAATCCTCGCACAGCGGTAATTGTATTGATTACGGGTTCAATATGTCGAAACCGCAAGGGATTTCGGACTACTGTTTTTTGACTACAGGAACGCTGGTGTGTTTTCCATCGAAGTTGTAGCGAAAGTGCAAGCTTTGAGTTCGGGATTCACACTTGACAACCGGAACCTACAGTCTAGGCAGGAGCCTTCTTAGTCTCCTGCCATAGATCAAGTTCGCAGCTCGGCGCTCAACCGGAACTACGGGTTCCAAGAAACCCCACGTTAAAGGCAATAGTCTATTTTGTTGACACCGATTCACCGCAACGACTACTTGCTTCAAGATACTGAAGGAGATGCTCTGAGAGAGGAGAAAGTTCCCATGAGACCGAGGCGGCTGTTCGTTTTTCTGATCCTGGCGGGTATTGCATCATTTGTGACTTGCCAGGGGTCAGACACATCTGCACCGGCGCTCAAAGATGGAGACATAGTATTCCAGGATTTTCCGTCCCGCCAAAGTACCGCCGTCAAACTGGCCACCCAATCAGAGTATAGTCACTGCGGAGTAATATTCTTCGAGGATGGACAACCGATAGTCTGGGAGGCGGTTCAACCGGTCCGCGTCACTCCTCTTGACGAGTGGATTGAACGGGACACCACCGGACACTATGTGGTCAAGCGTCTCCGGGGCGCAGACACTCTTCTGAATGCGTTAGTTATTGACTCGATGAGGACGATAGGCCGGAGTTATCTTGGTCGTGATTACGACATTTATTTTGCCTGGTCCGACAGCGAACTGTATTGTTCGGAATTCGTCTGGAAACTGTACCACATCGGGGCCGGCATCGAGCTTGCTTCGTTGCGGCCCATGGGTGACTATGACCTGTCACATCCAGAAGTGCGAAAGATTATGGCCCAACGCTGGGGTGAGAAGTTCCCTTCCGATGAACCAGTGGTGTCTCCGCAGGACCTGTTTGACTCGGATTTATTAGAGTTAGTTGTTGGCATCAAGTAATAGAACGAATCCTGAGATTCGTCATTCCGGCGAAGGTTTCCGAGTCCGTCCGCGGCGGGCCGAGACCCGGTTTTATTGAGGACCGATAGGACATGTTTTTCAACCGATTCCCATTTATCAGTGAGAGAGAGCAGAGATTAAAGGACGACATCTGGATCGCTTCTCGTGGCGGAGTCTGGCCGAAACCGTGGGGGTTCTATGCTGTCGCCCTCGTTTACGGTCTCTTCTGGGCTCTCTCCCGCACGGAATTGGGCATGCCGTCAATCTTGGCTCCTATCTTCAAGTCGGCTTTCATCCGGACACCGATAATTGTGATTGAAAGCCTGTTGATACTGGGATTCACCGGTCTAATAGGTGGTTATATGCTCTCACTGTACGAGTATCGGGGTCCATACTGGATGGTGTACTACGGCAAAGGGCGCTTGAAAAAGCTACACTTTATGGTAGGCGCCATTTCCGGAATGATTGTTGTCGAACTGTTTTTTGATATTTTCTACCTGATCGAATGGATGGTTGGCAAACTGCTGTAATATTGTTGATCTTCGTAGAGCAAGTCCGCCATTGGCGGACTTAGACTCCTGTCATCTTCGCGACAGTCGTGCGCGGCAGATGCCTTCATCTGCCCGGACTGTCAACTTCGTTTCATATTATTCGGAAATAGTCTTCGACCTCCCCGTCGAAGTTTTGCCCTATCGGATGCATTCCCTGTGGACGTCTCCCCGCTACGTTCCTCCCCGGTTGTGTTCTCCCCTGATGTCTCCCCTGTTGTTTCCTCCCCGGTCGTCATTCTCCCGTTGCGGGTCATCCCCAATGGGACCCTCCCATCGGCTGACATGTGGACTTTTCAGTCGACCTTCAGCCTGATTATTGTATCGGCTGACGGGTGGAAACTTTAATGGGTGATGGGGATTTTTTTGTGGACTGGCAGAAGCTATGGAGTGAGCAGGTCGAATTCCCCTGCCCGATAGGGTCTCCGCTATCGGCGGGGAGGTTTCGACATCTTGAATTGTGGAATTGCAACCCGGTATGTCGAAACCACAAGGGATTTCGACCTACCGCTATTGACACATACACATATATATTGCATATTCATCGGCGGGTGATAGCGGGAGGAAATGCAATAGTGCGCAGCGTGCTGCAATTTCCCACAGAAACATTATGACTAACATCAGGCGATACCACCGGAAGGACGATCTGATCTTTCTAACGCATGTGACCCATGAGCGCATGCCTATCCTTCTGGATAATTCGGACCTGTTGCTCGATTCACTGGCGAGACACACAAAGACCTGGTCAGCAGAGGTTCTCGCATGGGTGATCCTTCCGGATCATTTCCATCTGCTACTTGACATCAGGCAGAGCGAGCTGTCATCGCTTATGCGGAAGGTCAAATTGAGTTTTTCTGCTGGTTATCGCATACGTCAAGCACTTGATCGCGGTAGAGTCTGGCAAAACCGGTTTTACGATCATATTATCCGTGACGCAGATGACCTGAACAGGCATATCGATTACATCCATTACAACCCGGTCAAACATGGATTGGTCCATAAGCCAATAGAATATGCCGCGTCATCGCTTGGTGATTTTAGTGCTCGCGGTTATTATTCGCGTGACTGGGGGGAGCACTTCAAAATAGACACTACTATCGAATACGGGGAGTAGGTCGAAATCCCCTGCCCGATAGGGTCTCCGCTATCGGCGGGGAGGTTTCGACATCTTGAATTGTGGATTTGGAACCCGGTATGTCGAAACCACAAGGGATTTCGACCTACTGATTCTTGACGGAGCGGGGCAAAAGCAAACCCTCCCGCTGATTTATAAGAATTATATATGCTTTTCTCTATAATCTGTCAAAGACATTTTTGCGGCGGTTGGGGCAGATGAGGGCATCTGCCGCCCACGATCCCACAGCAAGCTGCGGGGCACCCGAGGGAAGGCTCCTGCCCTACAGGAAGTAACCTACAAGAAATGTCTACAAGAAAAAAAAGCCCTCTGTTTCCAGAGGGCTTAATTTAACCCGGCAGCTTTCTACTCTCCCACACGGTCTCCCGAGCAGTACCATCGACGTAGACGGGCTTAACTACTGTGTTCGGAATGGGAACAGGTGTGACCCCGTCGCTATCGCTACCGAGAATTTTCATAGAGTTTTTCGTTGATACAAATGTATCACCCAACAGGCTGCATAACAGAATGCAGATCTCAAGTAAATTTTAATCGGTTAAGCCGCCCGACCTATTAGTATCACTCGACTAAACACATTGCTGTGCGTACATCTGTGACCTATCAACCTGGTCATCTTCCAGGGGTCTTAGGAGGTCTTACGACCTGGGAAATCTAATCTTGGAGTGGGCTTAGCACTTAGATGCTTTCAGCGCTTATCCCTTCCCAACGCAGCTACCCTGCGATGCGACTGGCGTCAC